>JBDGUD010000024.1:0-30327 GCA_042216165.1 Halanaeroarchaeum sp.
GTCGAGGAGGAACATGTCGTCGACGTAGTTGTCGTAGTGCCCGGACTGCTTCCACAGTTCCGTCCGGAAGATGTGCGGGGTCTCGACGTAGTCGTAGCCCGCCGCCTCGTTGATGTCCTCGACGTAGTCCTCGAGTTCCTTGAGGATCGTCTTGCCGTTGGGGTGGTAAAGCGGCAGCCCGGGACCGGTCACGTCGGGGATCGAGAACAGCTCCATCTCCGTACCGATCTTGCGATGGTCCCGTTCTTTGGCCTTCTCGCGCCGGTCGAGGAACTCCTCGAGGGCGTCTTCGGTCTCGAAGGCCGTGCCGTAGACGCGGGTCAGCGTGTCGTTGTCCTCGTCTCCGCGCCAGTAGGCCGCCGAGACGGTGAGAAGTGAGAACGCGCCGATCTCGCCCGTCGAGGAGACGTGGGGGCCGCGACAGAGGTCCTCCCAGCCGTCCTGCCGGTAGAAGGAGACCGGGTCCTCGCCGGCGGCCTCCTCGTCGAGGACGTCCAGTTTGTACGGGTTGTCGGCGTATATCTCCTCGGCCTCCTCGCGGGAGCGCTCGACGCGTTCGACCGGATAGTCGGCCGCGACGATCTCCTCCATCTCCGCCTCGATGGCGGCCAGGTCGTCCTGGTCGATATCGACGCCCGCGACGTCGTAGTAGAAGCCGTCGTCCGTGTAGGGACCGATGGCGAGTTTCGCGTCCGGGTACAGACGCTGGAGGGCCTGCGCGAAGACGTGGGCTGCCGTGTGCCTAAGGACCGAGCGATACTCCTCGGCGTCTTCGGTGACGATCTCGATCTCCGCGTCGTCCTCGATCGGTTGCTCCCTGGCGACGAGGTCGCCGTCGAGTTTGCCGGCGACTGTGTCACGGCCGAGGCCGGGGCCAATTTCGTACGCTACGTCCTCGACCGTCGCTCCCCGCTCGACGGAGAGCGTCGAGCCGTCGGGGAGCGTCACCGTGACCGTGCTCATGGAGGCCACTAACTGGTGACCTCGCTATAAGCCTGTTGAGACCGTGGTAACGGTTCGGCGCGCGGTCAGGACGTCGGTCGCGCTCCGGTCCCCGGTCGGTCCAGTGCGCCCAGGTCGATCCGGCCCCCGTCGAACGGAACGCCCAGGTAGTCGTCCTCCGCGAGCAGGAGCGATCCGTCGAGGTCGGCGTAATCGAGCAGCGGCCCCAGATGTGCCGCTGCGGCGATGGAGGCGTTCGATTCGATCATGCACCCCGCCATGACCCCGAGACCGTGCGCCCGGGCGGCGTGGACGAGCCGGATCGCCTC
Source organism: Halanaeroarchaeum sp. (assembly GCA_042216165.1). Taxonomy (GTDB): domain Archaea; phylum Halobacteriota; class Halobacteria; order Halobacteriales; family Halobacteriaceae; genus Halanaeroarchaeum. Next base: position 1,272 of record JBDGUD010000024.1, read on the forward strand.
CCGGATGCCCCCGGTCTTCATGAGTTTCAGGTTCGCGACGTCCGCCCTGTCCGCCACGGCCGGGACGTCGCTCGCCCGGACGAGGCTCTCGTCGGCGGCGATCGGGACCGGGGAGTGCTCGTGGACGTACCGGAGGGCTGCCGGTTCGTCGGCGGGGACCGGTTGCTCGACGAACTCGACGCCGTAGGGCTCGATCTCCTCGATGCGGCGGACCGCCTGCCGCGACGACCACGCCTCGTTGGCGTCGACGCGGATGGTGGCGTCCGGAGCCGCCTCCCTGACGGCGGCGAGACGGGCGTGATCGTCGTCGGTGCCGAGTTTCACCTTGAGGATCGAGAACCCGCGGTCGAGTGCCTCGCGGGTCTTCTCCCGCATGCGCTCGGGAGCGTCGATCCCGATGGTGTACGAGGTCTCGGGGGCGTCCCCGGGATCGAGTCCGAGGTACCGGTACAGCGGGAGGTCGGCCCGCCTGGCGACGAGGTCGTGGAGTGCCACGTCGACCGCGGCCTTCGCCGAGGGGTTGTCCCCGACGACGCCCGCCATCCGGTCCTCGATCCGGTCCAGGTGGTGGGGGTCCCCCACCCGTTCCACGGCGGCGAGGAGGTCGGGTAGCACCGCCTCGACGGTGTCGGCCGTCTCCCCGTATCGACGTGAGGGGGCCGCCCCGCCGATCCCGACGCGCCCCGCCTCGTCCTCGACGCGGACGATCACGTTCTCGGTCGTCTCCTGGGTCCCGCGCGCGATGGTGAATGGATGCTCCAGCGGGAGGGTCACGCGCTCGAAGGCGGTGTCGAGCGTCATCGGATCGCGTCCAACACCTCCTCGACCCCGAAGCGGATCGGGTCGGTCGCGGGGGCGTCGATGGCGTCCGCGTAGGCCGTCACTGCCTCGCGAGCCGCCGCCTCCGAGTCGAGCGCGGACGTGTTGAGCGCGCCGGCGGCGACTGTCGTCTCGTGGACCGGGGCGGCGATCGACTCGTAGAGGTCCACGTAGGTCCCCGGGTCGGGAAGGGGGAAGTCATCGTAGCCGTGGATCGTCCCCTGCCCGGCGTTGTGGGTCAGGACGAGGGCGTCGGGCATCGCCCCGTGGAGGATCGCCAGCGTGACCGCCGAGTACGCCGGGTGGACGATGCTGCCCTGTCCCTCGACGAAGAGGTAATCGTGGTCGTCGCCGCGCTCGAGGATCATGTCCTCCACCGCGCCGGCGGCGAAGTCGCTGACCACGCGGTCGATCGGGTGCCCCCACCCCTCGACGAGGATCCCGGTCTGCCCCGTCGGGACGACGGCCGCGTCGATGCCGCGCTCTCGGGCCGCACCCGCCAGTTCCATCGTGGTCGTCATCTTCCCCGTCGAACAGTCCGTACCGACGGTCAGGACGACGGTCGCCGAGACCTCGTCTGCCACGCCCCCGGCGACCGTCAGGTCCTCGTCGGGCTTCCTGACGTCCCAGACGTCCACGTCGTGCTCCGCGGCGAGCGCGGCGATTTCATCGTCTTCGGAGAGGAAGTAGTGCAGTCCCGCGACCACGTCGGCCCCCTGCTCGATGGCGGCACGGACGTCGGGCCGCCACGAGTCGTCGAATCCACCACCGATCGGTGCGATCCCGATGACGAGGGCGTCCACGGCCCCCTCCACCTCGTCCATGCCGCCCACGATCGGTGCGTCGGGGACGCCGGAGAGGTGATCGGCGACCCGGTCGCCCGCGCTCGTGCGGTCGAGGACGGCCGCCACCTCGTAGTCGGCGTAGCGCAGAACGCCGACCGCGGTCTTCGCGCGGTCGGGGAACTTCTCGTGTGCGAGCAGCGCGACGCGCATTGTCCCCACATCGTCCGGTGTGCCCTTCCCTGTTGTGCCGCCCACGCCTCAGAGCAGTACCATCCTGACCGACCAGAAGTCGGCGAAGGCCTCCTCGAGGGCCGCCTCCGGGTCGCCGGTCGCATCGCTGGGCCTGGTCACGGCCGCCTCGTCCTCGAAGGCGGGGAGGAGCGTCGACTCGCCGACCAGGTAGAGGCGGTCGGCCGCTCGGTCCGCGAGTTCGTCGTGCACCCGGTCGAGGTGGTCGTCGATCTGTTCGTCGCGACGTCGCTCGAAGCGTCCCTGCGACCAGCCGCCCTTGGAGTGATCGGCCTGGACGTCCGTGGTGAATCCGCGCGCGTCGACCCGATCGTCGCCGACGTACTCGCCGAGGACGAAGAGGTCCGATCGGACCAGCGCCAGGGCGTACCGACCGCGCGGTTCGAACCAGTCTCTGTCCACCACGAACCCGTCGCCCCACTCGAGGAACGGTTCGGGCGCGACAGGCGGCCGGAGCGCGACGCTCACGATCCCGGCGTCGTCGGCGTAGACCATGGCGGGTGCCGCCCGATCGACGAGGGGCGTCCGGTCGCCGAAGGCCTCGCGCACGGGGTCGGGGACGGCGTCGGTGACCATGGCCGAGAGCGCCCCCTCCGGACCGGTCTCGACGCTCGCAAGCCTGTCGAGGACCTCGGCCAGGCGGTCGCCCCGGACCGTCTCCTCGCCCCTGACGGACCGTTCGGTGGCGGTCGTCTCGGCGCGCTCGACGCGGTCCTCCAGTTCGGCGACGCGGTCTTCCAGGCGGTTCACCGTCTCCTCGGCCTCCTGGCGCTTGCGAGCGGCCTCGCTACGACGCTCCGATTCGGCCGCGAGCTGGCGCTCGAGGGAGTCGCGTTCGTTTTCCAGTTCCGCGATGCGCGCCTTGAGGTGGGCGCGACCAAGGAGCCGGTCGAGCATCGTCCGGAGTGGGGCGAGCCTGGGCAATAAACCCACCCGGATCGAGGCCTCAGACGGCCCCGAACGAGACGAGTTGCCGGGCGTGGTCGGCCTTCGCGAGCAGGACCTCGCTGAGCGTGGGAGGGTTCTCGATATCGAGTGACTCGAGGGTCTCCTCGGGGACCGCGAGGGTTCCCTCGGAGACGTCCTCCGAACCGCGAACCGCCAGGTGGGTCCTGTCGAGCTTCATCACGAGCGGTGCGTCGAGTCGCTCGACTCCCTCGCCCGTGGCGTACAGTTGCTCGTTGACGCGCTCGTGCTGGGTGCGCTGTATCGCGGCCCGGTCCTCGTCGGTCGGCTCCACGTACAGCCGTCCCAGGTAGTACCCGCTCGAGAACGGCTCGAACATGCGAGTGATTGTCAGGCACAGTCGGCCATAAGTCTACTGCCGCACCTTTATGTCGTCGTGCAATTTCGGCCCGGCCGCGAGCAGACATGCTTTTCCCCGCGGGTCCCGAAGCATCGCTGGGAATGGACTCCGGGGCGCTGCTCGACCTGCTCGGCAACGAGAACCGGCGTCGAATCCTGCGATTGCTGGCCCGGAAGCCGAGCTACGTCACCGAGATCTCCGAGTACATCGACGTGAGTCCGAAGGCGGTCATCGACCACCTCAGCCGACTCGAGGAGGCGGGTCTGGTCGAGAGCCACGTCGACGAGAAGCGCCGCAAGTACTTCCACATCGCCCAGAACCTCAGACTCGAGGTGCAGGTCTCTCCCTACGACTTCGGGGCGAAGAGCGCGTACCCGGCGTCCGCCGACCTCGACCTCGGACGCTGTTCGCACCTGCGGATCACGACCGCCTTCGACGGCGACGCCGAGGTCGCAGACCTCGCGGGGAAGCTCGACGACCTCCGGGACCTCGAACGCGAGCTCTCGATGGCCCAGCGATGGGTCCAGGGACGGCTCACCGAGGTACAGACCGAGTTGAACCAGCTCACGGACGGGGACGGTGGCCAGCTGGCCGCCGAAGTGCTCGGCGTGCTCGCGGGCCAGGAGCAGACGGCCGACGCCATCGCCCGCGAGGTCGAGGTGCCGGAGGGGCTCGTCGAGGAGGTCCTGACGACGCTCGCCGAGGACGACGTCGTCACCAGGACCGACCGCGGCTGGACCATCTCGAACTAGGTCGCGCCGAGCCAGGCATAGATGCTTTCAAGTCTGCCGCGCCGGTAACCCGGGTCATGAATCCAGGGGACCGGGTCCGCGTCGATACGAGTGACGGCGTGACCCACGAGGGAATCCTCTTGCCCTCCACGACGCCGGAGCACGTCGTCGTGAAGTTGTCGAGCGGCTACAACGTCGGGATCGACCGGGCCGACGCGACCGTCGACGTCCTCGAGTCGGACGTCTACGACGTGCAGGCCGGGGAAACCGCCGAGACGTCGAGCGTCGAATTCGACGAGGACCTGCCGACCGTCGCGCTCGTCTCGACCGGCGGCACCATCGCCTCGACCGTGGACTACCGAACCGGGGCCGTCACCGCGCAGTTCGACGCCGAGGACGTCCTCAGGGCCGTCCCCGACCTGGCCGGAATGGCGAACTACCGTGGGCGCGTCGTCGCCAACATGCTCTCGGAGAACATGGAACCGGAGGTCTGGCAGGACCTCGCCGCGGTCGTCGCCGAGGAAGTGGAACGCGGCGTCGACGGCGTCGTGGTCATGCACGGCACCGACACCATGCAGTACACCGCGAGCGCCCTCGCCTTCATGCTCGACACGCCGGTGCCCGTCGTCTTCACCGGGAGTCAGCGCTCGGCCGACCGACCCTCCTCCGACAACGTCGTGAACGCGGTCAGCGCGGTGGAGGCCGCGACGAGCGACGCGGCTGAGGTCGTGGTCGCGATGCACGCGAACGAGAGCGACGACCGGGTCGCCCTCCACCGGGCGACCCGCGTGCGCAAGAATCACACGTCCCGCCGGGACGCCTTCGAGACGATCGGAGCCTCGCCGCTGGGATGGGTGGACTACGGGACCGGGGCCGTCACCTTCGACCGCGAGTACCGCGACCGGGGCGCGGTGGACCTCGACGTGGACACCGCCCTCGCGACCGACGTCGAATTGCTCAAATTCACCCCGGGCATGGATCTCGAGCGACTCGAGCGCATGGCGGAAAAATCGGGCGTGGTCATCGAGGGGACCGGCCTGGGCCACGTCAGCACCGACGCGATCGACGTCGTCGCCGACCTGGTCGACGCCGGCACCCACGTCGTCATGACGAGCCAGTGCCTCGAGGGGCGGGTCTGTGACCGCGTCTACGATACGGGCCGGGACCTCCTCGAGGCCGGCGTGATCGAGGGCGAGGACATGTTGCCGGGCACGGCCATGGTGAAACTCATGTGGGCGATCGAGAACACGGAGAACGTGGCCGAGGCGATGGGTCGCTCCCTCGCTGGGGAGATCCAGGAGCGGTCGGTCCCCTGGCGATGAGGGTCCGGCAGGCGGAAGCCGACGACGCCGCGGCCGTCGCGGCGTTCACGCGCGACACGTGGCCCGATCGGGACGGAACCGACTACCTCCCCGACGTCTTCGTGGAGTGGGTGGCCGCGGACGACGAGACCCAGCGGACCAGCGTCGCGACGGTCGACGGTGACCCGATCGGCGTCGTCCAGACGGTCCTCCTCTCCGAACACGAGGCCTGGCAGCAGGGGATGCGCGTCCACCCGGACTACCGGGGAGAGGGAGTGGGGATCGCGCTGTCACACGCCGGCTTCGACTGGGCGCGGGATCGCGGTGCGACGGTCGCCCGCGACATGGTCTTTTCGTGGAACGAGCGGGGCCTGGGCCTGTCGCGGGCCGCCGGTTTCGGACCCGGGCCCGAGTTTCGCTGGGCGCACCCGGAGCCGACGGCCGACGCCCGGGTGACGGGGACCGTCACGGACGAGCCGAGGGCCGCCTGGAGTCACTGGCGCGAGTCCCGCGCCGCGGCGTCCCTGGACGGTCTCGGGCTCTCGATCGACGAGTCGTGGGCGCTCGCCGAGGTCTCGCTGGCGGGTCTGGAGCGGGCGCGGGACGAGGAATCCCTCCTCGTCGTCGACGGGGGAGGCACGGCCGCCGTCGCGTACCGCTCCCGGGTCGCGGAGCGAGAGACGGACGACGGCGCGGAGACGTGGGCGGACTACGGGGCCGCCGCCTGGGACGACCTCGAGGCCGCCGGAGACCTCTTCGCGGCCATCGCCCGGGACGCCGCGGGCGCGGGCGCGGACCGGGTCCGGGTGCTCGTTCCCGAGACGACGCGGGCCGTGAGCGACGCCGCGGCGGCCCGCGTCGCGGTGAGCGACGATCCGGACTTCGTGTTCGCGGCCGACCTCACCGGGCCGTACCGGGAGCGCTCCCACCGCTGACGGGCGGGAACAGCGCGAGTTCGTCCTCGGCCTCGACCGCCGTGTCCAGTCCCTCGGCGGCCGCGAAGACGTTCTGCCCGTTTCGGAGCACGTTGACGTGATCGACGAGGTCGCCGTCATCGTCGGTAATCCGGTCGCGGAGGGCCGGACGGTCCGCGACCAGCGAGTCGAGTGCGTCGCCGACCGTGGCGTCGGTCCCCGGATCGACGGACACCTCGATCGTCTTCGACCCCGCGACCTCCGCGAGGTCGGCGAAGAGCTTCCACTGCATGCCCGGCCGTTGGGGACCGGGCGTCAAGAGGGTTTCAGGTCTCGGCGGCCGTGGCCGCTGTGGCCGCGAGCGGCGCCGGCGCTCGCCACGGGGTACGACGGATGACGGGAGCGGGTTCAGCCGCGATGGACGATGGCGAGGTCGGTCTCCACGTCGGCCACCCTCTCGAAGGCGGGTCGGTTCAACAGCCGCGACGGGCCCGACCGGTCCGTGCTCGCGCCGAGGAAGACCAGGTCGTAGTGGGCGTCGTTGCGTTCGAGGAAGGCCTCGAAACTCGACTGGGTGACCCGCGTCTCGGTCCTGACCGTCGCCACCTCGACGATGTCCGCGAGCATGCGCTCGGCCGGCCGGCGCTCGGCCTCCTCGTCGATGATCGAACAGACGGAGACCGACCCCGTCTCGCCCACCAGTCGCTGGGCGTAATCGAGCATCGCGTTCGCGACGTCGCCCGCCCGTCGGACCGTGACCATCACCCGCTTCCACTGGGTCTCCCCCCGGTGCGGTTTGAAGGCGATCACGTCCCGCGGCGCCCGGAAGAGCTCCCTGATGTACTCGGCGAGGTCGCCGTCCTCGGTCTCGTACGGGGCGACGACCAGGTCGCAGTCCTCGGCGTCCGCCGCGTCGAGTACCTGTCCCGCGACGTCGCCGCTCTCGTGCGTGACGACGACGTCCGTCGGGACCCCGACGTGGGTCTCGATCCGCGCGGCAACCTGTTCCAGATTCCGGGCCGTCAGGTCGGCAGCGCGCGCCTCACCCGCGGATGTCGCACCCTCGATGTACTCCGCGTCGGTCGGTTCGGCGACCGCCTCGGCCAGGTCGGACTCCGCTCGCTCGGTCGCCTCCTCCGAGACCATCCCGAGCAGGACGACCTTGCTCGCCTCGTGGGCGGCCGCGAGGCGCGCCCCGAACAGTGCGGCGACGTCGGACCGCTCGGTCCGCATCGGAACCAGCACTCGATCGTCCGCCGAGGTGGTCTCGTAGAGGTACCGGTGACGCTCCTCGAAGAAGGACTCGCGCCAGACCACGAAGACCACCGCGACGAACGTCGAGGAGAGGGCGACGCCAACGACGTACGCCAGCTGGGAGGTCCCAGTGATGAGCACCAGCAGGGCGGTCGAGAACGCCGTCGGCTCCTCCAGATCGAGCACCCAGATGAGGACGCCGGTGAGCAGGAGCCCGAGTGCCGCCCCGCCGGGGTGGACCGCCATCCTGCTCGCCGGGATGTCGTAGATGAAGATCGCGGAGACCTCCAGAGCGACCCAGCCCGCGAACGCACCGATGGTCATCCCCCCGACGAACTTCACTGGCGAGGAGTACTCGCCCTCCGGATCCGCGAACAGGGTGTACGTCCCGGAGGCCAGCGGGGGGAACAGCAGGAAGGAGATCGACCCGATGGCGTTCGAGAGGTACGTGACGACCGCGATGAGCAACGGCGCGAACACCAGCACCGACGCCCGTTCCAGGTGACTCGTCTCGCTGAGCCACCGGCGCAGACGGATCACCCGCCGCGCGATCGCCCGACGGGCGACCGCCCGGGTCTCGGACACCCTCCCCGATCCCGTCGGCATACAGTCCACTGGAACGGTCAGGGGTTTGGATGTTGTGTTACTCGGCGAGGGCCACGACAGCCTCCAGGGCCACCTCGATCATACGCTCGACGTTGTTCCGGGCCTTCTCGGGGAGTTCGTCCTCGCCCTCGGTCCCCTTCTGGGTCCCCTCGACGAGGTTGCCGTCCACGGTGCAGATTGCACCCGCGGCCAGCCCCCGCCGCCGCGCGAGGGTGAACACCGCCGCGGCCTCCATCTCGACGGCGAGAACGCCGGCGTCCTCCCACTCGTCCACGACGGTGCCACTCTCCGCGTAGAAGGCGTCGTCGGTGGCGACCGGTCCCACGTGAACCGCCTCGTCGTTCGCCTCGGCCGCGTCCACGAGGGCCCGGGTCACCGCGAAGTCGGGCGTCGCGGGAAACTCGACCGGTTCGTAGCGCTTCGTCGTCCCCTCGTTCTTGGCGGCTCCCGTCGCCACGACGACGTCCCCGATATCGATGTCGGACTGGAGGGCCCCCGTCGTCCCCACTCGAACGAACGTCTCGACGCCCACGCGGGCGAGTTCCTCGACCGCGATCGCCGCCGACGGGGACCCGATACCCGTCGACGCGATGGTCAGGGGCACGCCACGGTACGTCGCGTCGACGACCTCGTACTCCCGGTTCCGGGCGACTGTCTCGGCGTTCTCGCACTTGGCGGCGATCCGATCGACGCGTCCCGGGTCGCCGGGCAGGAGTGCGACGTCTCGAACGTCCCCCGTCTCGATCTGCAGGTGTGGCTGACGGGCCATGGTCCGCGCTTCGCGCGAGGGGAGAAAAAACGCGACGGTCGCTCACGCCGACGAGCGCCGCTCGGCCAGGAAGGCACGGACCGCCTCCCGGGAGGAGGTGGTCCTCGAGCCCTCCTCGCGGACGGCCATCGCACCGCAGGCGTTGGCCACCGCCACCGCCCGCTCGAAATCGGCGTCGGCCAGGGGCACGGACGATCCACCGTCCCATCCGCCGGTCGCGACCGCGAGGAAGCCCGCCGCGAAGGCGTCGCCCGCACCGGTGGTATCGACGGGCGTGACCGCGAAGCCGTCGTGATGGTAGACGGCCCCGTCCACGTAGACCGTCGCGCCCGCCGCACCGTGTTTGACGACGATCACGCGGTCGGTGCCCGCCACGACGCGCGCCGGATCCCGGCCCGCCATCGCGACCTCGGCCTCACGGTCGTTCACGAAGAGGACGTCGACGTCGTCGAGGAGGGCGCCGTAATCGCGCTCCGCCAGTCGGCGCCCGGGGTCGAACGAGACCGGGACGGCCGCCTCGCCGGCCACCTCGCGGAGGAAGGCCGCGCTCGCGGGTCGCTGGCTCGTGAGGTGGAGGTGATCCGCGCGGCGAACGGCTGCCGGGTCGATCGCGCCGGGGCCGAACGCCTCGTTCGCCCCGTCGTTGCCCAGGACCATGACCTGGCCGTCGTCGTCCACCAGAAGGTACTTCACCGTCGTCTCGCGGTTCCGCACCGTCAGGAGACCGTCGATCGCGACCCCGTCCCGTTCGAGTTCCCGCCGCGCCAGAAAGCCCGGCTCGTCGTCGCCAACGCTCCCGATCAGGGCGGACTCGACGCCGATGCCGACCAGCGCCGTCGCCACGTTCGCCGCGCTGCCGCCGCCGGACCGTCGCTGGGACGTGATGCGCGCCTCGCCGTCTGGCGCCGGCAGGGACTCGAGGCGGAGGGTCACGTCCCAGTTGACGTGCCCCGCGACGACGACGCGGACCATGCCTCGAACTGGGTCTGGACCGCGTTAAAAACCTGCGGGCCCGAGGACGGCGAACAGCAACACGTTGTGCGCCGCCGGGCCGAGGCCGACCGCCGCGACGACGGTCAGCAGGGCGTTCCCCTCCGTCGGTTCGTCGCGGACGTAGCCGGCGAGCGTCGAGAGCACCACCGCGGCCAGCGCCACCTTCACCGCGACGAACAGCCAGCCGACCCCGATCACGTCGGCCGTCGGGAGGGCCCCGGCAGCCTCCATGACCAGCCGGGAGAGGGGCGTCCGCTCGGCGAACCCGAGAACGTCGACGCCCACGGCGGTCGAGACGCCGTCGAGCGCGTGTGCGAGGATCACGACTGGCCCCGCGAGGCCGACGCTCTCGGCGTCTCGCGGCCGGATTCGTCGGTACGCGATCCACGCCCCGGCGGCCAGTGCGGCCCCGAGGGCCACGGCCAGGAGCGGCACTACCGGGGCGAACGTCCCGTTCGCGAGGCCGATAGCGACGGCGATCGCGGTGGGAACGAGGGCAGCGACGACGCCCGTCCCGGCCAGGACCGACAGGGGACGACCCGTCCGCCTCGCGAGGAGCCAGGTCGCGCCCGCGATCACGAACGTCGTCGCGTAGACCGCGGGGGAGCCGAAGAACGGGGCCACGAGCGACGGCAGCGCCGCGACCTGGTAGAGGACGTACAGCGTCGCGCCGGCGACCATCCACGGCGACAGGGCGACGACGGTGCGGTCGTCGACCCCGACCCGGTCCCGGCGGAGCGCCCAGGCGGTCGCCGCGACGGCGACCACCAGCACCGCTGCCTGGGGAAGGGGCGGAACCGTGCTCCCGGACGGCAGGACCATGGGGGAACGGGGAGTGCGCCGCGGGAAAATGTTGCTATCGGCGGTCGGTGGGTTCGCGCCAGGGTTCGGTATCGACGTCGCCGTAGAGTTCGCGCATCAGCGTGACGATGCTCTCCGGCGGGAACTGGCCGCGTTCGGTGACGATTGCGTCCACGTGCCGGGGCGGCGTGACGTCGAAGGCGGGGTTGCGAACCTCGACGTCGCCGATCTCCGCCCGCGTCTCCGCGTCGATCACCTCCGACTCGTCTCGCATCTCGATCTCGACCGTGTGCCCGGTCAGCGTCCCGGGGTGGAGTTTCAGGGTCTGGGCGGCGACCACGATCGGCGTCCCGCGATCCCTGGCGCTGACGGCCAGGCCGCTCGTCCCGATCTTGTTGACGACCGACCCGTCGGCCGCGATGGAGTCCGCGCCGACCAGGACGTGGTCCACGTCGTTGAGGTAGCGATGGGCCGCGTTGTCCACGACGAGCGTGACCGGCACCCCCAGGTCACGGAGCTGGCTCGCGGTGACGTGTCCCTGGTTGCGGGGGCGGGTCTCCTTGACGATCGCCTCGACGTGCTTGCCGTCGGCGACCGCCTTCTCGACCGTCGCGAGGGCGTCCGTGGAGTGACAGTGGGTCATGATCACGTCCCCGTCGCGGAGGCGGTTCGCGCCGATCCGCCCCAGGCGATCCTGGGCAGACTCGAGGTCCTCGACGAACGACGCGACGGTGCGCTCGACGGACGCCTCCAGTTCCCCCACCGAGTCACCATCCATCCCCCGGAGGACGAACCGCAGGGCGTTCGGGAGGCTCACCGCCGTCGGTCGCGTCTCCTTGAGTTCCCGGGCGGCGGCACGCATCTGTGCGCGGAATGCCTCGGGGTCGTCGGCGTCGCTCTCGCGCGCCTGCGCGGCGAGCGCCTCGGCCGCGGCCCTGGCGATCGTCGCCGCACCCCTGATCTCCATCGAGGCGATCTCCGCGGCCGTCTCTTCCACCGTCTCTGACGCCATGTCCCGGGATAGGGCGTGCACTGGCAAAAACCCGGGCGCCGCCACCGGCACGTTGAGTACCGTCGGGCGCGACGATTCACGTATGCCCTCCTCCAGACGCGTCGCCGTGGCGTCGACGCTCCTCGTCGCCCTGCTCGTCCTCGGGTTCGCCGTCGTCGACGCCAGCGCGCTCCGGGGCGAGACGGCCGTCGACTCGTCCGTCGGGACCGCTCGGGTGAACGACGCCTCCGCCAGCCTGGGCGATCCGATCGTGCTCGTTGTGGAGGGCGACGGCTGGCTCGAAGCGGCCGTCGCCGACGGGATCGAGAAGCGCCTCCGCGAGCGCGGAGCGACGGTCTCCCGGCGATCCGCCGTCGATGGGCCGACCGCGTCCGCGTTGCTGCTGGTCCGCGTCACCGACGCCGCCGTCGCGTACGACCCCGTCACGCCAGCAGCCACGCTATCGGCGTCCTTCGCCTACGTCCAGTCCGGAAACGCGAGTCTGGCGACGCGAATGGTCGGCGGTGGCCCGACGGTGATCCGGTCGCAGTCGGACGCGTACGTCGTGGGCGGCGACCTGACGATCCGTGACCGGGCGACGGGCGTCTCGACCTGGCCCGCCTACCAGCGCCGGATAGCGGGGCACACCGCCGCGGCGGTCGTGGACGGCCTGTGCGGGGCACCCGGAATGGACCGGCCCACCTTTCAGTGAGCGCGTCGTCGGGCGGGGCATGGACCGGGACGAACTGGCCAGCGCCATCGACCACACGGTTCTCGGGCCGGAGACCACGTTCGCGGACGTGACGCGGGTCCTCGACGAGGCCGCAGAGAACGGGATGAACGCCTGCGTCCCACCCTGTTACGTCTCCGGGGCGGAGGCGTACGCCGGCGACGACGTGACCGTCGCCACCGTGATCGGGTTCCCTCACGGTCAGAACGCCGCTCGCGCGAAGTACGACGAGGCCGTCGGGGCGTGGAAGGACGGCGCGGACGAACTCGACGTCGTGATCAACGTCGGTCGGCTCAGGGCCGGCGAGGACGAGGTCGTCGAGGCGGAACTGGCCGAACTGGTCGCCGCCGTCCCGATTCCGGTGAAGGTCATCGTCGAGGCGCCGTTGCTCTCCACGGAGGAGACGCGGCGGGCCTGCGAACTGGCACGGGAAGCGGACGCCGACTTCGTGAAGACGGCCACCGGGTTCGCGGACGGGGGCGCGACCGTGGAGGACGTCGAGGTCATGGCCGAGTACCTGCCGGTCAAGGCCAGCGGTGGAATCGGTGACTGGCCGACCGCGAAGGCGATGTTCGAGGCCGGCGCGAGTCGGATCGGGGCCAGTAGCGGCGTCGCGATCCTCGAAGACTTCGGCCGGTCCTGATCAACCGCTCGCGGCGGTCACGGTCGTCCCGTTGTGCGTGATCACGTACCGCCGTCCCAGCTGGGCGTCGAGCAGTTCGCTCACCGGGGCCTTCTCGTCCCGGAGCACCGGCACGTCGTCGGTGGGAACGGAGCCGGGAGCCATCACGTCCGCGACGGCCGTCTCCAGTGGGACGCCGACGTCGCGGGTCTCGGCTCGCCGCTCGAGCAGCGAGCGCGAGAGTTCCCGTTTGCTCGCCACGACCTCGATGTTCTGGAGGAACGGCGTCTCCGAGGTGGGGAAGGCGTAGACGTGTGGGAACGCTTCGCCCATCGTCGCGTACTCAGCCCTGAAGAACCCCGATCCGGGCCCCGAGGCGGCAGAGATGACGTTCGCGACCAGCATGCCGTCCTCGTCGAGTCGGTCGCTGGCCAGGGTCATGAACTCGACCGTGGTCAGATGGAATGGAACCTTGTCCGCCCGGTAGGCGTCGAGGACGATGAGGTCGTAGGTCCGGGTCGTCGTCTCGAGGAACTCGCGGCCGTCGCCCCGGTAGACGTGCAGCCGCTCCGATTCCTCGAGGCCGAAGTACCGCTTCGCCGTCTCGATAACGACCGGGTCGATCTCCACGACGTCGACGGTGACGTTCGGGTACTCCGCGACGAACCGCTGTGGGGCCGTGAACCCGCCGCCGCCGACGAAGAGGACCCGGTCCACGTCGTCCTGGACGAGCATCGGGACGTGGAGGTACCGGCTGTAGTCGAAGACGTATCCCTGGCGACCGTCGACGTACGTCGCGCTCTGGGGCATGCCGTCGAGATAGAGGGTCCGGACGCCGCCGTCGTCGACGACTTCGAGTTGCTGGTACGGCGTCTGCGTCTCGTAGACGGTCGTCCCGCCCCTGGCGACGCCGGAACCGCCGAAGACGAACGCCCCGACCACGAGGAGTGCGACCGCGGACACTCTGGCGACTTCCACGGTCCGAGGTGCGGTGACGACGACGATCGCGGCGGCGCTGACGACGAGGAGCGCCCCGAACAGCAACGCGACGACCGTCACGGAGAACGCGGGCACGAGCACGAACGTCGTACCGAAGGAGCCGACGATGCTCCCGACCGTGCCGATGGCGTAAACCCGGCCGGACGCCGAGCCCGTGCTAGTGGCCCTGGAGAGTTCGGCGGCGTAGGGGCTCACGAACCCCAGGAGGAACACCGGCGGGCCGAACAGGACCGCGATCGGGAGGACCGGCGCGTACCGCGACGGGATGGGAAGCGCGTCGGCGACCTGCAGGACCGAGTCACCCGCGGCCAGGAGGAACGCGACGAACAGCGCGGACTGGGCGAGGATGACGCCGAGGCGAAGGGTCGAGGCCGAGGCGGCGGCCCGCCTGCCGCCGTACCAGTAGCCCATGCTCAACGCGGTGAGGAAGACCCCGATGATGCTCCCCCAGGTGTAGATGCTGCTCCCGAAGGACGGCGCGACGAGACGACCGGCGAGGATCTCGAGGCCCATGCTCGCGACGCCGGCCACCAGGACGGCGAGTTCGGGGACCGAGAGCGGGGTCCGGTCGTCCGGCAGGAGGGCTGACGGCTGCACGGGGACCGATACGGGCGGGAGCCGGATATACGTGTCCCGCTGCAATCACGGCGCTTTTGCACGCGCGGCCGGTACGGAGTGTCGATGGCCCGGTACACCATCGAGACCTACGGGTGCACGTCCAACCGGGGCGAGAGTCGCGCCATCGAGCGGCGGCTCCGCGACGCCGGCCACTACCCGGTGGACGACGCGTCGTCGGCCGACGTCGCCATCCTCAACACGTGCACCGTGGTCGAGAAGACGGAGGACAACATGCTCCGCCGGGCCCGGGAACTGGAGGACGAGACCGCCGACCTGATCGTCACCGGCTGCATGGCGCTGGCCCAGGAGACCGCCTTCGACGAGGCCGGCGTGGACGCGCAGATCCTCCACTGGGACGAGGTCCCGGCGGCGGTCACGAACGGCGAGTGTCCGACCACGACGCCGGACGCGGAGCCGGTGCTCGACGGCGTCGTCGGCATCCTGCCGATCGCACGGGGATGCATGAGCAACTGCTCGTACTGCATCACCAAGTTCGCGACCGGACGCGTGGACTCGCCGTCGGTCGAGGAGAACGTCATCCGCGCACGCGAACTGGTGGCGGCGGGCGCGAAGGAGATTCGGATCACGGGCCAGGACACCGGCGTCTACGGCTGGGACGGCGGCGAGCGGAAACTCCCCGAACTCCTCCGCCGGATCTGTGCCATCGAGGGCGACTTCCGCGTCCGGGTCGGGATGGCTAACCCCTGGGGCGTCCACGGGATCCGCGAGGAACTGGCCGCGGTCTTCGCCGACTGTGAGAAGCTCTACAACTTCGTGCACCTCCCCGTGCAGTCGGGATCTGACGCCGTCCTCGAGGACATGCGCCGCCAGCACGAGGTCGAGCACTTCCGGGAGGTGGTCGATGCCTTCGACGATCACCTGGAGGAGTGGACGCTCTCGACGGACTTCATCGTCGGGTTCCCGAGCGAGACTGACGCGGACCACCAGCAGAGTCTCGACCTCCTCCGGGAGGTTCGCCCGGAGAAGGTCAACGTGACGCGCTTCTCGAAGCGACCGGGCACCGACGCCGCGGACATGAAGGGACTGGGCGGGACGCTCAAGAAGGAACGGTCCTCGGAGATGACCGACGCGAAACTGGACGTCGTCGGGGACGCCTACGAGGGACTCGTCGGAACGACTCGCCGGGTCCTCGTCGTCGAGGACGGCAAGCGCGACTCGGTCCAGGCGTACGACGACGCCTACCACCAGATCGTCGTCAAGGACGCGGTCGACCGGGGCATCGAGCCCGGCGACGTCCTCGACGTCGAGGTCACGGAGCACAACACGGTCTACGCATTCGGCGAACCGATCGAGGGCTGACAGGCGACGGTCGTCCACCCGACGGGGGTCGTCGCACTCCCGCCCACCCCGCCGGGTCGTCGGTCAGATCACGGCACGGGATCGACCGGTCACGGTATATGAACCCACCGTCGTTCTGTCGATCCGGGTCAGAGGCGGACCGCCCCGTCCCCGGTCGACGTCGCACCCTCCAGGTCGGCGAATGCGTCGTGAAGGCGGTCGTAGGTGTCCTCGAGCGCCTCCACGATGACCTTCGTCTCGGAGATGACGGGCATGAAGTTGGTGTCGCCGGACCAGCGGGGGACGACGTGGGTGTGGAGGTGGTCGTCGATCGACCCGCCGGCCGCGCTGCCGCCGAGGTTGAGCCCGGCGTTGATGCCGTCCGGGTCGAAGGCGGTCTCGAGGGCCCGGATGGTCTGCTGGGTGAGCCGGGCGTGAGCGAGGAGATCCCGCTCGTCCAGGGCCTGATAGGCGCCCTCGTGGACCGCGGGGACCACCATCGCGTGTCCGGGATTGTACGGGTAGTTGTTGAGCATCGCGAACGCGCGGTCGGCGCGGGCGACGATCAGATTCTCGCGGTCGTCGTCCCGATCCGGGAGTTCGCAGAAGACGCAGTCGTCGACGTCGTCGTTGCCGTCGCGTTCGACCCAGTCGATGCGCCACGGCGCGAAGACGGAGTCCATGCAGGGACCTGTGCGACCCTCGCCAGTAATGTTTCGGTGTGATCGGCGGCTGGACCGGCCGGTGGCGATCCGGCAGCGGTCGCCGGTATCGCCGGCAGCACACCGGCTCGCGCGGGATACGGTTATGTGGTCCCCCGGTGATTGTGCGGCCGAGGGTCATGGCCGGACCGACACGGGACGCCGAGACGGTACGGGTACGCTGCGAGGACTGTCACGAGCGAACCGTCCACCGGGTTCGCGTCCAACTGCGGACGGAGAGCAGTGTCGAGGAGAACGCGGCCTTCTCCCGGGAGCCCTACCGGATCGCGGTCTGCACGGTCTGCGATCGCGTGACAGAACAGCGAATGAACGACGCCTGATTACCGGGTCGTGACCTCGGCACCGTCCTCGGTGACGATGACGGTGTGTTCGGCCTGGCTGACCAGCGCCCCGTCGCGCTCTTTCAACACCGGGTAATCGCGCATGACGTCGTTCATCGTCAACCGCCGCAGCGCCATCTCGGCCCTGGAATCGTCGAGCCACCGGGCCGCGAACGGGAGGGTCCGGTACTCCTCGGACACCGTCTCCATGACCTGCCGGGCCTGTCGATTCCGAACCCGTCCCTCCTCGACGAGCGAGTATATCTCCGTCTTGCTCCCCTCGCCGACCTTGCCGCTCCCGTCCGTCGCGAAGGGCTCGATTGCGACGACGTCGCCGACCGACAGTTCGACGCCGGTGTCGAGCCCCCGGTTCGGGACGCTCGGCCCCGTGTGGGCGTCCCAGTGGTCGAGGCCGTGGCCGGTCAAGTTCACGATCGGGTTCGCGTCGTGGCCGTCGATTGCCTCCTCGATGGCGGCGCCCACTTCGCCCGTGTGCACGCCCGGCGCCACCGCGTCGATGGCCGCCTCGAGGGCGTCCTCGGCCGCGTCCACCAGGTCGGGAGTGCCGCTCAGATCGACGGTGGTCGCGGCGTCGGCGATCCACCCGTCCACGTGGACGCCGACGTCGAGGCAGACCATCTCCTCGCCGATCTCGGTCTCGTCGTCGCGTGCCGGCGTCGCGTGCGACGCCTCCTCGTCGACGGAGACGTTCACCGGGAAGGCGGGGCTGCCGCCCAGGTCCTCGATCCGGTCCTCGGCGTACTCCGCAATGTCGAGCTGGCGCGCCCCGACCTCGATCCGGTCGGCGGTCTCGGCGAGGACGGTGGCCAGGATGTCGCCCGCCTCGCGATACTTCTCGTACTTCTCGGCGGACAGATCGACGTCGCTCATGCCGGTCCGTTCATCCGACCGGCAGAAAGCGCTTGCGGGTCGTGTTCACCGGGACGTCCGGGCGGTCTGCATCGCTTCGCTGTTGAACGCGCGCCCGGAATCCCCCGAATTCGAGACGACGATGACGCCCGCCCTCGATCCCGTCAGCTCCGCGAACTCCTCGAGGGCCAGATCCGCCGCCCGGTCCGGGTCGTGGCCCGCCTCGAGGTGGCCGACCGCCCGGCGTGCGAGGGTCGCCCGGGCGATGTCCTCCCCCGCTCCGGTCGCGCTCGCACCGCCCGCGGGCGCCGCGTAGAACCCGCCGCCCACCTGGGGGACGTCACCGACCCGGCCGGCGAGGGCGAGCCAGCGTCCACCGGTCGAGGTGGCCGCGGCGACCCGATCCCCGTCCGTCGCCACGGCCCCGACCGTGTCGTGGCCGCCGAAGCGGTCCCGCAGCCAGGCGAGGTGGTCTGCCGGACCGCCCGAGGGGCGAGTCTCGAGGGCCGCCCACCGCTCCCGGGTGCGATCGGTCCAGAGGTCGACGTCCGTCTCGACGCCGTAGTCGGCGGCCAGATCGACCGCGTGCTCGCCGCTCACGAGCACGTGGGGGGTCTCCTCCATGACGACGCGCGCCGCGGAGACGGCGTGTTCGACGCCCGGCATCGAACACGCCGCGCCGACCGCACGGTCGTCCGTCATGAGCCCGGCGTCGGTCCTGACGACGCCGTCGCTCTGGACCGCCCCGCCGACCCCGGCGTTGAACCGGGGATCGGACTCGAGGACCTCGACGGTCGCGACGACGGCGTCGAGCGGTGCGGACTCCTCGACGCCGGTGGCCACTGCCTCGTCGAGAACCGCCTGGCGGTCGGTCGGCTCCTCGGGTTCGTCGCCCGCGCCCCCGTGGGCGATGACGTGCATACGTGACCCGCGTCGACCGGAGGGGAAAAATCCCCCGCGACGGTGCCGCGACTCCGGCGTGGTACCACGAGACGTGTTGACAGTGCGGCGGCAAACAGCAGGTTTCTTGCCCGGTGCTGCAGACGTTCAAACGATATGAGCTACGACAAGATCGAAGTTCCGTCTTCGGGGACGAAAATCGGCTACGACGCCGACGCCGACGAACTGGACGTACCGGACGACCCCATCGTTCCGATCCTCTACGGCGACGGCATCGGATCCGACGTCGGACCGGCCACCCAGAAGGTCCTCGACGCAGCAGCGGCGGCGACCGGACGCGAGTTCAACTGGATGCGGGTCTACGCCGGCGAGTCGGCCCGGGAGAAGTACGACGAGAACCTGCCCCAGGAGACCGTCGACGCGATGGAGGAGTTCCGCGTCTCGATCAAGGGCCCGCTGACGACGCCGGTCGGCGCCGGGTTCCGGAGCCTGAACGTCGCGCTTCGCAAGCGCCTCGACCTCTACGCCAACGTTCGCCCGACGTACTACCTCGAGGGCGTCCCCTCGCCGGTCTCGGAACCCCAGCAGATGGACATGGTCATGTTCCGGGAGAACACCGAGGACGTCTACGCCGGCATCGAGTGGAAGGCCGGGACCGAGGAGTCCGAGCAGGTCCGCGAGTTCGTCGAGGACGAGATGGGCTTCGACTCCACCATCCACGACGGGCCGGTGGGCATCGGCATCAAACACATCACCGAGTTCGGCACCAAGCGCCTGGTCCGCGAGGCCATCGATTACGCCCTCGAGAACGACCGCGACTCCGTCACGCTGGTCCACAAGGGCAACATCATGAAGTTCACCGAGGGCCAGTTCCGCGACTGGGGCTACGAGGTCGCCGAGGAGGAGTACGGCGACGAGGTCATCACGGAGGACACGCTCTGGGAAGAGCGCGACGGCGAGCAGCCCGAGGACGCGGTCGTCGTCAACGACCGCATCGCCGACAACATGCTCCAGCAGATGCTCACCCGGACCGACGAGTACGACATCCTCGCCCTCCCGAACCTCAACGGCGACTACCTCTCCGACTCCGCGGGCGCCCAGATCGGCGGCCTCGGCATCGCGCCGGGCGCCAACTTCGGCACGGGCAAGGTGCTCGCCGAACCGGTCCACGGCTCCGCGCCCAAGTACGAGGGACAGGACAAGGTCAACCCGACCGCGATGATCCTCTCCGGTCGCCTGATGCTCGAGTACATGGGCTGGGACGACGCGGCCGAACTGGTCCGTGACGCCGTCGAGGAGACCATCTCCTCGAAGAAGGTCACCTACGACCTCCACCGCCAGATCGAGGGTGGCGAGAAGCTGGGCACCAGCGACTACGCGGACGTCGTCGTCGACAACGTCGAGGATCTGGCGTAACCCCCGGTCGGGAAGCCCACCACGGGTGGACGGCGGTCACTGGTGGATTCCGACGCGTATTTTCCCACGACGTCGCTGCTGGAGCGCCACCCGTCGCGCCCCCGCTTCGACCCACCGGTTCGTTCCTTCGGCCGGCGTCGACGGGACACGGAGTGCCTCGACCGGTGGACCGTGGGAGAGAGGTGTCCGTCGCGGAAACGACCGACGACGTCCACCGCTGGCGAACTCGGGCGGGTACCTGGGGGTGCTCGCTCCGCGTCGACGTGCCGGACGCCCGTCCTGGGGTGCGTCGATCGGTTCGGATCGGTTCGACCTACTCCCCCCAGGTCGGGTTCTCGCGTGGCGGACTGAAGACGTCCACGCCCCGGACCGGTTCGTCGCCGCGGTTCTCCAGCGCGTGGGGCTCGCCCCCGGGGATCGAGTAGGAGTCGCCGGTCTCGACCTGGATCTCCTCGTCGCCCACGAGGAAGACGGCGACGCCACTCGTGATGTATCCGGACTGTTCGTGGGGGTGGCTGTGTTCGGGGACGGTCGCGCCAGGGTCGATGTGGAAGTGCTGGACGTTCATCTTCTCGCCGCCCGCCAGCAGTTTGAGGTGGACGCCCGGTTCGGGCTCCGCCGATTCGACCGCGGATTCGGCAACGCGCTCCATGCACCGCTCGACGCGGGGGACGTACCTAAAGGTTCAACTGCGATGGCGGGCCAACGACTGCACATGTACGCCGTCGTCGGGTGTTCGGACTGCGAGGCGCTCTGGGTGGTCGAGGGCCGTCCCGAGACCACCACCTGCCCCCGCTGTGGCACCCGTCACGAGTACGCGAAGCGCAAGCGGTTCGTCACGACCGACGACGCGGGCGAAGCCAAACAGGCCCGCGCCGCGCTCCTGGCCAGGCGCCGGGGCCACGAGGAGGGGTTCGAGGCCCTCGACGACTTCGACGCCCTGGAGGCGGCGATCGAGGACGTCGGGACGAGCGACGAGGAGTACCTCGCCGGCAGCGGGATCGATCCGGAGCGGGTGGCCGAGGCCGGCGAGCGGGCGGAGGCGTCGGCCCGGTCACCGAGTAGACGGGAGGTCGTCCTCGAGGCCCTCGCGAACCGCGACGAGCCGGACCAGGAGGCGATCGTCTCGTACGCGACCGAGCGGGGGGTTCCCGCGGAGTACGTGCGGACGGCCCTGGAGAAACTGCTGCGGGCCGGCGAGATAACAGAGACCGACGGGCGGTACCGTCGGCTCTGAGTTATCTGCCGAGATCCTCGTGCGCGCCCGCCAGGTGCCGGGAGGCGAGCGCGGCCAGCAGCGACAGTTCCCCGGCCAGCGCTCCCGCCGCGATGATCTCGGCCAGTGCGTCGGCGTTGCTCCCTGGCGGGTCGCCGCCGCCGGCCAGGCCGAGGACCGCGAGCGCCTCCGACTGCGTCGGGAGCGTCGTCCCGCCCCCGACCGTGCCGAGTTCGAGACTGGCGAACGAGACGCTCGCGTAGAGTTCGTCCCCCCGGGCCTCGACGGTGGTGATCGCGTTCGCACCCTCCACGACATGGGCCGGGTCCTGGCCGGTGGCCACGAACACTGCCGCGACGACGTTCGCCGCGTGGGCGTTGAACCCGAGGCTTCCGGCCTTGGCACTTCCCACCAGGTTCTTCCGCGTGTTGACCGCCGCGATCGCCTCGGGGGTCGTGTCGAACCGGTCGGCGACCACGTCGCGGGGGAGTCGCACGTCCGCCGTCACGGACCGGCCGCGTCCCTCCACGGCGTTGATCGCGGCCGGTTTCTTGTCGGTGCACATGTTGCCCGAGAGGGCCACCAGGTCGGCCCCGGTCTCCGACTCGATCAGGTCGGCGGCCGCGGCGGTGGCGATCGTGACCATGTTCATCCCCATCGCGTCCTTGGTGTCGAAGCCGAAGCGCACGAAGACCGAGTCGCCGACGACGTAGGGGGTCACCGACGCGAGTTCGCCGTGGGTCGTCGTCGCCTCCGCCGCGTCGGCGAGTCGGTCCTCGTTCGCGCGCACCCACGCGGCGACGTCGTCCCCGACCGCGACGTCCTCGACGCGGAAGACCGGGGCGCGTGTCATCTCCCGCTTCGTGACCCGCACGGTGGCGCCACCGGCGGCCTCGAGGGCGGAACAGCCCCGGTTGACGCTGGCCACGAGGGCCCCCTCCGTGGTCGCCAGTGGCAAAACGTACTCGCCCGTTGCCGCCTCGCCCTCGACGTGGACCGGCCCGGCCAGACCGATCGGAACCTGGGCCGCGCCCACCAGGTTCTCGACGTTCGTCTCCGCGTCGGCCGGGTCGAAGGAGAACGTCCCGATGGCGTCCAGTTCGGTCCCGGTCTCCCGGCGAACGAACTCGCGGCGCGCGGCCGCGGCCGTCCCCGGATCGGCGTGGTTCTCCAGTTCGTGGAGCGGAATCTCGCCGTCCTGGACGCGGTCGGCGAGGGCGTCTGCGTCGGTCATGTCCCGGGGGACGCGACCGATTCATGTAACGCTTCGTTTCGCGACACCGCCGGGGCGTGCGAACGGATGGCAATCACGCCGCGGCAACCCAAGGGTTAAGCGCGAGGGGAGCCCCGGCCCTGACATGAATTCTGCGGCCGACCTCGTCCTCCGGAACGGCGAGGTCCACACGCTCGCCGACCCCGACGAGACCGCCGACGCGGTGGCCGTCCGCGACGGTCGGATCGTGGACGTCGCCACCGACTACGAGTCGCAGTTCAGAATCGGCGTCGAGACGACGGTCGTGGACCTCGCGGGCCGGGTCCTGTTGCCCGGCTTCGTCGACGCCCACACCCACATGCAGCAACTGGGCCAGTACCAGGTGCACGCCGACCTGAGCGGGACCACGGACCTCGAGGAGGCCCTGGACCGACTGCGATCCAACGCCGCCCCGGACCACGAGTGGATTCTCGGGTTCGGGTACGACGAGAGCGACTGGACGGACGAGCGCCGGTACCCGACCCGCGAGGACCTGGACGCGGTCGCGACCGACCGACCGGTCGCCGCCTTCCGGGTGGACATGCACTCGGCCTCGCTCAACTCGCTCGCGCTCGATCGACTGGCCGACGGCCTGCCCGCGGAAGACGTCAGAACCGACGCCGGGGAGCCGACCGGGGTCGTGGTGGAGGAGGCGGCCGAGGTGGTCTGGGAGGCGGTGGCACCGGACCGGAAGGAGACGCACTCCCTCCTCGAGGCTGCGATGGAGTACGCCAACGAGCGCGGCGTCACCGCCGTCCACGACATGGTCCGCCAGTCGCACGCGCCGCGGGCCTACCGCGACATGGACGCGGCCGGCGATCTCTCCCTGCGAGTCCGACTCAACTACTGGGCGGACCACCTGGACGCCGTGCGGGAACTCGGTCTCCGCCCCGGGCACGGCTCGGCGTTCGTGCAGGTCGGCGCGATCAAGTCCTACTCCGACGGCAGCATCGGGAGCCGGACCGCGAAACTCACCGAGCCATACGCCGACGACCCCGGTTCGACCGGGAACTGGGTCGTTCCGCCGGCCGAGATCGGGTCGCTCGCCACGAGCGCGAGCGAGGCCGACCAGCAACTGGCCGTCCACGCCATCGGCGACGCGGCCATCGACGAGGTCCTGGGGGCGTTCGAGCGGATCGACGACCCGGCGGCACGCCACCGGATCGAGCACGCCGAACTGATCGACGACGGCACGATCGACCGGATGGAGTCGGCCGGGGTGGTGGCGTCGGTCCAGCCGAACTTCCACCGGTGGGCGAGGCCGGACGGACTCTACGACCAGCGACTGGGTCCCGACCGCCGACGGCGGTCGAATCCACTCCGGAAACTGGCCGATTCGGACGTCCCGCTCGCCTTCGGCAGCGACTGCATGCCGTTGGATCCGCTCTACGGGATCGACCAGGCGGTGACCGCGCCGACGGAGGCCCAGCGGCTCACTGTCACGGAGGCGCTGCGGGCCTACACGTGGGGCGGTGCCTACGCCGCCTTCGACGAGGACCGGATGGGTACCATCGAGCCCGGGAAACTGGCGGACTTCGTGGTCCTGGAGGACTCCCCGTGGGAGCGGCCGGCTGCCGTCGCCGACATCGACGTCGCGATGACCGTCGTCGACGGGACCGTGGTCTACGACGGGCGGCAGGACTGACACCGTCTCGCGCCGGGTGCGTGGCGGTCGCACCGGTGATCTTCGTCGCGTCCCTCAGGCCATCGGTGCGGTCGTCTTCGCCGTCGACCTCCCGGCCATCGGTGTCGCGGCCGGTGGGGTCCCGGATACAGGTGGAACATGTGGGACGGTCGTGGCCAGCGAGGAGGCCCGACGAACTCAGGGTGGGACCGGCGTCCCTAGTCCTCCAGGAGCGAGCGACCGGTCATCACCGGGGGGACGTCGATTCCGAGGAGCGCCAGCAGCGTCGGTGCCAGGTCCGCCAGTTCGCCCCCCTCGCGGATCCGGTACCCCCCGTCGGTGCCATCGGGTGACAGGTAGACGACCGGCGCGGGGTTGAACGTGTGCGCCGTGTGGGGATCAGTCGGCGTGCCCATGTCGTCCGCGTTGCCGTGATCGGCGGTGACCAAGACGTGTCCGCCCGCGGCCTGCACGGCCCCGACGAGACGGTCCAGTTGGGCGTCCACCGCCTCGACGGCCGCCACGGTGGCCTCGAAGTCGCCCGTGTGTCCGACCATGTCCGGGTTGGCGTAGTTGAGGACGAGGACGTCCGGGTCCCGCGACGCGATGATCTCGACGGCGGTGTCGGTGACCGCCCGGGCGCTCATCTCGGGTTGCAGGTCGTAGGTCGGGACGTCGGGACTCTCGATTATCCGCCGGATTTCGCCGTCGAACTCGACTTCGCGCCCCCCGTTGAGGAAGTAGGTGACGTGGGGATACTTCTCGGACTCCGCGATGCGCAACTGCGTGCGTCCCTCGCGGGCGAGCACCTCGCCGAGCGTATCCGTCGGCTCCCGGGGCGGGAACGCCACGGGGAAGTCGTAGGTCCGGTCGTACTCCGTCATCGTCGCGAGGTGGACCGGCGGTGGATCTGTCGTCTGCTCCCACTCCGGGTCGATGTCGGCGAGCATCCGGACGAGTTGTCGGACGCGGTCGGCCCGGAAGTTGAAGACGAACAGCGCGTCGCCCGCCTCGAGGGGCGGACCACCGGCGACGAGCGTCGGTTCCACGAACTCGTCCGTGTCACCGCGGTCGTAAGACTCGCGAACCGCCTCGACGGGGGAGTCGGCCCGGTGGTCGGCCTGCCGGTTCACGATGGCGTCGTACGCACGTTTCGTCCGGTCCCAGTTCTGGTCCCGGTCCATCGCGTAGTAGCGGCCCGAGACCGTGGCGACGGAACCCGTCCCGTAGTTCTCGGCGGTCGCCGCGAGGTCTGCGAGGTAGTCCTCGCCCCCGGTGGGACTGGTGTCCCGGCCGTCGGTGAACGCGTGAGTGACCGCCTCGACGCCCCGTTCGGCGGCGCACGCGATGAGCGCGTGGAGGTGGGCCTGATCCGAGTGGACCCCGCCGTCCGAGACCAGTCCCGCGAAATGCACCCTGCCGTCGTCGGTCGCCGCGGCGTCGAGGGCACCGGCGATGGCGTCGTTCTCGCAGAGCTCGTCGGCCGCGATGGCGTCCTCGATCCGGGCGTAGGCCTGCTCGATCACCCGTCCGGCACCGATGGTGAGGTGGCCGACCTCGCTGTTGCCCATCTGGTCGTCCGGCAGTCCCACCGAGCGGCCGTACGTCCGGAGCGTTCCGAAAGCGCCCCGATCCCGGAGTCTGTCGAACGTCGGCGTGTCGGCGGCCCTGACCGCGTTCCGTCCGTCGGTGTCGGCGATCCCCCACCCGTCGAGGATCACGAGCGCCGCCTGCATACGCCAGGGTGGGCGTGGGTGACGTAACTACGTATCGGCTCGCGACGCACACCTATTACGATTATTACACGTCGGCCCGTCCGTCTACGTATGGGTCCCCATCACACCGGCGACCGACCGGCGACTCGACCGAACGACCGCGACCCCTCTCCGCTGCGAGGCGGGTGAGATGGCGGCAATCGAGACCTCGGGGCTGACGAAGAGGTTCGGCGAGGACGTCCTCGCGGTCGACGGCCTGGATCTGACCGTGAGGGAGGGCGAAATATTCGGGTTCCTCGGGCCGAACGGCGCGGGCAAGTCCACGACCATCGACGTGCTCCTCGATTACGTGCGGCCGACCGCCGGGTCCGCGACGGTCCTCGGCCACGACGCCCAGCGCGAGACCGAACGCATCCACGAGCGAATCGGCATCCTCCCGGACGACTACGGCCTGTACGACCGGCTCAGCGGACGCGATCACCTGGAGTACGCGATCGACCTGAAGGACGCCGACGACGATCCCGCCGCCCTCCTCGACCGCGTCGGTCTGGACGTCGAGGCGGGCGATCGGCCGGCGGCCGGTTACTCCTCCGGGATGGCCCAGCGCCTCGTTCTCGCGATGGCCCTCGTGGGCGAGCAAGACCTACTGATCCTCGACGAGCCCTCCGCTGATCTCGATCCGAACGGGGTCCGCATGAACCGCGAGGTGGCCCGCGAGACGGCAGGCAGGGGCGGTACCGTGTTCTTCTCGAGTCACGTCCTCCCGCAGGTGGAGGCCGTCTGCGACCGGGTGGCGATCCTCGATCGGGGATCGCTCGTCGCGGTCGACACGATCGACGGTCTCAGGGACGCACTCGGGACCGGATCGACCCTCGTCGTCACCGTCGACGAGCCACGGTCGGACCCGGCACTCGAGGGGATCGACGGCGTCTCGGCGGTCGCGGTCGAGGACCGGACGATCACGGTCACGTGCCGGACCCCGGAGGCGAAACTCGAGGCCCTCGACGCAATCCGGGCGGGCGGTGCCGCCGTCGTCGACTTCGCGACCAGCGAGGCCTCGCTCGAGGAGTTGTTCCAGGCGTACACCGTCGGCGGAGCCGCGGGAGGGCCGTCATGAGGGCGATAGCCGTCGCCCGCAAGGAAGTGGCCGACGCGATCCGGTCCCGGGTGCTCAGGGCGATCGTCGCGGTGGTGGCCGTCGTGAACACGCTGGTGGTCGCGGTGACGCTCCTCGTACCGGACGGTCCCAGCGTCTACTCGGCGATCGGGGGCATGGCCCAGATAGCGGGCGTCCTCGTGCCGATCGTGGCGCTCGTCGCGGCCTACCTCTCCATCGCGGGCGAACGCGAATCGGGGAGTATCAAGGTGTTACTCGGACTGCCGCCGACGAGATCGGCAGTCCTCGCGGGCAAGTTCCTCGGCCGCAGCGCGGTGGTGATCGTCGGCATCCTCGCGGGATACGCCGTCGCGGCCCTCGTCGCCGTGGCCGCGTTCGGCTCCGTCCCCGCGGTGGCGTTCGCGGGGGCGACCCTGCTCGCTGCGGTCCTCGGGGTCATCTTCGTCGGGATCGCGATCGGAATCTCTGGTGCAACCGCGACCCGTTCGCGCGCGATGACGGTGAGCATCGCGACCTACCTGCTGTTGACGCTGTTCTGGGACGCCGTGCCCGAACTCGCCGCGATGGCGCTTGGCACGTCGGGCGGGTCGGCCGGCACGGTTCCGGCGTGGTACCTCCTGCTCAGGGTCCTGAGCCCGACCGGGGCGTTCAACGCACTGGTCGTCGAACTGCTCGGAGTCTCCACCGGGACGCCGGGGATCGCCGCAACGGTCGCCGGACCCGTGCCGTTCTACCTCCAGCCGGTCGCACTGGCGGCCGTCCTGGTCGCCTGGACAGCCGTCCCGCTCGCGTACGGACACCGGGCCTTCCGGCGGGCAGATCTCAGTTGAGAGCGGCCAGCCCGATGAGCGCGAGGGGGACCGCCACGAGCACCGCTGCGAAGGCGACGAACGCGGTCCGGTCCCCGACCAGGCGCTCCTGGATCGAGTCGATCAGCCCGAAGTACCGGTCGAAGGCGACCAGCGCGATGAGGGTGAAAAGCCCCGCCACCCCGAAGACGTAGCCGACCGTGAAGACGCCCTCGACCGATTGCAGGACGATCGCCACCACGAGCGTGTCCGTGAGAGTGCCGAGGCTCGCTCCCAAGACGTACGGCGCCATCCGCTCGCGATCGAGGTGGCCACGGTTGTACAGCGGGACGGCGATCCCGATCGAGACCGACACGCTCGTGGTGACCGCCGTGACGAGCAGGCCGATGGCGAACGACCGCCACCGACTGTCGAGGACCGCCAGGCGCTCCTCCAGGACGTCGAGGTCGGTGCGCGCGAAGAGGCGGTCGATGGCGCGGAGGCTGACGAGAAAGAGGGCGACGGCGAGCGCCAGCGCGATCGGCCCGCCCATGAGTCCCGCCACCCGGTCGACCCCGGTCCCGAGCAGATCGAGAAAACCGGCCACCGAGGCGAGCCAGGGCAGCGAGACGTCCACTGCGCCCCGTACCGTCGGGAGGCCGGCGTACCCCAGTACCGCGACGGGGAGGTAGATCGTGTTGGTGACGAGGACGGTGTACAGCCCCAGGCCGACCGACTCGCCCAGGGTCCCGTCCCGGTGCTGGAGGTGGTCGATGGCACCGATGAGCACCACCATCCCAGCCGCACCGAGACGGGACCCCACCACCAGCACGAACAGTTCTCCGCCGGTGATCAGGTCCGCGCGGAACAGCGAGATGGCGACCGCTGCCACGACCGAGCCGTTCAACATGACGTAGGCCACGAGCCAACTGGCCCCGAGAGCGGCGGGGTCCGGGTCCAGGAACCGGCGGAGCCACGGCCCCAGTGCCGGGGCGAGTTCGGCGATCGCCGCCCCCATGAGTTGCACCGCTACGACGAACCCCGTGACTGCGAGAGGGGCCAGTGCCCATCCGGGAATGGACCGCCAGACAGCCCCCGCTCGACCGCCCAGCGACGTGAGTCCCACCACACCACCCCCTACGGCGCGAAGGGCCCTAACCTTGCACCCGCCCCCGATCCGATTCTCACGGGGGAGAATCGTCGATCGATCGTTGGTTCCTGACAAAGAAACCACCGGTCGTCGGCGACCCGATGCCGCTTCCGATTGTGCCGATTCTCGCGACGGGTCACGCTCGTCGCGTGAAGGGGTGAAAAATGGGCCAGTGCGGA
>JBDGUD010000030.1:0-30276 GCA_042216165.1 Halanaeroarchaeum sp.
GTTGTCCTTGTCCCGGTCGATCAGGACGCGGAAGTCGCCGACGCGAAGTTTGTAGCAAGGGTGGTTCTTCAGCCGGTCGAGAACGTGATCCGGGAAGTCGCCGACGTTCTCCAGTTCGTTGATGATCCGCTCTGCGTCCTCCGTTCCGAACTGCTCCAGCGTTTCGACCATCGTCTCCGTCAGAACGACCTCGTTAGCCACCGTTCAGCCCTCAGTTCTGGTCGATACCCAGGCGTTCGCGGGCCTCGTCCGTGGACATCGTCCGTCCCGCCGCCACGTCCGCGTAGCCCTCCGAGACGCCCTCCTGCGCGCCGGGCGTCAGAATCGGCTCCGTGGTGTCGCGCAGCACCTCGCGGATGAACTCCGAGCGGTTCGTGTACTCTAGTTCCTCCGCGAGTTCGTCGATCTCCTCGAGAAGCCGCTTCGGGCCCTTCACGTTGAGCTTCACCATGTCACCGTCGCCGTCGTCGCCCGCGTCCGTGCTCATACGTCGTGGCACTCACGTGGTCCACATGGACCTGTCGCTTACTCGTCTCCCCAGAGTCGGATATACAGATTAGAAGTGCGTCGAAACCGATATAACCCATGAGGGCACGTCTCGGTCACTCGAACTCCGTGTGGCGGACGTCGTCCGAATCAGTTGATACAGGGGATGTTTTCACTCGGTGGACGCCGACAATCGAAGTGGCAACGCTTTTAAATAATCCCTCGTAACCGCCGTCCGTGAATGCCGGGTAAATTGGACCATTTGAATCGTCGACAGTTCGCGAAAGTAACGGGTGGGCTCGTCGGAACTGGCTTGCTCG
This sequence comes from Halanaeroarchaeum sp., assembly GCA_042216165.1. Lineage (GTDB taxonomy): Archaea > Halobacteriota > Halobacteria > Halobacteriales > Halobacteriaceae > Halanaeroarchaeum. Next base: position 807 of record JBDGUD010000030.1, read on the forward strand.
CAGGATGCTCAGGTAGCGGCGGTGGATGCGGAAACCCGAACAGTGAGGCCAAACCACGGAGCCTCCTACCGAACGAAGGTGGTGGCTTCGAGAAACAACAAGTTTCCAGCGAGTCGCTACAAGAAGACGGGGAGGCGCGTATCAAGGGGCTGTACTCGGACTCGTACAGTTCGTACGCCGCAATCGTCATCCGGTTTGCCAATAACGGGGCCGCGAATAATTACGAAAGCCACCTCCTCAGCGCCGCGAAGTATAAAAATGAGGTCGTGTACGTCGTTATGGCCTTACAGAATTTCGTATTCTCAGGCTGGTCGCAGGGTGGTGGAAGTACCGGGAAGACACTCGAACACGTCAGGGAGCTGCTGGCACGATCACCGGTACTGACGGTTGACTGTATCTCGGAGCACAACGTCATCAGCGAGGATTTGCTTCCAGACGGCGACACGTGAACACTGACCCCGAGTAAGTGCGCGAGATGCAGCACCGATGGGGGAGGGGGGGTTTAGTCACGCCACGGGTTCATGGGTCACTGGACAGTGGATAGCGTCCGGTTGAAACGACACGTATTTTAAATACATTCGTCGTCGCACCAACAGCCGGATATGGCTTTGGAATCGCTCTCCGCAGCGGAGCCTTGGTGGGTCTATCCCATCGGGAGGGAACTCATACGAAATGAGCCCTCCATCAGATCCGCTCAGTCAGTAGGTAACGCACAACGCGTTCAAAATTCGTCAGACGATTCCTGACGGTGTGTGGGTGAACCGACGTTTCTGGTGCACCGAACGTGCTGCCGACACGATCTCGGATACATCTGGTATTGGACGGACACGTCGTGATGTCGTTATTTTCGTCCCACCGATCCCGTCAGTAGAAACCCTCCCGGTCGTGTTCCGAGCATACGCTACCCCCTTCTGCGCCGTGCGAGCGCCACCGCACCCGTTCGGCGGAACCTGGACCGATCCACTCCTCGCCGCTCGAGCGAGCGAAATTCTCCCTTGCGATGGCGAAAGGACCAGTGTGCATTCCGTATTGCTCACGACCCTGGCTTCGCACGCGGCAGTCGCTCGTCGCTCTCGAGCACTCGACTGTTTCCGAACGTGACGTGGCGAAGCCCGCCACTCGGACAGTTCGGCAAGATTTTTGGGGTCAGTGGGCCACCCCCGACCGTGCCCACCATTATCGGACCGACGCTCCCCGACCCGTACTACAGCACCGTCGAATCCATCCGGGGCGACATCGTCGACGCGTTCGGCGTCGAGGCGTACCCCAACCCATTCCCGCACTTCACCCTGTATCCGCTGGACGACGACGTCGATACGGCCGCGGTGAGAGCGGCCGTCGAAGAGGTCGTGAAAGACCACGGACCCCTCTCGGCACACACGGACGGCGTCGGCGTCTTTCCGGGAAACGCCGTCTGGCTCCCGGTCGCGAAGTCGCCGGAACTCGCCTCGCTGCACGCCGACGTCGTCGCGGCGGTCGACGATCTGGGCACCGCACCGATGCCGTATTACGAACCGCACAGATGGTTCCCGCACGTGGGATTCGCCCTTGGACTGACCGACGATCAGACCGGGGACGTCCTTCGATTCCTGCTGGACTACGATCTTGAGTGGGATTTCACCGTCGACAACGTCACCGTCACTCGCCCACCGCCCGGGGGGAGACGAGTTCGAGGTCGTCGCGTCGGTCGCCCTCTGAACGAACCGGCGGTGTCCCCCGCGGTTCCGCTCGTCGATGGACCTGCCGGGTACTGGTCAGACCGCTTCGATCCTCAGCCTCATCGACCGCCCGTTCTCTCGCTCCCGCTTCGCCGGTGGACTCCCGAGACAGAGAGCGTGGTCGGATCGTAGACGAGTACCAGGAGGGCGACCACCACCGCGGCCCCGGGCGCCCCGTACGACCGCTGCCGCCGGGGGAGGACGCCCGGGTCAAGCGGACCGACGACCACCGTCGCGGCGACGGGCGGACCGAACCCGTCCGGGACGACGGCCAGCAGTCCCGGGTCGGCCGTGGCACGTGCCGCGACGAACCAGGTTCCCCAGGAGAACAGGTAGGTGAGCGCGACGAACTCCGCGATCGGTCGCCGCGCCAGGACCGATTCGATCCGTGACATCCGTCCGGACGTTCACCGGGCGTCGCTGCCGTCGCGGTCGGTTTCGCGGACCGCGTCGCGCAGATCGGCCAGCGTCCGGATTCCGTACACACCCAGCGCGATCCAGGCGATCGATGCGAGCACGCCGATCACTGCGAACCCCATCGCGATCGTCGATTCGTCGAGGCCGAACATGGGGCGGTCTAGTGTGGTCCATTTATAAAATTCGGCCGACACGATCTCAGTGCCTGCGACAGTGCCCCACGCCTTAGCACTCCCGAGGTGAACCGAATGGACGAGGAGATGGACGTCGCCGTCCTCGGCACGCTGCTCGAAGACGACTGTTCCCGGACCATCCTCGAGGCGACGGCGCAGGAACCGAAGTCCGCCGACGACCTGGTCGGACGCTGTGCAGCCTCGCGGGCGACCGTGTACCGGCGCCTCGACGAACTCGAGCGCCACGGTCTCGTGGACGTCCGGCAGCGTCCGGACGCCGACGGGCACCACTACAAGGTGTACGCGGCCGTCCTCGACCGCGCGGTCGTCTCGCTGACGTCGGACGGCATCGAACTCTCGGTGAGTCGCCGCAATCGGATGACCGACCGCCTCAGGCGTTTCGTCGAAGACCTCTAAGCATGCTCGAAGCCATCCCACGCATCGGGCCGCGCATCGTCGTGTTCACGTTGTCGGTCGCAACGACGGCCCTCGGCCTGGCCATCGCGTACATCGCCTACCGGGGGTACCGACGCGGGAGTCGGCCGATGGCCTTCGTCGCCGTCGGCTTCGTCCTCGTCTTCGGGGTACCCTTCACCTCCTTCGTCGGATTCTGGCTGTTCCCGACCGTCCCCGAGTACGCTTTCGGCGTCGCGAGTGGGACGAGTCGGCTGATCGGCCTCGGGCTGATCCTCTACGGCCTCTGGATGCCGACCGAGGAATCGACCTGATCGGACGACCCGGCGGCGTCCCGGTCCGTCGCCCGCGGGCCGGAACGGAGGTGTTCGAGGGCCACTCCCGCGAAGCCGACGAGGGCGGTTCGGAGACCGCCGACGACGGTGGCGGGGAGGACGGTGGCGAGGATCGCCGTCACCGGGAGGCCCCCACCGAGCTGGAGGACGACCACGGCCAACCGCGCCACCCCGTAGCCGAGGAGCCCAGCGAGGGCCAGTGAGCGGATGACGCCGCCGTACTCGCTTCGCAGGTCGATTCCGCGGCCGAAGTACGCACCGGCGACGAACACCAGGACGGGAGATACGACGAATCCCAGAAGACCGACGACGCCGTCGTAGACTGCGATCGTCACGACCGGCGACTGCCCCACGGCGGGGAGCCACGTGGAGGAACCCGTCGCCCCCAGCCGTTCGGCCTCGAGCGTGATCGCCCACCGGCTCCCCAGGAGTGCGGAGAGCGCACCGATGCCGATCGCGAGTCGAGTCCTCGTCTGCATGGTTCAGATACTTGTTGGCGAGACAATACGTTTTGCCCCCTTCCCGGACGCTGAGAACGCCGACAGGGGCGTCCGAAGCGGTGTGTACAAACCGTCGGCGGTCGAACGGTCGAGCATGCAACTCACACCGGCGTCGCTCGCGGACCTCGGACCGGACCGTCGTCGGGCGCTCTTCGAGCGAGACGCGGGCGTGGCCTCGATTCGCTCGCAGGTCCGGGACATCGTCGATCGGGTTCGCGAGGAGGGCGACGCCGCCCTCCGGGAGTTCTCCCGCGAGTACGACGGCGTCGAGGTCGGATCGATCGACGTCACGGACGAGGTGGAGCGGGCGGCGGCCAGCGTCGATCCGTCGGTCCGCGAGGCGATCGAGACGGCGGCCGCGAACGTTCGGGCGTTCCACGAGGAGCAGGTTCCCGAGGACTGGCGACGGGAATTCGACGGTCGCGAACTTGGGCGACGGTTCCGTCCGGTGGAGCGGGTCGGCGTCTACGCGCCTGGCGGGACGGCGGCGTATCCGTCGAGCGCACTCATGGGCGTCATCCCGGCGAAGGTGGCCGGCGTCGAGCACGTGGCCGTGGCGACGCCCCCGGCGGAGACGCTCCATCCGGCGACGCTCGCGGCCATCGAGGTGGCCGGTGCGGACGCGGTCTATACCGTCGGCGGAGCGCAGGCCGTCGCCGCCCTAACCTACGGGACCGAGTCGGTGGACGCCGTCCAACAGGTCGTCGGCCCGGGCAACCGGTGGGTGACCGCGGCGAAGGCGGTCGTCCGGGGGGACGTCGAGATCGACTTCCTTGCCGGTCCGAGCGAACTCCTGGTCGTCGCAGACGAGACGGCCGACCCGACCTTCGTGGCGGCCGACGTGCTGGCACAGGCCGAACACGACGCGAACGCGAGCGTCGTGGTCGTCACCGACGACGAGGCGACCGCGGACGCTATCTGCGCCGAACTCGAGGCCCGGGTCGACGACCGCGAACGCGCCGACGTGATCGAGGCGGCTCTCGAACGGGACGCATCCGGCGTCCTCGTGGCGCGGTCGATGAGCGAGGCGGTCCTCTTCGCCGAGGAGTACGCGGCCGAACACCTCTCGATACAGGCGGCCGACGACGAGGCGATTCTGGACCGGATCGATAGCGCGGGGAGCGTCTTCCTCGGTCCGCACACGCCGGTCGCCGCGGGCGACTACGCCACCGGGACGAACCACGTCCTCCCGACGGGCGGATCGGCGAAGGTCACGGGCGGTCTCTCGGTGGACACCTTCCTTCGGGAGACGACGGTGCAGCGGCTCGACGAAGCCGCCCTCTCCACGCTGCGCGAGACGATCACGACCCTGGCTAACGCCGAGGGCCTCGAGGCTCACGCGGACAGCGTCGACGCCCGGTTCGAGTAGTTACGGCTGGCCCGACTCGAGTTCGAAGGCGACCTCGAGTTCGACCTGGTATTCGCGCCCCTCGACCGAGCCGAGTTCGACGCCCTGTTCGAGGACCTCCGCCCACTTGATCCCGTCGAGGGTCGCCTCGGCGCGATCCAGCGCGTCGTCCGTCGCCGCCTCGAAACTCTCCTCGGAGGTACCGCGCAGGACGATCTTCTTGTAGACCATGCCGACACGTTGGCCGGCCTGGCAGATAAATCTAGTCGCGGGACTCGAGGCGCGCCCGGAGGGCCTCGCTGACGTCGACCAGGTGGGCGGTCCCCCACGTGGCAACGATCACCGCACCGACGGCGTCGAAGACGAGGTCGAGCATCGTGTCGCCGACGCCGTACTGCGTGAGTGCCGAGTTCGTGCCGACGAACTGACTGAGGCCGCCCACGGCGAACTCGATCACCTCCCAGAAGACCCCGAAGGCCAGCGTGACCGACAGGATGTAGGCGAACGTGAACTTCGGGGGGAAGTAGAGGTCCTCCACGTGCTCGTCGACTGCTCTGGCGGTCGCGTAGCCCGCCGCCGCGACCATCGAAGAGGAGAGCCCGTGGGTGAGGTGATCCCACCACCCGACGGACGCGTAGAAGTTCGTCGCCATCCCCGGGAGTCCGACCGTTCCCAGGGCGTGCAAGAAGACTGCGGCGGTGATCCAGAGCGTGAGGCCAGCGTCCATCGGGATGTCGTAGTCCCGCTCGAGGATCGCCGGAAGCTGGGTGACGATCAGTGCCAGTGCGGCGTTGACGACGACACCGAGGTTGAACTCGTAGACGCCGACGAACAGAAAGCCCACCAGGGAGAGTTGCATCAGGCGCGTGGCCTGGCGCTGGCGTTGCCGGGTGATGCCCACCAGGTCGCGGACTCTCATTCGAGGGCCTCGTCGAGTTCGTCGGGGACCGGAACGCGCGTGTTGGCCCGCTCCCGGAAGTAGATGGCGAAGACGACCCCGGCGAGCACTCCCGCCGCGGTCGCCGCGACGAAGTCCCACATCAGCGAATCGTGGGCGGCGGCGTCGACGGCCGGGTCCACCGGCGGTGGCGTCGGGTAGATGAATGTCGTTCCGAGGTAGACGTCCGAGAGCCACTGGACGATCGCCCACGCGCCTGCGGTGGCCATGGTCACGAGGACGACGAAGACCACCGCGAAGGCGGTCGTCATCCGGACCGCGGTGAAGACGTCGAGTTCGACCGCGATCAACAGGGCGACCGCGGCGACTGAGAGGTAGGTCGCGACCTCGCTCAGCATGCCTGGCGTCGCGAGGGTGCGCACGAACAGCGGGAGCACCGCCAGCAAGAGGACTTCCCAGGGCAGCATCACGTGGGGGGTGCGGAAGGCGACCGGCGGCAGGACTGCGATGACGAGCACCGACAGCGTTGCGATCGCCCAGACCCAGTCGCCGGTGCCGACGCTCTCGAGGAGGGCGGACGCGACGAAGGCGACGAGGACCCAGCCGATCCAGGCGTTCACCCGTGCGTCCTCCAGGAGTGCGTCGAGTTCCCCGCTCCGCTGCATGCTTCGGGATTCGTCCCCGTCGCTTAGAAAACTTCGCCCACGGGCGGGAGCGCGGGTGCCACGCCGACCGTCAGGTAGGCCACGGTGTAGGCGAACCAGGCGACCGTCACGCCCGCGAGACCGGTGACCACCGCGGTCACGGCTTCGGGACGACGTCGACCGATCGGAACCGCACCCACCAGTCCGACGCCGAGAACGCTGAACACGAAGGGATAGGACGCGCCGAGCGTCGGCGGCGGGAGAACCGCGATCGCGATCGCGTAGGCGGCACCGGCGGTGGCCCGGGGACGGACGTGATCGCGAAGACGCATCTCGCGGAGGCTCGCGTAGGTCAGCAGCCCGATCCAGATGGCTGCCATCTCGACGGCGAACGCCCCGAGGAGGTGCAGCGTCGGATCGGCGGCGAGCGCGATTCGACCATGGAGGATCGACGCGTCGAGCGGATAGAGCAGGTGAGGTGGCTGTCCCGTCAACACGTCCCCGAATGGATGGGAGACCAGGCCGACGAGGGCCGCGGTAGCGGTCGCCCGGACCCCAAGGTCGTACCGCGCTGCCCCCGTCCCCACGGCCACGCCCGCGACGACGAAGGCGACTGCCACGAGCGCGCCGACCGGCCCGGTCTCGACGGCGGCAACGGCCACGACGACGGCACCGACCACGACCGCGACGCCAGACCCGACGACAGACCTGCCAGCGAGTGCGAACGCGACGGTCGCCGGGACCGCGAGTATCACCGAGTGGGTCACCGACCGGTGGACCACGGTGGACGCCGCCCAGAACGACGAGGCCAGCGAGACAGGGTGCGCGAGCGAGCCACCGACCAGGCCAGAGAGCGCGTAGATCATGTCGACGTCGGGAACGGTGGCGAACAGCCCCGCGGCCGTGGCCAGGGCGAGTGCCCGGTCTCGGTCCGTACCCCGTGCGAGCGCCAGGAGACCAACGGCGGCGAACGCGAGGGTGCCGTGTCCGACGAACATTCGAACGCCAGTAGGTGACTCGCCGGTTTAAGCGGACCGACCGGTCGGCGCGTATCTGAAGGTTTTTGCCCCCGGCCGTCGGTATCTCCCGGTATGCAGGCACCTGAGGTCGGCGAATTGACGCCTCCGGATCGAACGCTCATGGGTCCCGGCCCGAGCGACGTACACCCCCGCGTGCTCAGGGCGATGTCCACTCCGCTCGTCGGGCACCTCGACCCCTCGTTCGTCGAGATCATGGACGAGGTGCAGTCCTTGCTCCGGTACACCTTCCAGACGGACAACACGTGGACGATCCCGGTCAGCGGAACGGGTTCGGCCGCGATGGAGACGGCCTTCGGCAACCTGGTCGAGCCGGGCGACACCGTGCTGGTGCCGACGAACGGCTACTTCGGCGGTCGGATGGCCGAGATGTCCGAACGGGCGGGGGGCGACGTGGTCACCGTCGATGCCCCCTGGGGCGAACCCCTCGATCCCGCGGCCGTCTCGGCCGCCTTCGACGAGCACGAACCGGACGTCTTCGGGTTCGTGCACGCCGAGACGAGCACCGGCGTGCGCCAGCCGGCCGTGGACGAGCTCACGTCCATCGCCCACGAGCACGACGCCTACGTGATCGCCGACGCGGTCACGTCGCTGGGCGGGGTCGAGTTGCGCGTGGACGACTGGGACGTCGACGTGGCGTACTCGGGCGGACAGAAGTGCCTCTCGATCCCGCCGGGTGCGAGCCCCCTCACGCTCAACGACCGGGCGATGGAGAAGATCACCGACCGCGAGGAGGACCCCCGATCGTGGTACCTCGACCTCTCGCTCCTCGAGGGCTACTGGGGCGACGAACGCGCGTACCACCACACGGCACCGATCACCAACGTCTACGCGATCCGCGAGGGGCTCCGCCTCGTCGCGGAGGAGGGGATCGAGGAGCGCTGGGAGCGCCACCGCGAGATGGCCGGGGCGATCAAGGCGGCCGTCGAGGCCATGGGGCTCGAACTCAATCCCGAGGACGAGTACTGGCTCCCCAGTCTCAACGCCGTCCGGGTGCCAGACGGAGTGACGGACGGAGCGGTCATCGAGTACCTCCTCGAGGAGTACGACATCGAGATTGCCGGCGGTCTCGGCGACCTCTCGGGTGACGTCTTCCGCATCGGCTGCATGGGCCACAGCTGTCGGCCGGGGAACGTCTCGTTCCTCGTCACCGCGTTCGCCGACGCGCTCGACGAACTGGGCGCCGACGTGGACGCGGCGGCAGGCGTGGCCGCGATGCGCGAGTCGCTCTGATCAGGCGACCGGCGGCGCTCGCGCCACCTCGTAGTCGCCGTCCTCGGAGACGCCGATGACGGCCCACTCGCATCCCGGCTCCTCCCGTCGGAGTCGGTCCGCGAGATCGTCGGTGTGATCCGCCCAGGTCACGAAACAGCGATAGCGTCCGCCCTCGGCGGATACGCCGTCCCTCGCGACGGCGGAGACCCGGACCTCCTTCCAGTCCCTGGTCGCGCTGAACTCGCTGCCTGTTCCGGCGATCTCGTATCCGAGGTCCTCGAAAATCGACTTGGCCTGCTCGGCTGGCGGGGTGCGAATGGTCCCCATACGGTGTGTCAAACGTACCCACACCTAATAAGCGTTCGTCCCTGACAGTCGCCTTACTCGTGAGCGGCGTCCCACCGGTCTGGTTTGCGGAGGTTGCCGCACTCGTTGCACTTGAGCCGCCCCATCGTGTCCATGGCGTTGTCGATCGAACCGCAGTTCGTGCAGTACCACCCGTGGAGCGTGTCCGTATCGGGCGATCGGTACACCGCCAGGAACGCCCCCGCCTCTCCCGTGAGTCGCTCGTCGCTCTCGACGAATCGCCCTTCCTCGTCGACCCCGTCCGTCTCCATACGACACGCGAGGCGGTCTGACGGTTTATAGGTGTCCGATCCGGAGGATCGCTCCGCCGGGGGGAGGGTGGACGACCGTCCCGCTCCCCGGCCTCCCCGGCCCGACGAATGACTTAGGGCGGGCGGGGCCCTTTGCCCAGCCATGACGCGCGTCGTGGTCCCGGTTCGGTACCCGCTGTCCGTCCACTCCACGGCCACCCTGGAGGCCGCGATCGACGTCGCGGTGGCCGAGGACGGCGAGTTGACGGTCCTCCACGTCAACCTCTACCAGGACTCCCAGCGGGTGACCAGGACCGACCTCAAGCGGGCGGTCGAGCGCACGTTCGGTCGGCTGGCGAACGCTCGGTACGTCGTCCGCCGCGGGTTCCTGGTCGAACAGTCGATCCTCGACGAGGTCGCCGCGGAGGAGGCCGACGTGGTGGTCATCGGCGGCAAACAGGTCAGCCGGTGGCGCCGTTCGCTCCGGCGGTTGCTGGGCGAACCGGACATCGAATCGTTCCTCGAGCGAGAACTCGACTGCCGTCTCGAGATCGTCTAACCGCCTTCCGACTCCATCCTGACCGACGCCGTCCCGCTGGTCTCGTCGAAGACGTGGTGGGTGTGCGGGTACGCGACCTCGACGTCGTCAGCGGCCTGGATCCGGTCCCAGACCTCCTCCCGAACGTCCGACTGGACGGCCTGCTGGCGGTACGGCTCGTCCGCCCAGAAGCGCAACAGCAGGTGGACGCCGTGGTCCCCGTACTCCTGGATGTGACACACCGGCGTGGCGGGGTAGCGCGCGCTTCCGATCCGGATGTCGGGGCCGCCCCCGATGACCCCGTCCACGGCCCTGGCTGCCTCGACCATGATCGACCGGGCCTGCTCCAGGTCGCCCTCGTAGGTTACCGAGAGCGTGATCGAGAGTCGCGTCCGCTCGTCCTCGGCGGAGTAGTTGTCCACGTCGCGCTCGCGGATGCTCGAGTTCGGGATCACGAGGAACGTATTGTCGACGGTGAAGATCTTGGTGTAGCGCAGGGTGATGTCCTCGACGAAGCCCCGTTGGCCCCGGTCGACGAGTTCGATCATGTCCCCGATCTCGTAGGGCTGGTCTGCGAGTACGAACAACCCGTTGATGACGCTCCCGACGATCGGCGCGAGGATCAACCCGAGCACGGCCGAGAAGACCGTCACGGAGAGCGCGATGTTCTGGATCGGAAGGCCGACCAGCGCCAGGGCGACGAGGACACCGACGCCGATCGCGCTGGTCCGGATGAGGCGCAACGCCGTCCGGGTGACGCTCGGCCGTTCGAACCGGCGGGCGATCCGCCGACCCGCCACGCGGACGATCAGCCGCCCGGCCCAGTAACTCGCGACCAGGACGATCGCCGCCTGAATCCACCCCGCCGCCCAGAGATCCGCGAGCACGGCCTCGAGTTCCGGCACCGCCATGCCGGAGTACTCGCGGGGCCGGACCAAAAAGGCCGCCCCCACCGGTCTCCGCCGAGGGTTTATTAGCGAAGGGCAAACGAACCCGAGACGTGAGGGACGAATCGATCTCAGCGACGTTCGACTGGTCCTCCGCAGTCCGGGCAGGCGTCCTCCGGTGCCGGGACGGCGCGTTCGCACGCGGGACAGTACGCGACGTAACAGACCCGGTCGCCCATGGTCCCCGGAACGACGTCGCGCGACATGAGTCTTGGCCCGATCAGCACCGTTCGACGCCCTCGTCGGTCACGACCCGATCGACGAGATCGGTCGGGGTCGCGTCGTACGCCGGGTTGGCGACCCCGAAGTCCTCTGGCGGTTCACGGATGACCTCCGAGGCGGACCGGAAGTCGTTCTCGAACCTGAACGCCCCGTCCACGATCTTCGCGCTCGACCCGGCGACCGTCAGCGTGACGCCAGCGTCGGCGGCCACGGCCGCGATCGGGTAGGTCCCGACCCGGTTGTACAGGGTCCCCTCGACGATGCAGTCCATGCCCACGAGCACCTCGTCGACCTCGGCCATGAAGTGGCCCGCCGCCCCGTCCACGATCAACGTCGGGTCGATCCCGTCGAGCCGACCGAGTTCGCGGGCGGTCTTTCGTCCGAGGTGGCGGGGGCGGGCCTCGGTGACGTAGGCGTCGAAGGACTTGCCGTCGGCGACGGCTCCCTCGATTCCCTCGAGAACGGTCGTCGAGTAGTCGTGGAGGAGAAGCGTCGAACCGTCCTCGAGGACGTCCGCGAGGTGTCCCGCGGCCTCGTGCTTTCCCTCGTCGACCCGTTCGACCACGTCACGGATGACCTCGCGCGTAAACGCCTGTGCGGCCGCGACGTCCTCGAAGTCGCCCTCGTCGACCGCCTCGACGATCCGTCGCTGGGTGGTGACCAGGGAGGCGTGCGAGGGGTTCGCCCCGCGGAGGACCCGGCTGTTTCGTTCGAGGGCCCGGACGTACTCCTCGATGGTCGGAAAGGACTCCTCGGTGACGGCGACGAGTGCCTCGGCTGCCTTCACCGCGACGACCGAGGAGCTGTGCGTCTGCATCTCCCGGATCTCCTCGGCGGTCTCGTCGATCATACCACCATCTGCCGCGGGCGGTCGCAAATGTCTTCCGGAGGCCCCCGCAGTCGCCGCCGTTCAGCCCTTGATGTTCACCACGGGGAACGTTCGGGCGACGGTGTCGGCGATGCCGAGTTCGTCGGAGACCCGCACGACCTCGTCGACGTCCTTGTAGACGCCCGGTGCCTCCTCCGCGATGGTCGCCCCGCTCTGGGCCTTGACGTAGATGTGCTGTTGCTCTCGCAACTCGTCCTGGACGTCGCCGCCCCAGTACTCCTGTTTCGCCCGTGTGCGGCTCATCAGCCGCCCCGCGCCGTGGGCGGTCGAGCCGAACGTCAGGTCCATCGAATTCTCGCCGCCCCGGAGGACGTAACTGCCCGCACCCATGCTCCCCGGAATGATCACCGGCTGTCCAACATCGCGGTAGGCCGCGGGCACGTCCGGGTGGCCCGCGGGAAACGCCCGGGTCGCACCCTTGCGGTGGACGTAGAGTTCCTTCTCGACCCCGTCGACCTCGTGGGTCTCCTTCTTGGCGATGTTGTGAGCGACGTCGTAGAGCAGGTGTATGTCGAGGTCGCGCCAGTCGGCGTCGAAGACGTCGGCGAACACCTGTCTGGTCTGGTGCATCACCAGCTGGCGGTTGACCCAGGCGAAGTTGATCGCCGCGTTCATCGCCCCGTAGTAGTCCGCTGCGAGCTGGCTTCCCGCGGGTGCCGCCGCGAGCTCCTTGTCGGGAAGCCGTTCGAGGAGGTCGGCGTGATCCCGTTCGATCCGACGGAGGTAGTCGGTGCAGACCTGGTGGCCCAGTCCCCGTGAGCCACAGTGGATCAGGACCACGATCTGGTCCTCGAAGAGGCCGAAGGCCTCCGCGACGTCGTCACGGAAGACGTCGGTGACCCGTTGCACCTCGAGGAAGTGATTGCCGCTCCCCAGGCTGCCGATCTGTTTCCTGCCCCGGTTTTTCGCCTCGTCGGAGACCTTCGAGGGATCGGCCTCCTCGCGGTAGCCGTTGTCCTCGCAGTGCTCCAGGTCGTCCTCGATCGCGTAGCCGTTGTCGAGTGCCCAGCGCATCCCCCGGTCGAGGACCTCGTCGATCGTGGCGGTCGTCCCCTCGACCACGCCGCCGCCACCGAGCCCGGATGGGATGGCCTCGAAGAGCGCGTCCACGAGCTCCTGTTCGGTGCCCCTGACGTCCTCGTAGGTGAGATTCGTCTTCATCATCCGCACGCCGCAGTTGATGTCGTAGCCGACGCCCCCTGGACTGATGACGCCGGTCTCGGCGTCAGTGGCAGCCACTCCGCCGACGGGGAAGCCGTAGCCCTGGTGGCCGTCTGGCATGCAGACCGCGGGTGACTGAATTCCCGGCAGGTGGGTGACGTTCTGGATCTGCTGGAGCGTCTTGTCGCCCTTGATCTCCTCGAGGAGGTCCTCGCTCGCCATCACTCGCACGGGGACGCGCATCTCGCCGGAGGGCTCGATCTCCCAGACGTAGTCGTCGATCTGGGTGAGTTCGATCCCGTCGGCGTCGAAGGTGGTCATACGTCTCCCTTCGGGCGCCACGACGGAGTACGTTTCGACGCTTTCTCACACGTCGAAGACCACGTAGGCGTGCCACCCGCCATCCCGCCTGGAGAGGTCCATCTCCGAGTAGGTGACGGCCTTGACCTCGCGTGCCGACACCTCGGTGAGTGGGACTCCGCGTGCTGAGCCGTCGGCGACCCACTCCTCGCCCTCCTGGCGCACCGTCGCCTCGTGTTCGGTCGGCAGGACCTCCCGGACGTCCCGCTCGTAGATGAGCCGGTCCAGGAAGTCGAAGAGCAGGGCCTCCCGGCTCTCGGCGCGGACCTCGAACGAGAACGTCTCGCCCGTCGCTGGCACGTCCTCGGCCATCGCAGCGGTCATGCCGTCGGCGACGGCCGCGAAGACGGCTCCCAGCGTGTCATCGGTCGCCTCCACGGCGACGTCTGCGGTGTGCTCGCGGAGTTCGAACGCCATCAGCGCGCCGCCCCCCGACGCGTCGGACGTCTCTCGTTCATGGCGGGACAGACGGGCCTCGGCACCTTGAATCCGTGCGATTGGCCCGGAACGGGCGGGTCTGGACGGTGGAATTATATTCGATCGCACGCAACTGCCGAGCAGTGAGTGTCACGGTCGACAAACGGGTGATCCCCCCCGGCGAGGACGACCTGCTCTCGGCGGCGTGGGACCTCAAAGAGCGCATCCGCGACGACGAAGACCTCCTCAAACAGCGGTGGGGATTCTTCGCGGACGCCTACCGTCGATCGACCGTCTACGCATTCCTCGACGAGGACGACCTGATCGGCTTCGCGGCCGCCCGCCGGGACGGCTACCTCCTGTTCCTCGCGGTCGCACCGGCCTACCGCAACGAGGGCTTCGGCGAACGACTCGTCGCCTGCGTCGCCGAGGACCACGGGGACGTGACCTGTCACGCGCGGACGACGAACCAGAACGCCCTGGACTTCTACACCCACCTCGGTTTCAGCATCGTCCGGCGCATCGACGACTACTACGAGGACGGCGCCTCCGCATACTATCTCAGGCTCGGCGACAGCGAGGACCTCCTCGAGCGCATCTCCGAGTTCTTCCGTCAATAGGGCGGGAGCGATACGCCTTTGGCACCGGGTTTCGTACGCCGGTGCGACATGGAGGACCGAACGCGGGCGTACCTCCGGGGCCGGTTCCGCGACTTCTACCGGCGCTCCGACCCGGAATTGCCCCCCGACCCGGACGCCCGCGAGTGGGGCTACGTCCCGTGGACGTCGGGCCCGGACACCACCATGGTCCGCCATCGGTCGCTGCTCGACCTCGGGGACGTCGGAACGTTCTGCCAGCGCGAGCGGCCGCGACACGTCTACTTCTCCGCGGGCTACTACGACGATCCGGGCGCCCGGTCGATGTCCGAGAAGGGGTGGCGGGGCTCCGATCTGGTCTTCGACATCGACGCGGACCACCTCCCCGACGTCGATCCGAGCGAGTCGACCTACGCCGAGATGCTGGCGGCCGGGAAGGACTCCCTGGTTCGCCTCGTGGACCTGCTCCGCGAGGACTTCGGTTTCACCGACCTGTCCGTCGCCTTCTCTGGTGGCCGGGGGTACCACGTCCACGTCCGCGACGACGCGGTCATGGCCCTGGAGAGCGACGAGCGACGGGAAATCGTCGAGTTCGTGCGGGGCAACGGCGTGGAACTCGAGTCGCTGGTCGAGGAGGAGGCGGTCGGCGGTCGCGGTCGCAAGACGCCGACGACCCGCCGCACTGTGCCCACCGATGGCGGCTGGGGACGGCGCGTCGTCTCCCGCATCGACGCCTTCGTGGACGACCTGCTCGCGATGGACGAGGAGGCGGCAATCGAACACCTCACCGAGTTCGATCGCGTCGGCGAGAAAAACGCGCGGGCCGTCCTCGAGGTGGTTCGATCGAACACCGAGCAGGTGCGGGCGGGCAACGTGGATGTGCACCCCGCGTTTCTCGCCGTCGCCAGGGGTCTCGTCGCCGAGACGGTCCAGGCCGAGGCGGCGTTCATCGACGAGCCGGTCACGACCGACGTCCATCGGTTGATACGGCTGCCGGGGAGCCTCCACGGCGGGAGCGGCCTCGCCGTTCGGCCGATCGAAGCCGACGCCATCGAGGACTTCGACCCGCTGGCGGACGCGATCCCGGAGACGTTCAGGGGACACGAAATCGCCGTCGAGGTCGAATCGGAGACGCTCCTCGAGTTCGACGGCGAAAGGCGTATTGTCTCGGCGGGGCGAAGGGTATTACCTGAGTACGCGGGTATCTTCCTCATGGCCCGCGGCCAGGCCGAGAAGGCCAGAGAGTGACGATGGACCTGGACGAGCTCCGAGCGGTACAGACCCGCGAGCGCGCCACCGACGGACTCCAGGAGTTGCGCGACACCTTCTACGCCGACGTCGCGACCTACCTCGAGGACCTGCGCGAGCGCCGCGAGGACGCCGCCGCCGAGGCGGAGAATCCGTTCCGCGATCCCACCGTCAACGAACTCACAGACGAGATCGAGACCGCAGAGCAGGTCGCGGAGGCGATCTACGAGCGCAGGATCGGCAAACTCGTCAAGCAGGCCAGCCTCGCCGCCGCGGGGATGCCCGACGACCAGACCGGACTCACCGCCGAGGAGCGGGACCTCTATGGCGACCTCGTCGACCGCATCGAGGAGAACAAGACCGAGGTGCTCGACGTCATCGCCGGCGACGCCGCGCCCGACACCGACGGCCGCCCGGCGGAAAGCGATGCCGCCTCGTCGGAATCGGCGCCTCGAGACGCCCCTCCGCAAGCACCTCGCGACGCGCCCCCAGAATCGGACTCACCGACCGGGGAGGTCCCAGCGGACGGTCCGACCGCCGCCGAAGCCATGGGTGGTGCCGACGACGGATCCTCCACGTCGGGGGGCGGGCAGGATCGGGAGACGGGGGACGAGGACGATCCCGAGGCGACGGTCGAGCGCACCACCGTCCGTATCACCCAGGACGTGGGCGACATCTACGGGGTCGACGAGCGGGAGTACTCCCTGGAGGCCGACGACGTGGTTACGCTCCCGCGGGAGAACGCGAAACCGCTCGTGGAGCGTGACGCTGCGGAGGAACTGGAGTAACCGTCGGTCGTCGCGTGCGCGGTGTCGGCCGATGCGGTGACGCACGTCTCGCGGCCGATGCGGTGACGCACGCCTCGCGGCCGGTGCGGTGACGCGCACGCCCCGCACGACTGGTCTACTGGAACGTGCGGCCGAACTGCTCCTCCTCGGGCTCTTCGCGACCGGTGCGGGCCTTCCTGAACCGTTCTTCGATCGACTCGTATTGCTCGACGACCTCCTCGTCGACGCTCGGTGCGACCTCCTCGAGGGCGTGCTCGAAGTGGTCCATCGTCACGCGCACGTTGCCGACGCTGTCGGCTGCCTCCTCCGGTTTGACGCTGTTGATGAACTCCCTGGTGGCCGCCATCGTCGCCTCGCGACAGACCGCCTCGATGTCGGCACCGACGTAGTTCTCGGTCCGGTCCGCGAGGGCGTCCAGATCGACGTCGTCGGCGAGCGGCTTCTCCCGGGTGTGTACCTCGAAGATGGCGCGGCGGGCCTCCGCGTCCGGGACCGGCACGTGGATGTGCCGATCCAGACGGCCTGGCCGCAGGAGCGCCTGGTCGATGAGGTCGGGGCGGTTGGTCGTCGCTACGACCACGACGTCCTCGAGGTCCTCGATTCCGTCGAGTTCCGTCAACAGCTGGGAGACGACGCGCTCGCCGACGCCCGAGTCGCCGTGGCGACCTCGTTCGCCGGCGATGGAGTCGATCTCGTCGAAGAAGATCACGGTGGGCGCGTTCTGTCGGGCCTTCTGGAATATCTCGCGGACGCCCTTCTCGGACTCGCCGACGTACTTGTTCAGGAGTTCGGGCCCCTTCACGGAGATGAAGTTGCTCCGTGACTCGGTGGCGACGGCCTTGGCGAGGAGGGTCTTGCCGGTACCGGGCGGGCCGTAGAGCAGGACGCCCTTCGCCGATTCGAGGTCCATGCTATCGAAGACCTCGGGGTACTCGAGTGGCCACTGGACCGTCTCGCGGAGGCGTTCCTCGGTGTCCCTCAGACCGCCGACGTCCTCCCAGCTGACGTCCGGGACCTCGATGAAGACCTCCCGGAGACCCGCGGGCTCGATGCCCTTCATCGCCTCCTTGAAGTCGTCGTCGGTGACCCGGATTCCCTCGAGGATCTCGGCGTCGATCTCGTCGGACTCGAGGTCGATCTCGGGGCGAATGCGACGCAGGGCGTTCATCGCGGCCTCCTTCGCGAGCTGTTCGATGTCGGCCCCCACGTAGCCGTGGGTGTTCTCGGCGAACTCGTCGAGTTCGACGTCGTCGGCGAGCGGCATCCCCCGGGTGTGAACCTGGAAGATCTCCTTGCGGCCACCCTTGTCGGGCACGCCGATCTCGATCTCCCGGTCGAAGCGCCCTCCGCGACGGAGCGCGGGATCGATCGCGTCGACACGGTTGGTGGCCGCGATCACGATCACGTCGCCGCGCTCCTCGAGGCCGTCCATCAGCGAGAGCAGCTGGGCCACGACCCGCCGTTCGACGTCGCCGGTCGTCTCGCCACGCTTCGGGGCGATCGAGTCGATCTCGTCGATGAAGATGACGGCCGGTGCGTTCTCTTCGGCCTCCTCGAAGACCTCCCGGAGTTGCTCTTCGGACTCGCCGTAGTACTTCGACATGATCTCCGGGCCACTGATCGTCTCGAAGGAGGCGTCGATCTCGTTGGCGACGGCCTTCGCGATCAGCGTCTTCCCGGTGCCGGGCGGCCCGTGGAGGAGGACGCCCTTCGGCGGCTCGATGCCGAGCTGCTGGAAGAGCTCCGGGTGTCGCATCGGCAACTCGATCATCTCGCGGACCTGCTCGAGTTCGTCGTCGAGGCCCCCGATGTCCTCGTAGGTGACGTTCGGCGTCTCCGAGGCCCCGGCCGTCTCGCTGGTGACCTCCTCGGCCGGCCGCTCGCTAACGTGTATCTCGGTCGAGTCCGTCACGACGACCGTGCCGCTCGGCTCGGTCTCGGCGATCTTGAGCGGGATCTGCTGGCCCGAGACGGCGGCGATGCCCCCGAATCCGAGGGAGACAGGGACCGTCTGGCCGGTGGTCACGGGCCGGCCGCTCAACTTGTCGCGGATCATCGGCTCGACGTTGCCGCGAATCCGGAGGTTCTGTGGCAGGGCCACGGTCACGGCGGTCGCCGGCTTGATGTCCGCCTTCGTGACCGTCACGCGGTCGTCGATGCCGACGTCGGCCTCCTGGCGGAGCCGGCCGTCGATCCGGACGATCCCCTGTCCCTCGTCCTCCGGGTAGCCGGGCCAGACCCGAGCGACGGCGCGCCCCTGCTGGCTCCCCTCGATGACGATGTAATCGCCGTTCTCGAGGTCGAGTTCGCGCATCGACGCCCGGTCGATGGCGGCGAGTCCGCGACCGGCGTCCTTCTGTTTCAGCGGCTTGACGGTGAGTTTGGTTCCGTCGCTCATCGTTCGCTCACCTCGACGGTGAGGACCCCGTTGTTGATAAACGTGTGCGCACTCCCCTCGGGGACCTGGAATTCGTACTGCGAGGGCCCCTCCGGTCCCTCGATGACGACGACCGCGGTCCCGTCCACCACGTCGACGGTGGCGTTCTCTGCGACGGAACCGAGGTCGGCGACGAGGACCGTCTCGTCCTCGTACTCGTAGCGGCGCTGCAACACCTCGTCGGCCTGGGACTGCCGTAGGTCTGTCATCGTGTTAACGCAACGTTATCTGCTTAGGTATATAAATCTTGTGTATAGAAACCGCAAGCAAGCGACGGGGTATTCGATAGCAATGGATCAGCAGTTCACACTGCGTGGCCGGGGAGAACGTTGATGGCCCTCCCCGCCGACCCCCCTCCATGGAACGCGTTCGACACGACGGCCGGACGACTGCCTACCGCGTCGCCGACCGGGGAAGCGCGGAACGGACGTTACTGTTCGTGCACGGGAGCGGGGGCACCCACGAGATCTGGAAGTCGCAGATGTCTCGGCTCGGCGGGGAATACCGGGTCGTCGCCCTCGACCTGAGCGGCCACGGCGAATCGGCGGACGTCCCCACCGAGGACGGGACGATCGCCAGACGTCGGTACGTCGAGGACGTTCTGGCGGTCGGCGACGCGGTCGACGCGGACGTACTGATCGGGAATTCGTTGGGGGGCGCGGTGGTCGTCGACGCGCTCCTGGATCACGACCCGGCGGTCGACGCGGGCGTCCTCGTCGGCTCCGGGGCGAAACTCGCGGTGCTGGAGGACCTCCGGGACTGGCTCGCGAACGACTTCGATCGCGCCGTGGAGTTCCTGCACGGCGAGGACATGCTCTTTCACGACCCCGACCCGCGCCTCGACGACCTCTCGCGGGAGTGCATGCGGTCGGTCGGGAGACGGGTCACCGAACGGGACTTCCTGGCGAGTCACACGTTCGACCGGCGCGAGGATGTCGGGGCGCTGGACGTACCGACCCTCGCGTTCACGGGCGAGTACGACCGACTGACCCCGCCGGACTACCACGAGTACCTCGCCGAACACATTCCCGACGCCGAGTGGACGACCGTCCCGGACGCCGCGCACCTCTCCATGCTGGAGGCACCCGACCGATTCGACGAGGTGCTGACGGAGTTCCTCGCGGCCCGCTGATCAGAGACCGTACTGGTCTCTGACCAGGTTCTCAAGACCGTTCTCGGCCAGGACGTCCATCGGAACGAGCAGGCTCAACTGGACCACGCCGGGCAGGCGCCCGACCTCGACGCCGCCGGTGAACGTGGCCCGTGTCCTGATCTCCCCCTCGCTCATGCCGAGGAGCGTTTCCGCGCGGTCGTAGGCGTTCTCGGTGGCGGCGTTGATGGTCGCCCCCGACCCGATCACCTGGATCGGACCGACGTCCGTCTCGACGTCGACGTCGTACTCGGCACCGAGGGCTCTGCCTCGCTCGACGTCCTCCTCGGTGAGCGGCGCGCTGATGTGGGGCAGGTCCTCCTCGTTCGGCAGGAGGAGCGGGCCGTCCACGTCGAGACCCTCGATGACCTCGACGTCGAATTCGGTCCACGCGCTCACGTCCGTCGTGTGGAGTGCCAGTTCGCCGTCCCCCTGGTTCGCGTGCACGTCCCCCACGTAGATGCCGCCGCCATCGACCTCGACGGGGACGATCAGGACGGCGCCGGGGCGGACGGCGTTGACGTCCATGTGGCCGTCGGTGCGCCGCGCCAGTTCGTCTGTGCCCGCGAGTCCCCACTCGTGCTCCGCCCCGATCAGGCTCTGACCGAAGTCGCCGGCGTTGTGCGAGTCCGGCATCTCGATCGGTGGCGTCGAGCCGATGTTGCCGACGAAGCGCCTGAGGTGACCGATCGTACCGGGCATCTCGTGGGGTTCGTAGAGGAGGATCGGGTGCTGTTCGGCGTTCTCCGGGAGCGCCGCCGCCTCCTCGGCTCGCTCCGCGAGGTCGTGTGCCGCGGCCTCGTCGACGGTCAGGCCGACCGACCGGTCCTCGTCGAAGACGGTGGTGATCCCGAACCCGAAGGCGAACGGGGACGCGTTGGCGCCGCACTCCGCACAGCGAATGGCGTCCTCGCCGGTGCCCTCGACGATCGTTTCCGGCCACTCGGCACCGCACTCGGGGCACTCGTGATCAACGAAGGGGTCCTCGCCGAAGGCACCTTCACGGGGCTCCATCGTCCCCGTGCTCGTGGCGACGCCCGTCACCTCGATTTCGGTGAGGTGGATGGCGATCGCGTCCCCGACCGACGCTCCCTCGACGCGGATCGGCCTCGTCACCTCGTGTCCGCCCCTGAACGATGGGGTGATCATCGGACCCCAGCAGGCGGGCGGGGTGTGCGTCCGGACGGTGCCGCCGTCGGCGACCGTCCCCGCCCACTCCAGGTCGGGGCCGACCAGGCCGCCGGTGTACTCGTCGACCGTGAGTTCGTTCTGTACTCGCTGCTGGGACATAATCCACCTGGATCTACCGGCGCTCGGACAAAGAATGTATGGGTGCCAACAGGAACGTCAGTAGAGGTCGTCGATGTCCTCCTCGACGTGGCTGTGAGCGTCGGCCGGGAACTGCCCCGACTCGACCGCCGATTTGTAGGCCGCGACCGCGTCCTCCATCTCACCGCGGACGTCGCCGAACTGCTCGGCGAAGGGCGGCGACCGTTCGGAGAGACCGAACACGTCGTTGATCACGAGCACCTGCCCGTCGGTGTCGGGGCCGGCCCCGATTCCGATCGTCGGGATGTCCAGGGCCGCCGTGATCTGGTCGGCGACGTTCGCCGGCACGTGCTCGAGGACGAGCGAGAACGCACCGGCCTCCTCGTGTTCGCGAGCCAGGTCGAGGATGCGCTCTGCCGCCTCGGTGGTGGTCGCCTGGCGACCGTATCCGCCCAGCTGGTTCACGTGCTGGGGCGTCAACCCGAGGTGGGCCATCACCGGTATCCCGAGGTCCGTCAGGTGGTCCGTCAGGTCGACCGTGTGTGGACCGCTCTCCAGTTTCACCGCGTCGGCGTTCGCCTCTTTGAGCATGCGCCCGCAGTGATCGACGCTCTCACCGCGGTCGGCGCCGAAGGACAGAAACGGCATGTCCGCGACGACCAGGGCGTCCTCGGTTGCCCGGGCGACGGCAGCGGTGTGGCTCGCGATTTCGTCGACGGTGACCGGCAGGGTGGAGTCGTACCCGAGGGCCGCGTTCCCGACGCTGTCCCCGACGAGAACCACGTCGATACCCGCCTCGTCGACGATTCCCGCGCTGGGGGCGTCGTAGGCGGTCAGCATGGTGATCGGTTCGTCGCCAGCCTGCTGGCGAAGGTCCTGGACGGTCGGCATGTGCGTGAGTGACGCGGGAGCCGTGGTAAACGTTTGCGAACCGGACCGGGATGAGCGATATTTAAGCCGGTACCGTCCGTCGGTCCGGGAGTGCCCGAACCCGTCGAAACGACCGATCCCGAGGGCGTCGACTTCGGCTGGGTCGTCCAGGTGACCTTCGTCGTCTCGATCCTCGTCGGCTTCCCCGTCGCCGCCGCCGTCGCGCTCTCCCGCGACCTCCCGACCTGGGTCGCGAGAGCCGTCTTCGCGGTCCGGGTCGCAGCGGTGGTCTGGCTCGTCGTCGGCGTCGCCGTGTTCGCGTACGCCCGGTACCGGCGGTAGGCCGGACCGACCCGGCGCTGACCGTCTGCGGGCGATCGCGGTAGGCTGGACCGGCCCGGCGCGGACCGTCTCCGGGCGATCGCTCAGACGTACTCGAAGGCGACGCCCGCTCGCCTCGCGGTCTCCTCGTCCGTCTCGCTGTCGCCGACGAACAGCGCGTCGACCGGGTCCACGGCGAGTTCCTCGAGTGCCGCAAGCAGGGGGCGCGGATGTGGTTTGCGGGTCCGGACCGAGTCCCGGCCCACGACGACGTCGACTGCGTCTGCCAGGCCCGCGGTCTCGAGTGCGACCTCGACGGCCGCCTCGGCGTTGAGCGAGACGACGCCCGATGGCATCCCGTCGGCCAGCAGGTCCTCGGCGGTCCCGAGGCGCTCCGCGTCCCTCGCACCGGCGAGTTCGTGACGCTCGATGAGCCGGTGGACGCGGTCGCCGAACCCGTGGCGCTCGGCCTCGTCGAGCAACTCCCATGCGACGAGTTCGTCCGGATCGAGGCCCTCCGATACGAAGACGTCGCTCACCTGTCGTTCGACGGTCGACCAGTCCACCGCGAGGCGAACCAGCGTGCCGTCGAGGTCGTACACGACCGCGTCGTGGGTGGACCGGGCGTCGGGCCTCGACCCGGTGGGCCGCTCGTCTGCCATCGCCTCACTCGAAGACGCCGCGCGCGATGACGTCCTTCTGGATCTCGCTCGTCCCCTCGTAGATGGTGGTCACCTTCGCGTCGCGGTAGTACCGCTCGACGTCGAAGTCCTTGGTGTAGCCGTACCCGCCGTGGAACTGGACCGCGGTCTCGGTGACGTCCACCGCGGTCTCGGTCGCGAAGAGTTTCGCCCGGGCGGCGGCGTGGCGGTAGTCCTCGCCGGCGTCCGCCAGCCGTGCGGCCTCCCGGGTCAACTCCCGGGCGGCCGCGATGTTCGTCTGCATCTCGGCGGCGTCGTGGCGCAGCGCCTGGAAGTCGGCGATTCGCTCGCCGAACTGCTCCCGTTCCTGGGCGTACTCGACCGCGTCGTCGAAGGCCGCCTGGGCCAGCCCGACCGCCTGGGAGGCGATCCCGATGCGGCCGTTGGTGAGGATCTGGAGCGCGGCAGAGAGTCCCCGTCCCTCCTCGGTCAGGCGATATCGCTCGGGAATCCGGACGCCGTCGAAGGAGAGCGCCGTCGTGTCGCTGGCCCGCAATCCCATCTTGTCCTCTTCGTCCCCGACCGTCAGTCCGTCCACGTCTTTCGGGACGAGGAACTGCGTGATCGAGCCTGGATCGTCCGGATCGGTCTTCGCGAACAGGATCACGACGTCGCTCCGCCGACCGTTGGTGATCCACTGTTTCTCGCCGTCCACGACGTACTCGTCGCCCTCCCGGCGCGCGACCGTCGACATTTGCGCGGGGTTCGATCCCGCCTCGGGTTCAGAGAGCGCGAAGGCCCCGACAGGCCGCCCCTCGGCCATGTCGGGCAGCCACGCTTCCTGGATCTCGTCGTCCCCGAACGCCGCGATGCACGATGTCGCCAGGCCGTGCACGCCCAGCGCCGTCGCCACCGCCAGCGCCCCGTAGGCGATTTCCTCGTTCACGATGCTGTACGTCCGCATCTGGAGATCGAGGCCGCCGTACTCCTCCGGGACGGTCATGGCCGTCATACCGACGTCGGCGAGCGTATCCCACACCCCCTCCGGGAACGCGGCCTCGCGGTCCGCCTCCGCCGCGATCGGCCGGATCTCCTCCTCGGCGATCTCGCGGGCCGTTCGTTTGATGGCCTCCTGTTCGTCGCTGAGTTCCATGTCAACGCGTACGTGGAGGACGCACAAAACCGTGACCGACGTGGCTACCGGAGATGCGCGACGACGTCCGCGGGGTCGGCGTCCAGGCCGCCCCCCTGCGCGAACGTCGGGCCGCCGCCACCGCCGCCACCGAACGCGTCGGTCACGTCCTCGACGACCGCGCTCGCGTCGACGTCGCCGGTCGTCGCCACCACGAGAAACGCGCGCCCCTCGCCGCCCGCGACCGCGACGACGTCCGCGTCGTCGCCGGCCATCCCCTGGACGCGCTCGCCGACCTGGTTCGCGTCGAAGCCGTCCACGACCCCGAGACGCCACGACCGACCGTTCCGTTCGACGCGCTCGAGGCCGCTCAGCCTCGCGGACAGCACCTCGTCGGTGAGCGATCGCACCTCGTCCTCCAGGGAGTCGATCTCAGATTGCATCCGACGGAGTTCGTCGGGGAGGTCCGAAATCCCGGTGCCGGCCGCCCTGGCCGCGTCGAGGGCGGCGCGGTGCTGTTCGGCCCGCTCCCTGATGGCCGTCGGTCCCACCGCGAACTCGACACGGGTCAACCCCTCTCCGGGGTTCGACCGTTCGAGGACCGACACGAGCCCGATCTCGCGGGTATTCGAGACGTGCGTCCCGCCACAGGCGGCGACGTCCCAGCCGTCGATCGTGACGATCCGGATCGCGTCGGCCTCCTCCATGACCCCCTCCTCGGTCGCGTCGTTGAACGCCACGTCGTCGCGCGAGAGGGCCTCCTCCCTGGGGATCTCCTGCCAGGAAACGTCCCGCGAGTCCCAGATTGCGCGGTTCGTCAGTCGCTCGAGTTCGACGAGCACCTCGTCGGTGACGTCCGTCGTCGTCTCGAAGTCCACCCGGACCTTCTCGTTCGTGATGCCGAATCCGCCGTAGCCCAGGTCGTCGAGGAGCCGCCGTCCCGCGCCGTAAAGCGCGTGGCTGGCCGTGTGCGAGCGCATCGCGTACGTGCGGAACTCCTCGTCGATGGACGCGACGACGTCCTCGCCGGTCTCGAACGGCGGTTCGTCGGAGAGCCGGTGGACCACGTCCCCGTCGACGGTTTCGACGTGATCGACCGGCACCCCTTCGATGGTCCCCCGGTCGGCCGGCTGTCCGCCCCCCTGCGGGTAGAAGTAGGTCTCCTCGAGACGGACGTCGGTCCCGTCGACGGCGACGACGGTCGCGTCGAAGGCGGTGACGGTCGGATCTGCGGCGGCGCGTGAGTGCGTCATTGGTACACTGCACGTCGGTGCGGGTGAAAAACTGGACGGTTGCCCCGAGCGATTGCCGGGCTACTCGTCCGCGAGTTCGACGTCGAGGAAGTCCTCGAGGGCGGCGATGACCGACCCGCCGACGCCCGCCTGCGTGGCGCGACCCTGTTCGACCGCAAGGACGTCGTTCTCGTCGATACCGAGCTCGTCCGCGAGTTCCTCGCGCTGGAGGCCCGCGTCCTGGCGCGCGAGAACCAGCCGTTCGCCGTAATCGTTCACGAGGTACGGGAGCTGGTCGCGCTCGTAGTTCGTCCCGTGCTCCTCCCAGTGCGAGGAGTCGCCGCGCGTGGCGTCGAGGGTCCTGGCGGCGTTCCGCGCCGCACGCTTCTCCGGGGATTCGGACCCCGATCCGTCCTGGTCGGTGCGGTCGCTGGATCCACCACCGGACCCGGCCGCCTCGTCGTGGCTGCTGGCGCACTCCGGACACACCTGGAGGGTCGCGCCGGCCACGCTCGCGGTGCGGAGGTCGTCCGTCGGCGCTCCGCAGAGTTCGCAGGTCCCGCCGCCGTCGGCGCCGCCGGACCCGCCCGTCGAATACTTGGCCATACCCCCTGGTAAGGGAACCGTCCCTTTTCAATACCCCGCTTGTACGGGCCGGTCGAGCCGGCACCCGGGTCGAGACCCGGATTTCGGGCGGGAGCGCGGGATACGTTAAAGGGTGGTCACCAGAAAGTGTGGGGAGATGGCAGACGAGTTCGCGTCCTCCCTGGTGCTCGCGTCCCTCGACGCCGAGGACGCGGCCACTGCTTTCGGCGAGGACGCCCTTCGCGAAGACGTTCCGCCGATCGTGACGGAGATGGTCCGCTCGGCGACGGATACCCGCGTCTGGGCCACGACCGCGGTGGACATTGCGGAACGCCTGTCGCGAGGCGACTTCGTCGTATTCCACCGGGCGAACGGGGTCCGGTCCGTCGCGCAGGTCTGGTCCGTCTCGGTCGATAGAAGGGACGTGATCCGGCTGACCGACCTGGACGACGAAGCGCTCGCGAACGACCGGTGGGCCGTGATGGCGCTCACGAACGTCCAGCAGGCCAAGGACTACGTCTCGCTCGCCCGGCTGGGGATCCGCGAGGTTGCCAGGCCGACGTCGCTCTACCGCATCGAGGACGGGGACGTACTCGCGGAACTGCGCTCGGAGTTCGTGACGCCGGCCTTCCTCGCAGGGGAAGCGGTCGAGAACCCACTCGCGTTCGACGTTCCGCCCGACGGCGAGGCGGGGCCACCGCCGACCGAGGACGTGGGGCCAGGGTCGGATCGGGGCCCCACGCCACCGGTGGGGGACCTCGGTGACCTGGTGACTGCCAGGTTCGCGAGTCGCGACGAACAGGGGCGACGCGCCGGACTGATCCTCGTCGCCGGAGTGGTGGGGCTCGCGGCGGCGATCGCCAGCGTCGCCGCGCTGCCCGGGGCCGCGGCCGCCGCGATCGACGTTACGTCGCTCGTGGAACTCGCCGTCGTCCTCGTCGGGGTCGGGATGGCGATCGCCGCGGGAGCGTTGCTTCGGGTCGTGTGGGCTCCGCGGCCCGGGCTCGCCGACCTCGCGGAGACGCACGCGCTCGCCGCCGACATGCTGGCGTCCGAGGTGGGGTCCGCCACCAGGGTGGGCCTCCTCCGGCGGCTCGTGGACGCGGAGGTCGCGGTGGCGACCCGACTCGACCGGGCGGGCACCTGGATCGGGTTGGGCGTTGCGACGGCGCTCCTCTCGACGACGGTCGGCCTCGTCTACCTCGCCTACGGCCTCGCGGTCCAGCTGGTGCCGTCGCTGGGACGTCTCGGCCTCCTCGTGCTGGTGGGCGTTCCCTGGCTCGTCGTCGCGACGTTTCTCGCGCCGACGCTTTGGGAGGCGTTCGAGGGGCTTCGCGATCGGTTCGAGCCGTTCCGTTCCCGGGAGCGGTGATCAGTCTTCGTCGCCGCCGTCGGTCGCGACCGACTGCCACTCCATGTCGGCCGATTCGCCCGGATCGAGGCCCGCCGTGGCCTCGTCGGCGGCCGTCTCGTCCCCCGACGCCGTGCCCTCGTCCGCCCCCGCGTCCGAATTCACGGTGAACGTCTCGAGGCGATCCTCGAGTTGGGTCGCATTCGTCGCCAGTCGCTCCGTGTTCTCGGCGACGTCGTTGAGGGAGGCCGCCTGCTCCTGGGCCGCCGCGGCGACGGTCTGGGCCTCCGCGGCGGTCTGGTCGCTGATCGCGGAGATGTCCTCGACCATCGCGACGACGTCCTGGGTCGATTCTGCCTGTTCGGCGGTGGCCTGGCTCACCTCCTTGATAGACGTATTGATGTTGGCGACGTTCTCCGCCATCCGCTCGAAGGCTTCCGTGGCCGTCTCGACGGTGTCCACGCCGCTGTCGACCCGTTCGGTCATCGCGTCGATCTCCTCGACGGTCCGCTCGGACTGGGCCTGCACGTCGCTGATCAGCGCCTCGATGTCCTCGGCCGACTCCTTGGTCTCCTCCGCGAGGGACTTCACCTCGTCGGCGACGACCGCGAAGCCGTCTCCGCCCTCCGAGGCCCGCGCCGCCTCGATGCCGGCGTTCAGGGCCAGGATGTTCGTCTGGTCCGCGATGTCGAGGATGACGTCCGTGATCTCCCCGATCTCGTCGAGGGTCTCGTTCAGGTCCGCGACCGCGTCGACGGTCGCCGCGGTCCGCTCCTCGATCGCGTGCATCTCCTCGATGGCCTCCTCCGCGGCCTCGCGACCCTCCGAGCCGACGTCGGCCGTCTCCTCGGTGAGGTTCGCGACGTTGTCGGACGAGGCGGTGATCTCCTCGATGGTCGCCGAGAGGTTCTCCGCCTCGTTGGCGGTCTCGTCGAGTTGCATCGCCTCTCGATCGACGCCCTCGGAGATCTCCTGGATGGACTCGCTAATGTCTTCGCTCGCGGCCCGGACCTCGTCCGCACTGGTGCGAACGTCGCCGCTCTCCTCGGCGACCTCCTCGGCGAAGTCGGACAGCGACCCGATCATGCCCTCCCAGTCGTCGAGCATCTCGTTGAACGACCGGCCGATCTCCGCCATCGCGTCGTTGTCGGCGTCGGCGTCGAGGCGGCGCGTCAGGTCGCCCTCTGCCACCCGCGCGATGACCTGCTGGTAGGATTCGGCGGTCTGCTCGAGGTCCCGTCGCCGGGCCTCGATCTGCTCGCGCTGGTCCTGGAGGTCGTCGATCCGGGTCCGCAGGTTTCGCTCCATCTGCGAGAGCGACTCTCCGAAACTCCCCGGAATCTCCTCGTCGAGGACGTCTGCGTCGAAGTCCTCGGCCCCGATGGCGTCCGCCTGGGCCGCCGCCGTCTGCAGGTACGCCTGCATCTCGGCGAAGGAGGCGGAGAGGTCACCGATCTCGTCGTCCTGGTCGAAGACCCGCACGTCCTCGTCGAGGTCGCCCCGGGAGACGCGCTCCGAGACGTCCCGGATTGTCTTGATCGGCGTCACGAAGTCCCGCTTGATGATGTACACGGTGTTCGCCATCGCGACGATTGCGAGCACGAACAGCGCGCCGAAGGCGAACAGTTCCGCCGCGGTGAACATCGAGACGAAGGTATCGAACCCGATGAGCGCCGTTCCGAGACCGAAGATCGCGATTGCGGTGACGAACTGGAGGCCGACCGCGGTCATCATCTTTCGTTCGATGCTCTCGTCGATGCCGAGGAGGTCCATCGTGCCCCACAGGAGTCGCTCGTAGAGCGCCAGTGGCCCGGACGTGTCGTGTGACATTTTGCGTAATCGCCCACCTACCGGGGGTTAGGGCGGATTTCTCCGAGACCCCTAATAAAGGTGCGGTCCCAATTGTCAAATGCTGGAATCGCGTCGATACCGTCGGCGGTTCCCCACGTTTTTGCGAAGCGGGTGAGGGGCAGCGAACCCGCACGGGGAAAAGTTTCCCTGCGCGGGACAGGATTCGAACC
>JBDGUD010000004.1:0-27031 GCA_042216165.1 Halanaeroarchaeum sp.
TCGGTGAGGTCGTCGAGGTAAGCGAAGGCGAAGACTGGGAAATGAATCAGTCGGGCGCCTCGGCTGAACTCTATAATATGTTCCAAGAGGGCTTAGTAGACCGTGATGGGTCTCCCTATGAATATCAGCTTACCAAAGATGGTGAATCACTTCTGGAGGAACGTGCATCTGAGGAATCTGCTGAGATTGGAGCGGACTCATTCTGATAGTACGAAAGCAAAGTTAGATACCGGGCACCAAGTCTGTATCTTCAATTCGGGTGGCACCCTGTTCCACAGCTTGGTCTACGGAAATACCGTTGAACGTAACACCCACTAGCGGGTGAGTGTACCTAGTACGGAATGTTTCCGCATCACAGAGGGGGTTGACGTCGTGTATGTTTGGTACTACATTTAGGCTAAAGCTCGTACTTTTCAATTACATCTCCTACATTATCATCAGCTGGTAGACTGCCATCGCTATCTGCTGATTTTCCCGGAACCATATTCCACAAGTCTTCTTCTGTTATCTCCTCTGGTACGTAGCTCATGTATTTGTCCTGCAACGTGCTCAAATGCTTGTGTTTCGTGTACTCGTCTCTGATTTGCAAATCACTCCATCCAGCTGCTTTCAGATGTGAGACTCTGCTGTGGCGGAAATCCTTAAGCTTCAGCTGGATTATATCGTGCTTTTCCTGCAATCGCCGTAATTCCTGTCGAACCTCATTTAGGGTAACGTCGAAAATAGCCCCCTTGGTTCCGTCTGCAATGTCTGATACAAACGAGCGTTCAGCATCGTTTCGTAGCTTGACGAACTCCCGGTTATCCTCTCCACGCTGTTGCTTCAGAATGTGATACCACACGAGGTCGTCCTCGAGTCGAATGTCGCTGGCCTCCAATAACAGGACTTCACCGGGACGTCTACAGTGGAGATACTGGATGGTAAAGAACTCCTGATAGGGCGAATCTGCATTCTTCAAAATGGTCTCCACTTCATTGAGCCGATAGACGTTGCGCCGGTCAGCCGCTAATCCATATACTGTTTCACTCCCGGCAGATTTGAATCGGCGGTCTCTGAACTTGCGAAAATTCCGTTCATCGAACCACTCTAAATTCATTTCGTCGCAGTATGACTGAATCGAGTCGAGGTAGTGACGAACCATTGTTCGGCTAAGGTCGAGGTCGAACAGAATGCTGATGAAATCAGTTACCTGCTCGAAGCTGTCGGGCTCGTACTGGGAGAACTGGTAGCTAGCCCTCGCGGTTCGTTTTAATTCTCTAAACCGGTAGACTGCTTCTTCACCAGTTAGTCCCTCCGTGTGACCTCCTGTCAAATAGACATCGAACAATCTGAGACAAGATTTCCTATCCTGTAAAGTTGCTTCAGCATACCGTTGCCTGGCTTTCTGTTCGTACTCGGTCCATCTCATTGTTTCAAATATGCTGAATCCGGGTTATTCTCCTCGTAGTACGCCTGCTGCGGATTCAGAATCTCAGGAGGGATATCCGCAGGAGTTGGCTGTCCTATTGCATCGAATAGGCCCCCGCTACCACTTCGACCCGCTAGAGCGAGAGCGATACTCTCCACATCTTCTTCCAGCCAACTCATATCTACCCCTTCTGATGTATCGTAGTACCGCCTATCGAACTCATCAAGCTCCTCTCCCGGTTGGAGTGCGACGACCTCTGCAGTCACCTCTTCAAGGACACCGACCTCTTTCAAAAACCAAACCTGTTTGCGAATATGCTCGTCATTAGAGACTGTGAGGTCTTTGTCAATTTGCTGCATGAGCTGGTTATACTGACGAAAGAGTTCATTTGGGAAGTCAGCCCCTTCAAATTCGATATATCCAGTTATGAAGGGTCCAGTTCGACTAGCAGTTGCACCGGAGAGGGTGTCTACCGCAATACGGATAGATTCCTCTAACTCGGAGATGCTTTCGACCATGACAATGTGTGACAATGGGTGACGAGGAAACGTAAAGATAGGGTGTTAAAGCGGAAAACCATACAGGAGTACGATTATTATGGGAACGGCACCGTAGAGGAGTAAGGCAATTCTATAAAACTCGGATGGCATACTAGTCTTTGTTAGATAAGAAAAACTAGCAATAACAGCGAATACGACTGCAATAGCCGTATAAATACGCCATACTTGAGAAAGTTGCGTCCAAATAGGATAAGCTGTTCCAAAAATTAAGACACCAGCACTTGCTATCCCAACTCTACCGACATGCCCCTGTCTGAGCTGTTGTATAGCAATCAGCACAAGAACCACTATAGTAGCCTGAAGTGGAACTGACAACTGTAGAAATTGTTGGATTGGGTCTGATGGGAGCATAATAGGATAGTATTCGTGGTAAAACATGAGTGTTATCTTACCGTGGTGAAAGTAAAACACATCTAAATCCTCTCAAAGAATTTTGTAGCATGTCGCTAATTTCAATCGAAATACCGGAGAATCCGGGAAGATAGCTGTCCTCCCACCGGAGGGAGTCCATCGGAGCGCTCTTCCCGTTTTCTCTCGCGCTTTTTTCGCTCAAAAATAATTTTTCTGCATTGGCTTCGTCTCTGTAGATTTAGCAAGAACTTTACAAGAATTCGGCGCGAGAGACGCTTGCTCGCAGTCGTTCAAAATCGCAAGACTGCGAGCACATAGGAGACCAAACTATGGGAGCAAGCAAGCACCTTAGCAACGAGGATAGCAACGAAGGTAGCAAGACCTACATCGAGTTCGACTCTTCCGAGGAGAACCAACGTGCAGCCTACCGGCTGGCCTCACGGGGCGGCAAACTCCGTGAGGGAGTCAACGACATAGACGAGTTCTTCGCTGAACTGGTGCCTCACGTCGCTACCCACCTCTTCGAGGGTGACAGCGTCGACTTGATGGAGTGGATGGAGCTGGATGAAGACGACTTGGAAGAGTACAGAGAGGAAGTCCTAGAGGCTGAGGACGACGAATAGACCACCTCACTGTTTTCCATTTATGTCCGACTATTCAGAGAACGGAGAGAGTCCTGTAGAGCATTCCAGCCACCGTGGGGAAGAGCTATTCGAGGCTGTCGAGGAAGCTATCGAGGACTGGGTAGCAGAGGAGTCGATAGCGATAGAGCGAGAGGAAGGTGATATTGTAGCCGACGAAGAGGAATTGATTGAGAACATCTCAATCATGGTTGCTATCGTAGTAGACGAAGCTACGCAGTAGCTGGCCTACTACAACAGTCATCTATTTTATAAAGACGCTGTCTAGACCGATTAAACAAGAAGGTGACGAAGTTCGCGATGCCGACAACGTCGACGCCGGCCGCCCAGTACTCCGGGAAGTCGGTCAACGCCGCCAGGACCATGAACCCACCGTACGAGCCCCCTTGGCCACGATCCGGTCCTCGTCGACCTGCGGCCGATCCGCGAGCCAGCGCACACCCTCGCGGAGGTCCCTCACCGCGTCCATGCGGTTCCGACGGTCGTCGAGGTGGGTGTAGGCCCTCCCGTAGCCGGTGGATCCCCTGACGTTCGGCTCGAAGTAGGCGTACCCCTGACCCAGGAAGTACTGCTTGACCGGATTGAACGAGGGCCGTCGCTGGCTCTCCGGCCCGCCGTGGACGTCCACGATCACGGGATACGGATCCGTCGCCTTTCGCGGGGTCGTGTACAGCGCGGGGATGTCCCGGTCGTCGAAGGTGGGGAACCGGATCACGTCGGGTTTCCGGAACGTCTCGCGAGGGATGCCGGCGGTCGCGGCCCGCGTCCAGCGGCGGAGTGAGTCCTCGTGTACGTCGTATACGTAGACGTTGGCGGTGTCCGTGCTGGCCGTCAGGGAGATGGCCAATCGCTCTGCTGCCGGGCCGAAACTCAGTCCACCGACGACGCCGGTCGGGAGGTCGGGCGAGGCACGCCACTCGACCTCCCCTCCCCGGAGGTCGCCGATCCGCAGGTCCGAGTATCCCTCCACGTTGCGCGCAATCGCGATCCGTCCCGTGTCCTGGTCCACGCCGACTGCCTCGACGTTCCAGTCGCCCCCGCGCTCGACCGTCGCCACCTCCCCCGTCGCCTCGTCGATGCGGCCGAGGAAGAGGGTGTCCTGACCGGCGTCCGTGCTACAGAAGACGGTCTCGCCCTCCGGCCCCCACTCCACGCTGGTGAACCGGGCCGGTTCGTCGGTCGGGGTGAGATGGGTGGTTTCGCCCGAGTCGAGGTCCAGGACGAAGAGGTCGTGATCGAAACTCGAGTGCGACCGGTGGAGCAACAGGCGGTCGTCCCCGGGACCGTAGCCGGCCACGGAGACCCACCCATCGCCCTCGTGTACGAGGGTCGCCTCGTCGCCCTGCTCGTTTCGTCCCTGGACGTAGACGTCGAAGACGCTCTCGTCGCGTCGATTGGAGGCGAAGGCGAACTGCTCGCCGTCGCTTCGCCAGCCGCCCCAGCGATGTTTCGCCGTCGGCATATCGGTCAGCGGCGTCACCGTGGAGCCGTCCGCGGCGAGGCGAAAGAGCTGCAGACGCTCGTCTCCGCCCTCGTCCATGCCAAATATCAGTTCCGGACGCTCGGGCGAGAAGACGGCGAACCCGACCCGCTCGCTCGCGAAGGTCAGCTGGCGGGGCCACGCTCCCGGTTCGTCGAGACGCCAGACCTGTGGGATCCCGGTCGTGTCCATGAGGAACGCGAGTTCCCCCTCGGGGCCGACGGTGGGCGCGTAGGCGCTGCGGACGTTGAGATAGCGTTCGATGTCGTACCCCATCGACCGTTGCGGCGACGGCTGGACCGTTAGTTCTTCGGGTTTCCCGGAAAGGGCATCCTTTTTAACTGCCCCCGTAGTGGCGAACGGTATGCGGGTGGCGCTCGTGACGGCCGAGACGGTCCATCACGCCCGGTCCGACGGCGCCGAGCGATTGCACGCCCTCGCGTCCGATCTGGCCGGCCGGGGGCACGACGTCGTCGTCTTCTCCGCCCAGTGGTGGGAGGGCGACCCCGACGCGTTCGAACGGGACGGCGTCCGGTATCGCGCCGTCGCCGAGACGCCGACCGACTGGCGCTTCTGGACGAACCTGCCGGGCATGCTCAGGAGATTCGAGCCGACCGTCGTCCACGCCGTCTGCGAACCACCCGGCCACCTCCTCGCCGCGGGCGTCGGCGCCACCCTCGCGGGCGCCTCCCTCGTCGCGGAGTGCTACGACCCGCCGCGAACGCGGACCACGGTGGCTCGCAGACTCGCGCGTCTCGGGGTCGGGATGGCCGACGAGGTCGTGACGCCCTCCAGGACCGTTCGGACCCGGGTACGGGAACTCGGGGTCCCGATGGAGTCCTTCTCCGTCGTTCCGACGGGAATCGAGATGGACCTGGTCCGCGAGACTGCCCCCGACCAGGGCGGCGACATCGTCTTCTCCCGCCGACTCGACGAAGAGGCCAACCTCGAGACGCTCCTCCTCGGGCTCGCCGAGTTCCGCGAGTACGACTGGGAGGCGACCATTATCGGCGACGGTCCGGAGCGGGACCGGTACGAGCGACAGGCACGGGACCTACGGATCGAGGACCGGGTGAACTTCGTCGGCGACCGGAGCGTCGAAGAGCGGATCGCGCTGTTCAAAGCCGCCCACGTCTACGTTCACACCGCGGAGTACACCCCGTTCGCCATCGACTTGCTCAGAGCCCTGGCCGCCGGCTGCGTCGGTATCGTCGAGTACCACGAGGACTCGAGCGCTCACGAACTGGTCGAGCAGGAGCGCCGTGGATTCACCGCGACGAGCGCCCAGGAGTTGACCGAACGACTCGCCGCGGCCGGCGGTCTCGAGCAGTTGGCGGTGGACGAGTCCTTCGCCGATTTCGATCGCCGTTCGTTCCTGGAGCGGTATCTCGCCATCTACCGCGACGTCGGTTCGTAATCGGTCTCCGTCGCCCGGACGGTCTCGACCGCGTCGACGTTGGCCCGGACGTCGTGGACGCGAATGATGTCGGCCCCTCGCTCCGCGGCCAGCGCCGTCCCGGCGACCGTGGCGGCACCCCGCTCGTCGGGACCGGCACCGATCCGCTCGAACATCGACTTGTGGGAGTGTCCGACCATCACGGGACCGCCCAGACTCTGGAACTCGTCCAGCCGATCGAGGAGCGCGAAGTTCTCCTCCCGTGACTTCCCGAACCCCAGACCGGGATCCACGACGATCTGCGACCGGTCGATACCGGCCTTTTCCGCGAGGAGGACGCGCTCGGCGAGTTCGGAGAGGACGTCGTCGACCACGTCGTCGTACTCGACGTCCGTGCCGGGGTCGACAGGCGCCTCGACGCTGTGCATGACGACGATGGGAGCCCCGTGTTCCGCGGCGACGAAGCGCATCTCCGGGTCCTCGAGGCCGGTGACGTCGTTGATCAGGTCTGCACCCGCCGCCAGTGCTGCACGCGCGACCGACGCGTCACGCGTGTCGACGGAGACCGCGACGTCCATGTCGGACACGGCCTCGATCACCGGGATCACCCGCTCGCGCTCGGTCGCCGGCGGCACCGGGTCGGCACCGGGCCGGGTGCTCTCGCCCCCGACGTCGACGATGGCCGCTCCCGCCGCCACCATCTCCCGTGCGCGCTCGATCGCGGCCTCCTCGGTGTCGAACTCCCCGCCGTCGTGGAAGCTGTCCGGGGTGACGTTCAGTATTCCCATGATCGCGGGACCCTCGCCCCACGGGTACTCCGGATCGCTTTCCTCCGTGCGGATGCCGAGTCGCTTCCGGAGATCCTCGGCGAAGACCGAGAGTCCGTACGGCTGCCCGTCGAGCGTCTCGATCAGTCGGTTGAACTGGGTCAGCGTCCCCATGAGCGTGACCTCGAGGAAGCCGTCGCGCTGGGCGTTCAACCCCGAGATGGCACACTCGCCACCGATCGAGAGCATCTCCTCTTTGAGGTACTGGGCCTGCCGCTTCTGGACGCGGGTATTCACGACCCTGTGGACGCCCTTCCCGCGCATCCGCCGGACGCCGGGCGGCGTGACGTGACTCCGTTCCAGTGTCGCCCTCGCGTCCCCGAGGTCGGTCACCCGCCGGTCGATCAACGTGCGCGTCCAGCGGCGACGCGCCTCTGCAACGGTGAACAGCGAGCCGGTGACGAGGACGCAATCGTCCGCCGTCGCCTCACCGATCGCCCGATCGACGGCGGTCTCGACGCTCTCGATCTCGTGGATCGCCTCGACGCCCGCCTCCGCGAACACCCTGGCGAGGACGGCTTTGTCCTCCGCGCGGTCGGTGTCCGGACGAGTTGCCCACGCGACGTCTGGCGTGGGGAGCGCCGCCGCCATCCCGGCGTGGTCCTTCTCGTGCATCGATCCGACCACCGCGTGCAGGTCGTCGTAGTCGAACTCCGCGAGCGTCCCGGCGAGCGCCTCCATCCCGCCGGGATTGTGGGCGCCGTCTAGGACGACGAGCGGCTCCGTCTCGAGGACCTCGAAGCGACCCGGGAGCGTCGCCTTCCTGAGTCCTCGTGCGATCGTGGGTTCGTCGACGTCCGCGACCTGTCTGGCCAGCGTGGCGGCGACGCCGGCGTTGCGGGCCTGGTAGGCGCCCAGCAAGGGAATCCTCGTCTCGACACGCCAGTCCCCTCCCCCGACGGTGACGGCGGCCTCCGCGTGGTTCGTCCGCCCGTTGTACTCCACCAGAACGTCTGCCGCCGATTCTCCGACCGTGATCACGTCGTCGACGGACTCCTCGACGGCTGCGAGTGCGTCTCCGCTCGTCCCGGTCACCAGGGGCCGATCGTCCGGCGCGACCGACGCCTTGTCGCGGGCGATCTCCTCGACGGTGTCGCCCAGGACGCCGGTGTGCTCGAGGGTGACGCTCGTCACCGCTGACGCGGTCGGATCGACGACGCTCGTCGCGTCGTACCGCCCACCGATGCCGACCTCGAGGACGGCGACGTCGACCGACTCCCGCCCGAAGTACCACAGCGCCATCGCCGTCACGACCTCGAAGAACGTCGGGGCGTCGTTCCTCGCGGCCCGGTCCGTCACGCGGGGTTCGATCGCCTCGACGAACTCGGCGACTGCCGTCTCGGTGATCGGACGTCCGTTCACCCGGACCCGTTCCCGGACGTCGTCCAGGTGGGGCGAGGTGTAGAGCCCGACGTCGAGACCGCCCTCGGCGAGCACCCGCTCGAGCATGCGCGCGGTGCTGCCCTTTCCGTTCGAGCCGGCGACCTGCACCGAGACCGCCTCCTCCTGGGGATCACCGAGGAACGAGAGGAGGTCCGCCGTCGATTCGGTCCCCGGCTTGGGCCGGTAGCGGCGCAGATCGAGGAGAAAATTCGCCGCCTCGTCGTAACGCATACCAGTTGGGTATCGTGGACCGCGCATAGGCCTGTCGGAGTCGCTCGCTCTGCCCATCCTTCTTAACCGTCGCCGTCGAAGTGCCCCTCGATGAAAGAACGGTTCCTCCGGGCGGCCCGCGGCGAGCGAACCGATCGGCCGCCGGTCTGGCTCATGCGACAGGCCGGGCGATACCTCCCCGAGTACCGGGAGCTGCGCGCCGAATACTCGTTCCGCGAGGCGATCTCGACGCCGGACGTCGCGGCGGAGATAACGCTCCAGCCGTGGGAGCGGTTCGGCGTCGACGGCGTCGTGATGTACTCGGACATCCTCGTCGCCCTGGAACCGCTCGGCCTCGAGTATCACGTCGAGTCGGGGGTCGGTCCGGTCGTCGAGACGCCGATCGAGAGCCCCGGTGACGTCCCGTCGGACCGGGTACCCGTCGCGGACGCCCTCGATTACGTCGGTGCCCTCCTCGAACGGATCGACGGGCGAGTCGGGGACGAGGCGGCGGTCATCGGGTTCGCGGGTGGCCCGTTCACGCTCGCATCGTACGCCGTCGCGGGGGAACCGTCCCGGTCACACGTCCCCGTCCGTGGCTTTCGGGCGGCCCATCCCGATGCGTTCGCCGATCTGCTCGCGGTCTTCGCCGACGTCGTGGCCGACTTCCTCCAGTACCAGGTCGATCACGGCGCCGACGTCGTCCAGTTGTTCGACACCTACGCCGGTCTCCTCGGCCCCGAGGACTACGCGGAGTACGTCCTCCCGGTCCACGAGCGCATCCTCGAGGCCGTCGACGTTCCGACCATCGTCTTCGTTCGGAACATGGCCGGTCGACTCGACCAGCTTCGCGCGAGCGGTGCGGACGTGATCGGCCTGGACTGGACCGTCGACATCGGCGAGGCGCGTGAGTCGCTGGGGGACCTCCCGGTCCAGGGCAACCTCGATCCGGCCTACCTCCTGGGCGATCCCGACTTCGTCGCCGAGCGAACCCGCCGGCTGATCGAACGCGCGGGATCGGCGGGGCACATCCTCAATCTGGGCCACGGCATCGACCGGCGGACCGACCCCAGAGCGGTGGAGGCGTTCGTCGAAACGGCGCAGTCGTTCGAGCGCTGATTAGAGGGGGTCGGCGTTCAGGCATACCGTGCCCTCCTTCGCCCGGCACTGGCACTGGCGGAGCTGGTAGTAGCCCGGATCGAAGTTCGCGAGGAACGGTTCGACGAGGTCGGCCAGGATCGACGGGAGACGTTCGTCGTCGTGTGGTACCGGCACGCGGTGGAACTCGAGTCCCGCCGCCGCGGCCTCCGCGGCCAGTTCGTCGTCGAGTTCCGAGAGGGTCTCGGACTGCTCGTGGAGGAAACTCGCCGGCTCGACGACCACGCGGTCGGCGTCGACGGACCCGATGGCGGTCTCGACGTCGGGCTCCGTCCAGGGGATGTCGCGGTTCTCGTGATTCTGGAAGCCGAGCGTGTAGTCGTCGACGTCGAGCAGGGCCGCGAGCGTCTCCGTGTACTCGTCGACGTACCGGTCGTACCGGCTGCCCTCGTCGAGGTAGTGCAGAGCCGTCCCGTGTGCCGAGAACACCAGTTCCGTCCCGGGATCGGACAGGTCGACGCCCGCGTCCGCCACGAACGACCTGACGTTCTCCGCGCGCATCCGGGGGTAGGTCGGGTGGCGGTGCCAGCCGGTGACCGCGTTCCACGCGACGTCCCAGTCCGCCGCTCGCACCGCCTCCTCGAGGTCGTCGACCGCGAACACGTTCGTCGAGGGTCCACACAGGGGGTAGACCGGCAGCCCGATCAGGTGATCGACGCCGTCGGACTGCGCCGCAGCCACGGCGTCATCGATGAGCGGTTCGACGTACTGGTAGCCGGTGTAGACCGACGCATCGTGACCCCGGTTGGCGAGTTCATCGCGGAGGGCGTCGGCCTGGGCCTCGGCCTGCTCCTGCAGTGGCGACCCCCCGATCTGCTCGTACTCCTCGACGAGTCCGGGTGCCCGCCGCTCGGCGAGCGTCCGCGCGCGCTCCCTGGCCGCCGCTGGCGAGTCGTAGTCTTCCAGATCGGCGTTGTCGAAGAAGATGCGCTCGAGGTAGTCCACGACGGCCGCTCGGTCGGACCGTGCTGGCTCCCCGAAATTGAGGAGGACGACACCGGCGTGCATGCCTGCTCGGTCGGTGTCGACGCGGGTATAGCCTTCGGTGTCACCGTCCAGCCCCGGCATTGTTCAGATAAGGGAACGGCCAGGCCGGGATCGGCTGGCTACGCAGCCGCCACCTGGCGGATTGAAAGGGCGAGGCGGGGTCGGCGAACCCCGCCGTTCGCAAGAGCGGAGCTCTTGCGCAGCCCATCAGAAATCTTCGATTTCTGAGGACGACGTAAGCACTGCAGGCCGCGTCGCGGCCGAAGCGCGTGGTCCGAACGAGCGGAGCTCGTTCGTCATCTCGGAAATCTCCGATTTCCGGTGACAGCGAGGCGCGGGAGTCGAGCACGCCGAGGGCTTTCAGGTCGGCATACTGTCGAACACCATCGTCTGCTTATCTGAACAGCGCCCCCAGCCCCCGCCAGCAACCTTTTGCTCGCGGCCGGAGTCGTGGTCGCCATGTCCCCTTTCGACCTGCGCCAGTTCGTCGTCCTCGTCGGGGCAGGCCTGGTCGCCTACCTGCTCGGTCTCCCCTACACGATGGCCCTGTCACCGGTCGGCGTCACCCCGTCGCCGCTCACCGTCGGCGTCGCAGTGCTCCAGACTGCCGTCCTCCTCGCGGTGGCGGTCGGCGTCGGTCAGTACTTCGGTTCCCCCGTGGGACTCGGTGCGCCGGTGGTGACCGCCGCGCTGTCTGGGGAGGCAGTTCCCGACCGGATCCGCTCGTTCGCCCCCCGCTCGATCGGGTGGGGCGCGGCCGTCGGGGTCGCACTGCTCGTCCTCGACGTGGGCCTCCTCGTTGCGACGGGTCGCCCGACCGTCGTCCAGGGGCTCCCGCCCCTCTGGACCCGGGCGCTGGCCGCGTTCTACGGCGGCGTCTTCGAGGAACTCCTCCTTCGTTTCGGGCTCGTCTCCTTCTTCGTCTGGGTCTCCTGGAAACTCGTCCGTGCCGACGACGGCGGTCCGACCGAGGCCGCCGTGTGGGCCGCGATCGCGGTGGCGGCCGTGATATTCGCTCTCGGCCACCTTCCGATCGTCGTCGCCTCCGGCGGGTCCATCACGCCGTATCTCCTCGTCCGGTCGCTCCTCCTCAACGGCCTCGCGGGCGTCGTCTTCGGTTGGCTCTACTGGCGAGACGGTCTCGTCGCCGCTGTCCTCGCGCACTTCACTGCCGACGTTGTGCTCCACGTCGTCGGCCTGAGTGTGCTCGACCTGCTCCTGTAAAACACCGACAGTCGGTGTCACTGTGCTTCGACGTTCTCGGGACGCGTCGTCCTCGACGTGGCCACAGATACCGCCACTCCCTCGCCAGGGGAGACCACCCGAACCCCCGGATGCTCGGATTCCTCGCGTTCCTCGCAGTTATGGGGTTTCGGGCGTTCGAGACCCGGGCCCCTCTGCCCCTGTTCTGGTTCGCCTTCGCCGGGTTCTTCTCCTCCTTCGGATACCGCTGGCCCCGGCTCAGGTACCTGGATCCGCTGGGTCTCGTCGGCCTGCTCGTCGCGGTACTCGGCCTGGCGGGCCTCCTCTCGCCGTGAAACGCGCCGTCGTCAGTCGTGCCGGAATGCCCTGCTTCCGGTGAAGACCATCGCCATCCCGTGCTCGTCCGCGGCCTCGACGACCGAGTCGTCGTTCACCGATCCGCCGGGCTGGATGACGGCCTCGATCCCGGCCTCCGCTGCCTCCTCGATGCCGTCGGGGAACGGGAAGAATGCGTCGGAGGCCATTACGGCACCCTCGGCCGTCTTGCCCTCGGCGTCTTTCTCGGCCTTCATGGCCGCGATCTTGACGGCGTCCACGCGGCTCACCTGACCGACGCCGAGGCCGACCGTCTCCGTCCCCTTCGCGAAGAGGATGCCGTTCGACTTGACGTGCTTGAGCGTCTGCCAGGCGAACGTCATCGTCTCGAACTCCTCCTCGGTGGGATCGCGCTCGGTCACGACCTCCAGGTCCTCGCGGGAGATTTTCTGCCGGTCGCGCTCCTGGACGAGGCGTCCCCCGACGATCGGTTTCTCGGTGACCGTCTCGGTGACCTCTCCGACGTCACCCACGTCGAGGACGCGAAGGTTGTCCTTCTCCCGCAGAATCGCCAGGGCCTCCTCGGTGTAGCCCGGCGCGACGACGACCTCCTTGAAGGAGTCCGTGATCTGGGAAGCGGTCGCGGCGTCGCACTCCCGGTTCAGCGCGACGATGCCGCCGAACGCGGACATCGGGTCCGTCGCCAGCGCCCGTTCGTACGCCTCCGCGACGGAATCGGCGGTCGCACACCCCGCGGGGTTGGTGTGCTTGATGACCGCCGCGGCGGGGTCGTCGAACTCCTTGATGAGGTCGAGCGCACCGTCGGCGTCGTTGTAGTTGTTGTACGAGAGCGCCTTCGCTCCCTCGTTGCGCTGCTCGGCGTCGACGACGTTCGCCTCCTCGACCGTCGCGTCCGCGTAGAGGGCGGCGTCCTGATGGGGGTTCTCGCCGTAGCGGAGTTCGCGCACGCGGTCGTCCGAGACGACCCGCCGCTCGGGGAAGGTTCCCCCGTCGTCTCCCTCGACGGTCACCCCATCCCCGTCCACGTCGACGCGCCCCTCGGCGAACCACCGGACTGTCCGGGGGTAGGCCTTGAACTCCCCCTCGTAGAGCACGCGGTCTTTCAGGACCTGCGCGTCGTCGCCTTCGTAGACCGGGATCGGTTCCTGGGTGATCACCGGACCGGCGTCGACCTCGGACTCGAGGAGGGTGCCGTCCTCGGCGACCGCGTTCGTGACGACGTGGACGGTGCAGCCCGTGACCGCGACGCCCGCGTCGAGGACCTGCTCGTGGGCGTCCATTCCCGGGAACGAGGGGAGCAACGAGGGGTGAACGTTGATCGTGGTCGGCATCGCATCGAGGAAGGTGCTCGACAGGACGCGCATGTAGCCGTCCAGCGCCACGAGATCTGCCTCGTAGCCGTCGAGGGCGTCGAGTATCGCTCGCTCGTGGTCGAAGCGGTCCATGTCGTCGGTTCGCTCGACGACTTCGGTGGGGACGCCTCGCTTCTCGGCCTTCTCGAGGACTGGTGCGTCGGCGTCGTTGGTGAGGACGACGGACAGCGACGCGCCGCCCGGTCGGACGTCCTGGAGGTGCATCAGATTGCGCCCCCGGTTGCTCGCCATGCCGACAACGTGTGTCATGGGTGGACGAGGGCGAGCGAGCACAAAAGGAATTGCGGTTGCGATCGCGGTGGTATCCACGAACGCGGATTATATGTGCGACTATGGGCCGGGTATACTGTCCCGATATGCACGCACGTGGGTGGATACCGACACGCTTTTGCGCCGGGCGAGGCCTTTCCGGCACATGACCGATCGCTCGCCCCTCTACGCCGTCTCGCCCCTCGACGGCCGGTACGCCGACCGGACCCGGCCGCTCGTGCCGTACGCCAGCGAAGCGGGTCTCGTGCGGGCCCGCGTCCGCGTGGAGGTCGAATACGTCCTCGCGCTGGCCGACCTGGATGCCGTGCCCCTCACCGTGGACGACGAGACGGCGAAGGAACTCCGGGCCGCACACGAGGACTTCGACGAGGCGGACGCAGACCTGGTCAAACGGATCGAGACGGAGGGCGCCAGGGGCTACGATGCAACCAACCACGACGTGAAGGCGGTCGAGTACTTCGTTCGCGAGCGAGCCCCGGACGCTGTTCACCCCTGGATCCACTTCGGGCTGACCAGCGAGGACGTCAACAACCTCGCGTACCGGTTGCTGGTCCGACCGGCCGTCGCGGACGTCCTCCTGCCGGCGTTGCGCGCCGTCCGGGACGACCTGGTGGCGATGGCCCACGAGCACGCGGACCTCCCGATGCTCGCCAGGACCCACGGCCAGGCGGCGACCCCGACCACGTTCGGCAAGGAAATGGCGGTCTACGCCACGCGACTCGGTCGGTCGACCGGCCGCGTGGAGTCCGCCCTCGACGGGTTGCAGGGAAAACTCGGCGGGGCGACGGGGACGTACGGTGCCCACGTGGCCGCGTTCCCGGCCGTCGACTGGCGGCGGTTCGCGCGCGAGTTCGTCGCCTCCCTGGGCCTCGACCACGTCGAGGTCACGACCCAGGTCAACCCCAGCGACGACCTCGGGACCCTCTTCGACGCTCTCCGGGGCGTCAACAACGTGCTGCTGGACCTCGACCGTGACCTGTGGCGCTACGTGAGCGACGGCTACCTGGGTCAGGAGGCGGCCGCGAGCGAGACGGGGTCCTCGACCATGCCCCACAAGGTCAACCCCATCGACTTCGAGAACAGCGAGGGCAACCTCTCGAAGGCGAACGCGGACCTCGTCTTCCTCGCCGACTACGTGACGAGTTCGCGCCTCCAGCGGGACCTCTCCGACTCCACGGTCAAGCGCAACGTCGGCTCGGCGCTGGCCTACTGCCTCCTCGGATACACCAAACTCCAGGACGGCCTCGGGACCGTCGTTCCGAACGAGGAGGCGATGGCCGCCGACCTCGCCGACAATCCCGAGGTGATCGGCGAGGCGGTCCAGACCATCCTCCGTCGCGAGGGCGAATCGGACGCCTACGAGCGGGTCAAGGCGCTCACGCGCGGCCAGCGCGTCGACCTCCATGACTTCCACGACCTCTTCGCCGACCTCGACGTTCCGGAGTCGGTCCGCGAGGAACTCCGGGCGCTGACGCCCGCCGGATACACCGGCATCGCCGCCGACCTCGCCGGGGACGTCGAATGAGGGGTGCAGCCATCGTGGACGTCTTTTCCGACTAGTCGAGGAGCGTCTGCAGCGCCTCCGTCAACGCCTCGCTCGCGGATTCGACCGCCGACGCGCTGACGTACTCGCGCTCGGCGTGCGCGACGGGTCCCTCGTCGTCCTGGAGGCGTCCCGGGCCGAACACCACGGTGGGGGCGTCGGCGGCGAAGTACGACGCCTCGGTGGCAGCGCCGAAGGGCGCGAGGGCCCCGCCGCTGGCGTCGTGGAGTGCGGCGACGACGTCGGACTCGGGGTCGGTCTCGAACGCCTCGAGGAACGGCGTCTCGCGATCGACCGGATCGACCCCGACCGTGACCGTGTCGGGCGCGT
Organism: Halanaeroarchaeum sp.; assembly: GCA_042216165.1. Taxonomy (GTDB): domain Archaea; phylum Halobacteriota; class Halobacteria; order Halobacteriales; family Halobacteriaceae; genus Halanaeroarchaeum. The sequence goes on from JBDGUD010000004.1 coordinate 15,457, forward strand.
GCTCGGTGAGGTGACGCTCCAGCAACTCGAAGAGCCGCTCGGCCGTCTCGGGCGGGACGCTCCGCCGGTCGAAGACGATCTCGACGCCCGCCGGCACCCGGTTCGCGGCCTCGCCCCCCTCGATGCGGGTCGGCGTGAGCGTCGGGGGCCCGAGCCGTGGATGGGGTGACGGCCCGAACTCCGCGTCGAAGGAGTCCATCGCCGCGATGACCTGTGCAGCGGCCGAGATGGCGTTGACGCCCGCCGTCGGCTCGGCCGCGTGGGCACCCACCCCCGAGACGGTGACGGTCCCCTGGAAGCGGCCGCGGGCGGAGACGCAGACGTCAAGGTCGGTCGGTTCGCCCACGATGTACGCGTCTGCGTCGAGGTCGAGGGCGTTCGCCCCGGTCGAGTCGGTCTCCTCGTCGGGCGTGACGGCGAGCGTGAGTCGCCCTGAACCGGGATCGGTCGCGAGGTACGCGCCGACCATCGCCGCCAGGGGCCCCTTCGCGTCGCAGGCACCTCGTCCGCTGATCACGTCTCCGTCGCGTCCGAACTCCACGTGTGGCGGGACCGTATCGAGGTGGGTGTTCAGCACCACGTGCGGGGATCCCTCACCGCTCGAGGCGAGGACGTTGCCCGCCTCGTCGACGGTGACGGCCCGCCCGTTCGCCTCGAGGGTGGAGACGAGCAGGTCTCGCATCTCGCCCGCCTCCTCGTGGGAGGGCGTCCGGACGGCTCGTTCGAGGAAGTCGATCGGATCGAATGCCACGTGTCAGTCCCTCCCCGGTTCCCTCGGGGCCACGTCTGAAAATTCGTACGCAGTGGGTCCGCGGAGGGTCGACGACCCATCGTCGTCGACGGCCACGACGAGGTCACCGCCCGGTGGACTGACCGTCGTCGGGTCCCCGGCCTCGACCTCGCCGAACCGCGCCGCCACCGCCACGATGGCGACCGCCCCCGTCCCACAGGACTGGGTCTCGCCCTCGACGCCCCGCTCGAAGGTCCGCTGGTCGTACCCGTCCCCGGCACGGGCCGCGAACGTGGCGTTGGTGCCCTCCGGGAAAACGTCTGCGTGCCGGATCGGCGGGGCATCGGCCTGCAGGTCCACCCCGTCCACGTCGTCCACGAAGGTCACCGCGTGGGGGACGCCGGTGTTGACGGCGGTTATCTCGTAGCCGGCCAGCGGCTCTCGGACCATCGGTCCGGGCGCATCGACCGGGACCGCGTCCGGGTCGAAGGTCGGGGACCCCATCTCGACGGTCACGCTCCAGTCCTCGTGAATCGTCGTGTGACGGGGACCGGCCCCGGTCTGGAGGCGAATCTCGTCCGCGCCGGTCTGCTCCGAGCCCCAGCGGCCGGCGACTCTGGCCCCGTTGCCGCACATCGCCGCGGTGCTGCCGTCGGGCTGATAGAGCGTCATCTCGACGGTCGGGGGGTCGGTCCCCCCGTCCAGGGCGAGAAAGAGCACGCCGTCCGCGGAGAGGTCGTCACAGAGCGCCATCGAGAACGCCCGCCTGTCGGGGACCTCCTCATCGGCCGATACGACCGCGAAGTCGTTGCCGGTGCCGTGGTACTTCCGGTAGGAAACCTCGCTCATGGTGCCTCCATCGCGGTGACGTCTTCGACCGTCTCCCGCCGTCTGACCACCCGTTCGGTCCCGCCCTCGAGGGCGACGACGGCCGGCCGCGGTCGACTGTTGTACTGGTTCGCCATCTCGATGCCGTACGCGCCCGCGTTGCCGACGGCCAGGAGATCGCCCCGCCTGGGTGCCGGGAGCCGTCGATCCTCCGCGAGCACGTCCGTGCTCTCGCAGACCGGGCCCACGACCGAGACCGTCGCACGGTCTCGTTCCTCGGCGTCCGGCGCGAGCGACGCCACGTGGTGGTAGGACCCGTAGAGCGCGGGCCGTATCAACGTCGTCATGCCGGCGTCGACGCCCGCGTAGACGACCGCCTCCGTCTCCTTGACGGTGTTCACGCTGGCGAGCAACACGCCCGCGTCGGCGACGAGGTATCGTCCCGGTTCGATCGCGAGGCGCACCTCGTGGTCGCCGAGTGCTGCTCGGGTCGCCTCGGCGATCGGATCGAGGTCGAGCGGCGGCTCGTCGGGCCGATAGGGAACGCCGAATCCGCCCCCCACGTCCACGAATTCGAGGGGGGTCTCCGTCGCGTCGACCACCTCGGCCAGCGTCTCGACGACCGCCCGGTGCGCGTCGGCGTCCTCGTTCGTGAGACCGCTGCCGGTGTGGGCGTGGACGCCGACCACGTCGAACCCCCGTTCGGCGGCGTCGTCGAGGAGGGACGGGGCGTCCTCCGCCGGGACGCCGAAGCGGGCGTCGCGACCGGTCGCGACCGCATCGCTGTGGCCGGCGCCGACCCCGGGATGGACACGGACGCAGAGACGGCCGGCGTAGCCCCGGTCGGCGAGTCGATCGATCGTGTCGCCGGCGCCGACGGTGATCGTCAGGCCCGACTCCTCGCGCGCCAGCTCGACGACCGCGTCGAGGTCACGGTCGGGGGGATTGACCGCGGTGTAGAGGACCTCTTCGCCGTCGAACCCGGCGTCGAGAGCGCGCACCACTTCGCCGGCGGATGCGCACTCGACGCCGGCCCCCTCGGCCGCGAGGCGTTCGAGTACGGCCCGGCCCGCGTTGGCCTTGGCTGCGTAGTGGATCCCGGCGTCGGGGAACGCGTCTCGCAACCGCCGGTAGTTCCGGGCCACGCGATCGAGGTCGATCGCGTACAGGGGCGTCCCGTGCTCCGCGCCGAGGCGGCGAAGTTCTGCGGCGTCCCAGTCGGCCAGTCGACGAACCGGGGAGTTCGCCGTCACGTCCGGAGGACCTCCTCGCGCTGGGTCGCGTCCAGGGTCTCGGCCTCGAGGTCCATCGCCACCACGGCTGGCTTGAACGCCCCGCCGTCGAAGAGGTCGTGGTCGCCGATGCTCGACTCGACGAACCGGGTGAAGGCCCGGCGTTCGGGCGGTAGGTGTCCGTAGACGACCTCCTCCTCGACCAGGTCGTAGACCGGGACGCGGGGGGACAGGAGGGTGTTCTCCCCGACGACGCTGTTCTCGCCGACGACGAATCCCGAGGTGACCCGCGTGCCCGCGCCGAGAGCCACGCCGTCCTCCACGACGACCGGGGCGTCCTCGATCGGCTCCAGGACGCCGCCGATCACGGTGTTCGCCCCCAACTTCACGTCGTCGCCGATCTGGGCCGCGGACCCGACCGTGTCGGCGGAGTCGACGAGCGTGCCGTCGCCGACGTAAGCGCCGACGTTGACGAAGGAGGGGCTCATCAGGATCGCGTCGTCGCCGACGTGTGCGCCGCGCCGGATCACCGTCCCGTCGGGGGTGTTGCGGGTCCCCTTCGCGAGCAGATCGTCCGTCTCGCGGAGTGGCAGGACGTCGTGGTAGGTGACGTCGCCGTACCGGCGCGCGGTCGTCTCGCGGAGGGCGAAGTTGAGGAGGATGCCCTGCTTGACCCAGGCCACGGCCTCCCAGTCGCCGTCGCGTCGTTCGGCGGCCCGTACCTCGCCCGCCTCGAGGGCGTCGAGGAATGCGTCGAGGACCGCGAGGTCGTCGGGACACGCGCTCTCTGCGTCGAGATCGGTGTTCTCGTAGCGGTGCTGCAGGTCGCGGATGTCGGCTTCGAGGCTCATGCGAGTTCGTCGGCGATGTCGGCGAATCGGCGCAGTCCCGGGGACTGAGCGACGAGCCACCCGGCCGCGTCGATCGCCCCCTCGGCGAAGACGTCGCGGGAGCCCGCGCGGTGGGTGAGCGAGAGCGACTCGTGGTTGCCGGCCAGCAGGACCTCGTGCTCGCCGGTTACGTCGCCTGCACGGCGGGCGTGGACGCCGATTTCGTCCGTTGTTCGTGGTGCGATGCCGTCCCGCCCGTGAACGCGGTCGTGATCGCGGCCGCGGGCGTCGTCGATGCGGTCGAGAATCACGGTCGCGGTGCCACTCGGGGCGTCGCGCTTGCCGTCGTGGTGGGTCTCGGTGAGTTCGACGTCGTACGCCGGGAGAGAAGCGACGGCCTCCTCGACCGCGCCGATGAGGGCCTGCACGCCCCGGGCGAAGTTGGCCCCGAGCAGGACAGGGATCCGCTCGCCAGCGGCGGCCAGGCTCGCACGGTGGTCGTCGTCGAATCCCGTCGTCCCGACGACGACGGGGACGCCTGCCTCGGCCGCCGCCCCCACGTACTCGACGCTCGCATCGGGGGCGGTGAAGTCGATCACCACGTCCGGGTCTCGCGCCGAGAGCAGGTCCGCAAATCGGGACCGTTCCTCGACGTCGTGGCCGGCGATCGGTCCGTCCCCGGGGCTCCGGGAGACGGCGAAGGCGACGTCCACGTCGCGGTCGTCGAGGACCGAGATGACGGTCCGGCCCATCCGACCCGTGGCACCGGTGACCGCCGCTCTCATGCCTCTGCGGCCTCCGCCAGGTCGGCGAGGACGACCTCGAGCGTCTCCCGGTGCTCGTCGCTCAGTCGCGTCAGGGGGAGGCGGAGGTCGGCCGGCCCGTACCCCCTGATCGCCATCGCCTCCTTGACCGGGATCGGGTTGGTCTCGAGGAAGAGTGCGCGAAAGAGCGGGCTCAGTTCTCGGTGGATTGCGCGCGCCTCGGCGAGGTCGCCCTCCAGCGCGGCCCAGGTCATTCGGGAGACCCGCTCCGGTTCGACGTTCGCTGCGACGCTGATCACGCCGGTTCCACCGGCGGACACGATGGGGAGCGTCATCCCGTCGTCGCCCGAGAGGACGGCGAACTGCTCGTCCGCGGTTCGTTCCGCCACCTCGCTGATCCGTCCCACGTCGCCACTCGCGGCCTTGTATCCGACGACGTTCTCGTGACTGGCGAGGTTCACGGCCGTCTCGACGGCGACGTTTCGACCCGTTCGCGACGGGACGTTGTAGACGATCTGTGGGACGTCCACCTCGTCGGCGATGCGGCGGTAGTGGGCCTCCATGCCGGCGGGTTCGGGCTTGTTGTAGTACGGCGAGATGAGCAGGAGGGCGTCGGCGCCGGCCGCCGCCGAGCGCCTGGAGAGGTCGACGGCCTCGTGTGTCGAGTTCGACCCGGCCCCGGCGATGACCGGGACCTCCTCGCGGGCCTCGACGACCGTCTCGACGACGTCGATGTGTTCGTCGTGGGTGAGCGTCGCGCTCTCGCCGGTAGAGCCGACCGGCACGAGACCGTCGACGCCCGATTCCTCGAGGCGTCGCACGTCGTCGGCGAGCTGGTCGTGGTCGATGCGTCCGTCGTCGGTGAACGGCGTCGTCATCGCGGGGAAGACGCCTGTGGTTATCGTTTCGGGTGTCATGTGTCGGGCTGGTGCGTGTTGGATGTCGGTCGTGTTCGAGGTCGGTGCGGCCACCTGCGGTGCCCGAAACGGAGTCGCCACTTCCGCGACGAGCGGTTCACTGGCGTTTGGGGCGTTTCCCGGAAGAAGAGACGTCGCTCCCAGGGGGTCGTCGCGGACCGGCGGGAGCCACGTGCATGGTGGTGTCGTCGGCACCGGGAAATAAAGACCTTCCGGCGCTCGCAATCCATGCCACCGGGTTTTTTGCTCCGTCGCGCAGGATGGAATCCCGATGCTCGTCCTCGGCGACGCTCACGCGAACGACCCGGAACGGCGCCGATCGCTCTTCGCGGCGTACCGGTCCAGCGACGAGGACGTCGCCCTGCAGGCGGGCGATCTGTTCTACTACGACCTCCCCGTGGACACCCACTTCGTCGCGGGGAACAACGAGAACTTCGACGTCATCGACGCCCTTCGGCACGGTCGTCTGCGGAGCGAGGGGGTCCGGAACGCCCACCTCCTGGCGAGCGAGGTGGTCGACGTCGAGGGCGTGCGGGTCGGGGGTCTCTCGGGGAATTACGCGCCAACCCAGTACGAGAAGCCCCGTGAGGCCCTCTACGAGGACCGCCGCCGTCACTTCGTCGAGGCGGACGTCGAAGGCGCCAAGTCGCTGTCGGACGTCGACGTGTTTCTCGCCCACGAGGCCCCCCACGGGACGCCGGTCTCGGAGGATTACGACGTCGGCTGCGTCCACGTGGACGAAATCCTGGAGGCGCTCGAGCCGTCGCTGTGTATCGTCGGCCACCACCACCAGCACACCGAGAGCACCTTCGGCGACACGCGCGTGGTCACGGTCGATCCGGTCTGGGAGTCGTACTACGAACTCGACCCCGAGACGCTCGCGTTGCGCCGCTTCGAGACGCCACCCGCCTGACGGGGGCGAGAGGGGGGGTCAACGGTTGCGCCGACTGCCTAGGTACTTACGCGATGGCCGACCAATGGGAGACCATGGTCTCGATCCATCCGGGACAGCGCGTCGCGGTCCTCGCGGACGCGCAAAACCTCTATCACTCGGCCCAGAGCGTCTACTCTCGAAACATCGACTACTCCGGTCTCCTCGAGAAGGCGGTCCAGGACCGGGAACTGACCCGGGCGATCGCGTACGTGATCCGGGCGGACTCCCCCGAGGAGGAGTCGTTCTTCGACGCACTGGTCGACATCGGCTTCGAGACGAAGATCAAGGACATCAAGACGTTCCCCGACGGCTCGAAGAAGGCCGACTGGGACGTGGGCATGAGTCTCGACGCGGTGACGCTCGCCGACCACGTCGACACGATCGTTCTCGCGACGGGCGACGGCGACTTCTCCCGCCTGTGTTCGCACCTCCGCCACGAGGGTGTCCGGGTCGAGGTGATGGGCTTCCAGTCCTCGACCGCCGAGGAACTGATCGAAGCCGCGGATTCGTTCATCGATCTCGGCGAACGGCCGGACACCTTCCTGCTGTAGTCGAAGGGGCTATACGGCCGGCCGGTCGAGTCCACGGCGATGAACGACGCCGACCGCGGGGACCTCCGCACGGTCGCCGACTACCAGTTCGGCGCCGGCGCCGGCGAGGCGCTCTTCCCGGCGGACGAATCCCTGGCCATCGACCGCTCCTCGTCCGGCCGCCCGCGGCAGGTCCACGCCGAGGACGGGCGGCTCGTGAGCCTGGGTATCGACGGCCGGTTCACGCTCGGGCTCGCGGGCGGCCGGCGACTGGTGGCGGCCCTCGACGCGCCCGCGTACCGGGTCGTCGTCGGCGACGAGAGCGAACCGTACGTTCGGGAGGGGAAGAACGTTTTCAACAAGTTCGTGCAGGGGACCGATCCCGCCGTCAGGCCCGGCGACGAGGTCGCGGTCGTCCACGTTGACGGCGGGGTCATCGCAGTGGGTCGCGCCGAACTCGACGCCGCGGCGATGGCCGAGTTCGAGACCGGAATGGCGGTCCGGATCCGGGAGGGTGCGGACGACTGAGCCGGTCCGCCACGCTTTTGGCAGCCGGTATCCAGTGTCCGGGTATGTTTGGAGGCGGCGGCATGAACCCCCGGAAGCTGGAGCAGATGATGAGTCAGATGGGCATCGACGTGGAGGAACTGGACGCCACGGAGGTCATCATCCGGCAAGACGACGGGACGGAACTCGTCTTCGAGAACCCCGACGTGACCCGGATGGACGCACAGGGCCAGCAGACCTACCAGGTGGTCGGTGAACCGACCGAACGCGAGGGCGCGGACGAGGTGGAACCGGAGGAGCCGTCTGAGGAATCCGGGATCCCCCAGAGCGACGTCGACCTGGTTCGCGAACGGACCGGGGCGAGCGAAGACGCGGCCCGGGGGGCCCTCGAGGCCGTCGGTGGCGACCTCGCCGCCGCCATCGACCGACTCGAGTGATTCTGCTCGTCCGCGGAGACCGCGAGTTCCTCTGCGAGCCGGGCGAGGAGGTGCACTCCGACCTGGGCGTCATCGAGGTGCCGTCGGACGTCAGTCCGGGCGACGTCGTGGAGTCACACCTCGGGGAGTCGTTCGTCGCCCGTGCGCTCCGTGGCCCCGACCTCTTCGAGCACTTCGAACGAACCGGGGCCCCGATGATGCCCAAGGACGTCGGCCTCGTCGTCGGGCACACGGGCGCCGCGAGCGGGGACCGGGTACTGGACGCCGGGACCGGCACGGGCGTGCTCGCAGCGTACCTCGGCCGACTCGGCGCCGAGGTCACGACGTACGAGCGAGACGAGGCGTTCGCGGCCGTCGCCCGGGACAACATGACTCTCGCGGAGGTCGGGGACCGGGTCACGGTCAGGGTCGGCGACCTCACGGCCCACCTCGAGGACGTCGCGGACGGATCGTACGACCTCCTCACGCTCGACACCGAAGACGCCGCGACCGTGGTCGAGCGTGCACCCGACGTCCTCGTCTCGGGCGGCTTCGCGGCCGTCTATTCGCCGTTCGTTGAGTCGGCACGCGAGGTCGAGGAGGCCGCACGGGAGGCGGGGCTGGGCGACGTGGAGACGGTCGAGACCATCCAGCGTCGGATGGACTTCGACGACCGGGGGTCACGGCCATCGACCAGTGGCGTCGGACACACGGGCTATCTCACGTTCGCGCGGAATCCATAGACGCCGATCGACGGCACGCGATGCGGCGGGTCGGCCCGCCGATCAGTGGTCGTCCTCGCGCCACTTGTGCTCGCACTCGGTACAGACGAAAAAGCGGGTCTCTGACTCGTCAGCCGACCTGATCTGTTGCATGTACCAGTACGCGGTGTCGTTACCGCACTCCGGGCACTCCGCCTCCGTGGTCGGGAGGCCGGTCTCGCCACCAGTCCCCGTCTCGATGATCTCGCTCGCCTCCTGTTCCTCGGAGAGGACGTACTCGGCGTCGGGGTCCTTGACCTGGGTGTGTCCGCAACTGGTGCACCGCCAGAGGCCGTCTTCGGCCCGCATCATCGACCCGCATTCGTCGCAGAACTCCATGCCCGATGTCAGTTGGCGAGTAAATAAGGGACTTGCGTTCCCCTGGCCCGGCGCAGTCACGCGAAGTCCGGGTCCCGGTCCTCGAGGAACGCCGCCATCCCCTCGCGCTGGTCGTGGGTGCCGAAGAGGCTCGACCAGGTGCGACGTTCGAAGGCGAGGCCGGCGTCCTGGGGCGCCCCGTGCGTCTGGTTGATGGCCTCCTTCGCCGCCCGGAGCGCGAACGCTGGCTTGCTCGCCAGTTCGCGCGCCAGATCGTCGACCCGGTCGTCGAGTTCGTCGTGTGCAACGACTTCACCGACCAGATCGATCTCGTTCGCGTCGCTCGCGTCGACCCGGTCCCCGAAGAAGATCAGACGCCGAGCCATCTCGTCGCCGACGAGGCGGGGGAGTCGCTGGGTCCCGCCCCACCCCGGGACGATCCCGAGGTCGATTTCGGTCTGGCCGAGGATGGCCCGTTCGCTCGCGACGCGCAGGTCGCAGGCGAGACAGACCTCCATCCCGCCCCCGAAGGCGTACCCGTTGATCGCCGCGATGACGGGGGCCGGGAACGCCTCGAGGGCGTCCACGAACGCGTGTCCGAGTTCGGCGTACTCGTGTGCCTCGCTCGGAGAGAGGTCTTTCATGTAGGCGATGTCCGCCCCGGCGACGAACGCCTCGTCCCCGGCACCGGTGACGACGAGCGTCCGTGCGTCGTCCGCCTCGGCTCTTTCGAGCGCGTCGTGCAACCCCTCGAGCGTCTCGACGTCGAGTGCATTGCGCCTCTCTGGCCGGTTCACGGTGATGGTCGCGACGCCGGCGTCGTCGATTGCGTAGCGGACGGAGTCACTCATACGCTCACCGACGCGTGATCGTGACATAAGGTCCCGGGATCCAGAAGGGGCAAATACGGTGGGGTGGATACGCCTCGCATATGTCCCTCTCCGAGGAGGCCCGGGATCGTCTCGCAGACATCGTCGAACTGCAGCCGACGAAGAACAAGGACCTCCAGGAGCGGTGGGGGATGGACAGCGGGAGCGAGGTCCACCAGTACCTCGAACGCGAACTCCGGGAGTACTACTACCGCGACGAGGACAGCATGATCCGCGCGACGGCCGAGGCCGTCTCGCTGGTCACGGGCGAGGAACCCGCCGACACCCTGTCCGTGCACATGTCCACCCTCGAACGGGACGTCTTCGCGGTCCTGCCAGGCCCGCAGTCGGAGTCAGAGAGCGTGGTGTCGGTACTCCACGCCCTCGAGGCGGAGACGGGCGAGGACTACGACGTCGGCGAGGTCCGCCGGTCCCTCCAGACGCTCGCCAGGAAGGGCGTCGCCGAGAAGGTGACCCGGACCGTCCCGACGTTCAGGCTCGCGGTCGAGCGCGAGAACGTCGTCGTCGACGATTGATCGTCGCCTCCAGTCCCTCCTTCGCCGACCGGTCGTGGACTCTGGTCCTCCTTCGCCGACCGGTCGTGGACTCTGGCCCCCCTCGACGGCTTGTCACCGGTTCCGGTCCTGACGTGATTCGAGCACTCGGCGCACCGCCTTTCCCGGTCCTCCCTCGATCGGCCACCCGCGCTGGCGCCAGGCGGGTGGCTCCGGCTCGAACGATTCGCAGGAGCCGCGACACTCCGCTCCCGTCTGTTCCCGTTCCTTCGCTCGGCAGGCGGGAACGTAGCCGTGGCTCGCTCGCCGGACGTCGAAGTGTCGGCAGTCGGGCCGCATCGTCTCCAGGTACGACCGCCAGCCGCGTTCGAAGGCCCGCTCGGCGATTTCGAGTCGCGTGTCGGTCTTCGTCTCGGGATCGACGTACTCGAAGCGGGCAACGGTCTCGCCGTACTCGCTGCGCTCGCCCCGCTCGCGGATGACGGTGCCCGTGCCCTCGACGTCGAGCGAGCGCGGATACCAGAGGACGTCCGCGTCGCCGTCCTCCACGGTCAGGATCCCCGCCTCGACGGGGACGTCCTCGAGCAGCGCCGGCTCGACCCGATCGCCGGTGCGGCCGGTCGCGATCCACACCTCGTCGGCGAGACCGTGGGCGACGTCCCGCTCGATCTGGTCGGCCAGCGCGCTGGCGGCACTGGCGTCGAGATCCGGCTTGTTCTCGATCGCGATCACCCGCTCGACCCAGTCGGGGTACGGACCACGGCGCTCGATCTCGATGCGGTTGCCCACCTTCCGCTCCCGGATCGCCCCCCGGTCGGCCGCACGATGGACGGCCTCCCGGACGTAGCGCCACGGATACCCGGGATCGGGGAGCGCCTCGCGGTAGTACGTCCACTCGCTGGGGGCGTTGCGCACTACGTGGAGCAAATCACCGTCGAGACGACGGTCACCGAAGGCAAGCCTGCGCTCGGTGGCCTCCGGATCCACCTCGACGACGACGGTGTCCCAGCGTCGGCTGGCCGTGCCCAGTTGCCGGGCGACGATCACGGGAGTGGTCGTCGTCTCGTCGGGGGGCCAGGACCGCTCGGCCCACGCGCACACGCGGAGTTCGAACCCGAACTCGTGTTCGTACTGGGTCGCCACGGACGACTGCAGGGGCCCCGGGGAGATAATCGTTCGCCGGTCAGTCCGCCTCCTCGTCGAGGAACTCCTTCGCCTCGCGGAGGATGTCCCTGGGCCCGTCCTGGGTGATGGTGTTGATCGCCTGTTCGTAGTCCCGCCACTGGAGGTCGCGGTGTTCCGCGGAGAGCTCGGCGCTCGCCTCGAAGGACTTGGCGATGAAGAGGTGCACCGTCTTGTGGATGCGATCCCCGTTCGCCTCGAAGACGTAGTCGTAGTCCTCGCGGAAGCCGTCGATCAGACGG
>JBDGUD010000001.1:0-82 GCA_042216165.1 Halanaeroarchaeum sp.
CGGGCTTAAGACCCGCTCCCGCAGGGGTCCGGGGGTTCGAATCCCCTCCCTCGCACTCCCACTTTTTCCCTCGCGAGCCGGT
>JBDGUD010000001.1:182-26981 GCA_042216165.1 Halanaeroarchaeum sp.
GGCTCGCTCGGCAAAAACGTGGGGAAAAAAGACCGCCAGCGACTCTTCGTTGCACTGCGAGGAGAAGTGAGTGTACGGATTCGAATCAGGGAGGGCACGCGCAGCGTAGCGAGCATGTCCGACCGTGGTTCGAATCCCCTCCCTCGCACTCCCACTTTTTCCCTCGCGAGCCGGTGGCTCGCTCGGCAAAAACGTGGGGAAAAAAGACCGCCAGCGACTCTTCGTTGCACCGACTCCGGGCCGGTCACGCTCGACGGCACGTCGTCGGCGGCGAGCCACTCCCCGACGGTGGCACAGCGGGGCCCACCGGGGACGCGTACGATCGTTCGCCCCGCGTGGTCGGGTTCAAGTACGGTGACCGGACCACCCTGGGGCATGTGCTGAGAACGGCCCGGGGCGCACTGGGCGGGAGCGCGGTCGTCCGTCCCGGGATCGGTCGGGATCGCCTGGCAGCCAGATCAGGAGCGAGTGCGTCGGCCACCGTCACGGCGCGAAAGGGGGATAGAGCGTCGCTGGCGGCAGTTAGACGTAGCGCTCGAGGTCGGGATCGTCGAGGTCCTCGACGACGTCGCCCGCGGTCTCGTCGAGGAGACTGCGGCCCTCGGGGGTGACGATGCGGCCGTCGCTGCCCTGTTCCATGACGAGGTCCTCGTCCTCGAGCTGCTGGAGGATGGTCCGGATGACGTTCTTCGAGCCGTCGGTCTTGTGGGACGGGGCGACGCGGTAGCGGGTGGTGCCGTCCTTCTTGTCGCCGTAGACCGTCGAGAGGCGTTCGACGCCGACCGGGCCGTCCGTCGCGACCTTGCGCAGGATGCTGGCGGCGCGTCGGTACCAGAAGTCGTCCTGCTCGGGCGGCAGTTCGCGGTCCTGACCGGTCTTCGCGTAGGTGATCCACTCGGGCTCCTCGAGGCGGTCGGCGAGAGTCGCGGCGAGCGCCTCGTTGAGCTCGTCCGCGGGGGCGTCGTAGAGGGTTACCATGGACGCGAATTCTCGGCGGCGCTGTTTAAACGCATCGTTAGGGACCCGAATGGCCCTGCAGCCAGCTCGCCGCGACGCCCCCCAGAATGGTCGGGATCCAGTACGTCGACACCCGGTACACGATGGCCGCGGCCCCGGCCGTCGCCGCGCTCACCCCGGTGGTCGGCACGAGCAGGAGGACCGTCGCCGCCTCGACGCCGCCCGCACCACCCGGGAGGGGGGCGATGCTCGCGATGGTCCCGACCGGGACCACGATGGCGACGATCACCGGAGACACCGGTGCCCCGAGCGCGTAGAGGGTCAGGTACAGCGTCACGCACAGGAACAGCCACCCGAGCGCCGAGAATCCCATCGCGGTCGCCAGCTGGCGGCGATCCGTCGCGACCCGACCGATCGCGGCGTAGAAACTCCCGATGCGCTCGCGGACGTGCACCGACTCGACGACGGGAACGCCGGGGAGGTGGACGCCCAGTCGCTGGAGGAGCGGCGTTGCGTACCGCGTGACCGTCGCCTTGATGCGCTCTCGGGACCGCCAGCCCAGGTATGCGACCGCCGGCACCGCGAGGGCGAGGCCCACCACGACCGCGACCACGAACAGGATGCGATCACCGACTGTGAACCGGGCCACGTAGTACGCCAGTCCGAGCAGCGCGAGGACGATCGACGGGACGAAGTTGAGTGAGTCGACCGAGGCAATAGCGGCGAGACCGCGCTCGTACTCCGTGCCGGTCGCCCGGGCGATCAACAGGGCACTGATCGGTTCGCCACCGGCCTGCCCGAACGGCGTGACGTTGTTCGCGAAGGCGGCACTCGCGTAGAGGAGCTGGGCCCCGCGAATCGTCGTCTCGACGCCGAGTGTTGCCAGGACGGTCCGTAGGGCGAACCCCCACGCGACCAGCCAGGCGAGTCCGGCGACCGCGATCAGCGCGAGCGAGCGGGCCTCGAGGAGGCGGATCGCACCCACGAGGTCCGAGATGCCGACGACGTATACCAGCCCGCCGAGCACGAGGGCGGTGCCGACGAACCCGGCGACGACCTTCGGGAAGTCGACGTCCATCGTGGGTGTGGACGGAGGGACGCGGCGTAAAGCCTCCGACACCGCCGGGAACCGTACCCCTTTTGGGGTCCGGAGGAGAGGTCGGCACATGGATGAACGGGGGGCCCTCTCGCTCGTCGGCGACCTCGTGAGTGCCGCCGGTGACGACGCGGCGGTCGTCGACGGCACGGTCCTGACCATCGACATGCTCCACGAGCATACGGACTTTCCCGAGGGAACGACGCCGTACACGATGGGATGGCGATCGGTGGGGGCGTCGCTCTCCGACGTCGCCGCCATGGGCGCGGCCGCGACCGGCACCGTGGCCGTCTACGGGGCGCCCTCCTTCGAGACGGAGCCGCTCACGGCCTTCGTCGAGGGGGCGATGGACGTCTCCGATCTCGTCGACGCGTCCTACGTGGGCGGAGACCTCGACGGACACCAGGAACGCACCGTCGCGAGCGCGGCGATCGGCACCACCGACGATCCGGTTTTCCGCAGTGGTGCCTCGCCCGGGGACGTCGTCTGCGTGACCGGTGCGCTCGGTCGGTCGGCGGCTGCCGTCCGTCACTTCGCGGCGGGCGACGCGGTGCGAGGAAACGACCTGTTCCAGTTCGAGCCGCGGGTCCGGGCGGGGCGAATCCTCGCCGCGTCGGCGACCGCGATGATGGACTCGAGCGACGGGCTGGCCCGCTCGCTGCACCAGATCGCCGAGGCCAGCGACGTGGGCGTCGCCATCGACGGGGAGGCCGTGCCCGTCGCACCGGCGCTGTCGGCCCTGGCCAGCGGGGACGTCCGCCACGAGGCGATGACCTACGGGGAGGACTTCGAACTCGTCTGCACGCTCCCCGAGGCATCCGTCGAGGACGCCCGCGACCGCCTGGCCGTATCGCTGACGGACGTCGGGACGGTGACCGAGGCCGCCGGAGACGTTCGCCTGGACGGTGATCCGCTGCCCGACGAAGGCTGGACGCACGGGGGTGCAGACTGACTCAGGCGCCGGTGATCTGGATCGGGACCGGGGTGAAACAGAGCGCCCCGAGGAGGAAGGTGAAGACGCCGACTGCGATCCGGCGCCGGCCGAGTGGCGCGTCGTCGATGGGCTGCGCCGAGCCGAAGGTGGCCGCCAGGGTGGCGAGGATGCCCCAGAGCACCCAGATGCCCACGACCTGACTCCCTCCCCGGAAGAAGTAGAGGTAACCCGCGAGGCCGAAGAGCGCCGTGGGAACCAGGGGTGCGATGCGCTCCTGGACGGGGCCGAGGATCGCCCGGAGGACGTGTCCACCGTCGAGCTGGCCGACCGGGATGAGGTTGAGGAAGGTGATGAACATCCCCACCCACCCGCCGATGACGACCGGGTTGACGACCCTCGTCGGGTCCGGATACGACAGCGGCGCGTCGATGACCCACGCGATGGCGTAGAGCAGCGGCGGGTACCCGAACTCCACGTTGATGGCTGACTCGGCGGAGAGCACCCAATCGGGAACCGGGACCGGCGGCAACGTCAACCCGATCGCGGTGACGACGACGGTGGCGACGAGGCCGGCGAGCGGACCCGCGACGCCGATGTCGAAGAGTGCCTTCCGGTCGGGGATCTGCCCCCGCATCCTGATGACGGCACCCATCGTTCCCACGATGGTCGGGAAGGGGATGAAGTAGGGAAGCGATGCGTCGACGTCGTGGTAGCGGCTCATCACGTAGTGGCCGAACTCGTGGGTTCCCAGGACCCCCATCACCGCCAGCGTGAAGGGCAGTGCGTCGAGGATCGCTGGCGAGGTGACGTCGCGAACGTAGTACCACTCCGCGCCCACGAGCAGCGTCGAGACCACCGTCGCGACCGCGAGGACCACGTTCGTCCAGGGGATGCCGTCCTCGCCGACGGAGTGCGGTTCGGCGACGAGGACGAACTCCCCGGTCTCCCGGGTCAGTTGCACCTCGTACCCGGCCTGCCGGAAGGCCGGCCAGACCGTCTCCATGAGGCGCTTCCGGTCGACCAGCGGCTCGCCGAAGTACTTGAGGCGGTCACCCTGTTCGCGGACCTCGTAGACCTGGAATACCGACGAGAAGTCGTCTGGCGGGGGGCCGTCCTCGGGCGACGCGACCGACATGGAGAGGGATAACGTGCCCAACCGGTTAAACCCTCGTCGCCCGGCAAATCCATACGACTCGCCGGCGACCGGTGCCGGGTCACTCCACAGTCGGGAGACACGCCGGACCAGCCGAGGACACCCGATCGACACGCGTGACCCGATCGAAGGCCATCCGCACCGTCGTCCCCTCACTGGCATCGGTCTCGAAGTCGACGGTCCCGCCGTTGAGCCGGGTGAGCCAGGCGATGAGCCAGAGGCCCACACCGCTCGCGTGGACCAGTTGGGTCTCCCGACCGGACCGGATCGCCTCGAGTTCTCCCGCGGGGAGCCCGGGGCCGTCGTCGCTGATCGCGAGGACCGTCCGATCGCCCGCCGTCTCCACCGTGACGTCGATGTGCGGCGGGCCCTCCCCGCCCCCTGCGTGCTCCACGGCGTTGTCCAGCGCTTCCCTGACGGCGTACCCGATCGTGTCGTCGGCGTAGACGCGTGCCTCCTCCGGTGCCGTCGTCGTCACGTCCGCCTCCCGGGCGCCCCGTTCCAGACGATCGCACTCCTCACGGACGACCGCCGTCAGGTCGATCGTCTCGTCCGTTCCGGGCCTGATCTCGGCCTGATCGACGATCCGGAGTTTCTCGCTCATGGTCACGAGGCGGCTGGCCCGTTCGTCGACGGTCGCGAGACACCGGTCCTCCCGGGCCTCGTTGGAACTGCGCTTTGCCATGTCCGCGTAGCCACGGATGACGTTCAGGTCGTTTCGCAGGTTGTGCCGGAACACCCGGGCGAGGACCTGCAGTCGCTGGTTCGACGTGAGCAGGCGCCGTCGCGACCGATCGAGTTGCGCACGGAAGGCGCGCGTCAGACCGTAGAACAGCCCGGTCGAGAGTCCGACGAACAGCCACCCCTTCACCGTCTGCAACCGGGTCACGACCCGTTGCGACCCCGCGACCCACCCGACGAGGAGGTCGGACGCGAGGATCCAGAGCACCCCGAACGCGAGGTACACGCCCGCGATTTTCGCCGGTGTGAGCGAGCGGGCCCGGGCACTCCCTGGCATACCGTCCATTGTCGACCGAGTCCCCTCAAGGTTGGGTCCGTGTGACACGCCCCACCGCTCCCCTTGCGGACGGCCGATTCAGAAGACCTAATGCCGTCGGGGATCTCTCGGCGAATCGATGGTGGCCGACATGGCCCAGTCCGTCGGGATCGGAATCTGGCTCGCGATCTCGGCGCTGGGCGTCTTCGTCGTCTATCGCTCCCGGCCCGCCGACGAGCCGGTCGAGGAGCCGGACGTCGGGTTCCCGACGGACGACTGACCCGGGGCCGGTGTGTTCGTGGAGGATCGGTGCCCGGCCGGTCTTTCACGTCGTCCTGCGAGACTGTGACGTCCTGCTCGCGCCGGGTGCGGCTCTCGGCCAGGTGTTCGAGCGCTTCCGCGGAGAACTGGGTGGGGGTTCGACGGCGTCTCGAGGGGGGGTCACGGGGGAGTTCGGACTCGTTCGCGTAGCCGCGTTCCGGCCGGACCTCATCGATTTGCGCCAGCAGCGACTGCGGCACCCCGACGTGTATCCTCCCCGTCACCGCCGGCGCGACCGTCAGTGCTCACATTGTGTGATGTACTCGTCTCACGCAGGCGCCTTCGGTTGGATCCGGCCCCTGTGCGATGGACGCCCGCGACGAGAGACAGTGATTGCAGATTCGAGGATCGCCACGGTCGTCGAGGAGAGGGGTATCCGGAGCCTCGGCTGGGCGGTCCAGACGCAAGTCCGACGCCCCTCGAAACCCCCCGTAAAGTGTCAGTACAGGCCCCAAAACGCTATTGTACGTAGTGGGCCGGCGCAGATTTGAACTGCGGTTACGGCCACCCGAAGGCCGAAGGATACCAAGCTACCCCACCGGCCCGCAGTGAAACCAACGAAATGTCGGCCTTTAACGCTTCCGAAACGGGGGCTCGGTCGGTCCGATGGACGGTCCCGACCGACCGTCGGCGACCGGAGCCTGGGTGCACAAGACGTTTTACCCGGTGTCCTGAACTGTGATCGATGCCCTCCATCACCCGTCGCGAGACCCTCGCCGCCGCTGCGTCCGGGCTCGCAATGCTCGCCGGCTGTGCCGGTTCCGAGACTGAATCCCGGCGCGTGCCCCCGCCGCGCGGGACGCCGATCGACTACGCGGTCGAGTCGGTGCGACTGGCCGAGAACGTGGCGCTGTTCGCCCGCCGCGAGGCCACCGTCGAACCCGGCCGTGATCGGGTCGAACGCCAGGCGAGTGGAATCGTCTCGAGCGAGAGCGAACTGGCGGAATACGAGTTCGCCGCGGGGACAGCCGCCCGTCGACTCCACGACTTCGCCGCAGAGACGGACTTCGACCGGCAGGCGGTCTTCCTCCACGCGATCGGGATCGGGGCGTGTTACGACGTCCGGCTGCGGGGTGTCAGGGAAGACGGGGACGGCGACCCGCGATTCGACTTCTGTCGGTCGATTCGGCCGGCGGACGTCGCCTGCGAGGCGGACGCCGAACGGACGGTGGGGTTCGCGGTCCGCTTCGAGACGCCCGGCGGGACGGTGTCCGGACTCGGGACGAGTTTCGGGCGCTGCAATCGTCCGACGGAACCTCCTGCCTTCGACGCGACCGTGACCGTCTCGGGAGAGGGGGACGACGAATGACCACCAGACGGGCACTCCTGGCGGGCGTCGGCACGGCAGCCACGGCGATCCTCGCGGGCTGTGCGACGTTCGGGGGGTCCGAGGGACGAGCCACGGAACGGGTCGGGGAGGCCGCGTTCTCCGAGGGAGTGCCGTCGTTGGACTGGCCCGTCTCGCCGTTCCCGGTCGCGATCCCGCCGTCCCTTCGCGAGCGCCACCGGAACAGGGCGCGGGCGCTCCTGGAATCGGTCCCCGCGGACCCCTCGATCCCCAACGGCGTGATCGAGTCGGGGATCGAGACCGACCGCGAGCGGGTGGCCGAGCGTCTCGCCCGCGGGAGCCGCGCAACGATGGACGTGGAGCGACTCGACGACTGGCGCGGCTATCGCGGCGACGCCGCCAGTCTCGTGGGTCGCTACCGGGCCGCCACGGGCATCGACGAGGGGGACGCCGTCCGTCGCCGCCGAGGGTCGGTCAGGGACGGCATCGGGAGATTTGCCGCCGACGTGACGTACCGGGCGACGACCGCGGTCGAGGCCACCCTCGTCTATTCGACCGTCGAGGCCCTCCTCGAAGATGCACGCCGCTACGCCCGGCCGACGGAGCCGTACCCCGAGCAGCCGGTCGCGGCGGTGGATCGAGCCGGCGAGGCGGTGCGTGCGGTCGAGCGCGCCGAGGCCGCGTTCGCGGACGCGGCGAGCCTCCACGACGCGTATCTGACGACCCGGGGGGACGGAACGAGTCGCTGGGTCACCCTCGTCCGTGCGAGTCGCGACCTCGCGTTCGCGGTGGACAGGGCCGTCCGACCGCTGGAGCGCTACCGGCAGGCGGACCCGCAGGACGTGTTCGACCGCGACGTGGAGGGAACCGCCGCGGGTCGACTCTTCGAAATCGCAGCCAGGCGGCTCCGACCCGCTTCCGACGAGACCCGTGACCTGCAACGGAGCGGCGAGTTCGCGACCGCCGTGCTCGAATCGGGCCGTGACCTCGCCGCGGTGGCGTCCCTCCGGGGAGCCGTCGACGCCGTCGAGAAGGGGCGGCTCGCCGAGACCGTGACCGAGACGGTCGTTCGCGACGCGGCCGCACGGGCGCGGTCGGCCGTCGTGGCACTCGAGGACGCCGACCGACCGCATCTGAGTGCCGCGATCGCCCGACCCGCGCAGTTCGACTACGCCAACGCGGCCCGGCGCCTCGCCGAGGACTACTTCGACCCCACCGACGCGGCCGCCTCGTTCCAGTACGCCGCGCTCCGGGCGCGGGCCGCCCCGGTGGTCGCCGCCTACCTCGTCGACCGGCTCGACGACGCCAACGGGTGACCGTCTCAGTCGGCGAGGCCGCCGGTGTCCAGCCAGTTGTGGACCACCGTGATGGCGTGGTCGGCGTGGAGGACGCGCGGACCGATGCGGACCCGGTCCGCGGCGACGTCCTCCACGAGCGCCTCTTCCTCGGGCGTGAAATCGCGATGATCGGAGAGCACGAACGCGGGGTCGTCGGGTGGGTCCACCGTCGCGATCGGGTCGCCGTCCTCGTGTAACTGCAGGACCGGCCCCGTCCTCGCGACCTCCTCGAGGACCGGTTCGAGGCCGCGCTTCGAGACGTGGATGCCCGGGGTGCTCTCGACCTCTTGGTGGCCGATCGCGTCGTCCTTCGCCTCGAGGGCGGACCGGAGGAGGGACGCGATGTTGCGCTCGTCGGGATTCATGTATCTGAGGTCGGCGGCCTCGATCCGGATCGTCACCCGGTCTCGCAGGACGAGGGAGACGCGGACGTCCTCGCGGATGCCGTGCGAGAGGAAGAGCGCCGAGTTGACCGCCCGACAGAGGACGTCCAGACGGCCGGCGCCGCCCGCCAGGTCGTCCAGCGAGAAGTCGGGTTCGGTCGGGGCGTCGTGGCCGAGGACGACGAACTGTCGCATGCGCTCACCCACGCGCTCGCGCGAGAAAGACCGACCGGTTCGCGCCGGTCAGTCCTCCGCCCGGACCGCCGTCCGTTGTTCGGGGATCACGTCGAGGTCGTCGTCGACGTCTCCCAGGACGAACAGCGCCCAGTACCGGAGGTAGGACTGGACGGGCACCTGGACGAAGGCCACGACGCCGACGAGGAGAACGACGAGCGGTATCCCCAGGATCGCCAGCAGGGCCAGGGAGACGCCGCCCAGCCCCGCGAGGACGACCGCCCCGAACAGGATCGCGAACGGGATAGCGATCACCGCGCCCAGGATCGCGACGGCGATGCCGGTGACGATGCCGACGCCGATCATCACGAAGAGGCCGACCACGACGAAGACGCCGAACTGCTCCCAGTCGCCCCTGATGAGGCCCCAGAGGCGTCGCCAGCCGTCGACGACGCCCCGGTCCTCGACCATCATGATGGGGACGACGAAGGCCGTCGTGAACACGTAGACGATGCTGGCGAGAACGCCCAGGACGGCGAACACGGGGGCCAGCAGGACGAGGAGCAACAAGGGCGCCGTCGTCAGACCCAGCAGTGCGGGCCCGATCACCGCGAGCGCGAGGACACCGGCGGCGACGGCGGTCGCCACGCCGAACGCGAGACGGAAGCCGAACAGCCGGGTGCCCTCGCTCCTGTAGCGGCCGACGTATTCTCGGACGTGAACCTCCTCGCGACGGATCGACTCGTAGAAGGCGAACTCGAAGATGGACCCGATCCAGGCGAATGCCAGCCCGACGAGGAGCACGACGGCCACGAGGGCGACGACGATCCACGCGTTGGCCTGGAGGAACTGGAGCGGTGGCGGCCCGCCGGGTGTCGTCCCGGTCCAGGTCCCCGAGTCCATCGTGAACTGCCCGACGTTGGGCGGCGTGACACTGCCGCCGCTGCTGGCGACGAAAAGCGACAGCAACGCCAGTCTGAGCCACGTTCCCCACTCGAACGGGAGGAGGAACGACCGGGTCGCATCGAAGGCGTCCGTCAGGTCGTCGACTGCGTGGAGGGCCATGACGTGTGGACCATGTCGGATCACCCACATAGTCCTACCGCGACACGCGGGCACAATCGAAGGATACGTGCCCGTTCGCCGGGTATTCGGGGGCATGAGTCTCCTGGACGACGCCAGCGCCGTCCTCGCGGAGGGGCCCGTCTGCGACGCCTGCCTGGGTCGCGTCTTCGCCGATCGGAGCTTCGGTCTCACGAACGACGAACGAGGGCGCGCTCTCCGCGTCGCCGTGGCGATGGCCGACGACGAGGCCTTCGAGGGCCCGGCCGAGGAGTGCTGGGTATGCGAGGGGCTGACCGACGAGTACGACGCCCTGGCAGAGCGCGTCGTCGAGGCCATCGGCGACGTCGAGTTCGACACCTACCAGGTGGGCACGCGCCCGCCGCCGCTCGTGGAGGAAAACGACGCCTTGCTCCGGGACCTGGCCGGCCTTCCGGCGGACGCCGGGGAGCCGTTCAAGTCGGCAGTCAACCGCGAAGTGGGCAAGCGCGTCGGCCGGGCGACCGGCACCGAGGTGGACTTCACCCGCCCGGACGTCCAGGTGCTCCTCGACCTCGCCGCCGACGCGGTCGAGGTCACGGTCAACGCCGCGTTCGTCTACGGCCGGTATCGCAAACTCGAGCGGGGCGTCCCCCAGACCGAGTGGCCCTGCCGGGAGTGCAACGGCACCGGGAAGCGCGCGGGCGAGCCCTGTATCCACTGCGACGGCACCGGATACCAGTACCCGGAGAGCGTCGAACAGCTGACCACGCCGCCCATCGTCGAGGCCATGGAAGGCGAATCGGCGACGTTCCACGGAGCCGGACGGGAGGACATCGACGCGCTGATGCTCGGGACCGGTCGTCCCTTCGTCGTCGAAGTCGCCTCGCCTCGCCGGCGTCGTCCCGACCTGACCGCTCTCGAGGCGGCCATCGACGAGTACGCGGGAGGGAAGGTCGAGGTGGACGGCCTCCGACTGGCGACCTACGACATGGTCGAACGGGTCAAGCGCCTCGACGCCTCGAAGACCTACCGCGCGACCGTCGCGTTCGACGAACCGGTCGAGGCGGCGAGCCTCCAGCGGGCGCTCGACGCCCTCGACGGTGCGACCGTCGAGCAGGAGACGCCCGAACGGGTCGACCACCGGCGTGCCTCGAAGACCCGGACGCGGACGGTCTACGACGCCGACGGGTCCCTCGAGGACGAGACCCACGCCACGGTCGAGATCCACGGCGAGGGCGGGCTGTACGTCAAGGAACTCGTGAGTGGCGACGGCGGACGGACGACGCCGAGCCTCGCCGGCCTCATCGACGTTGGCGCACACGTGACCGCACTGGACGTCCTCGCCGTCGAGGGCGAAGAGGAGGCCTTCGAGGACGAGGACTACTTCCTCGACTGACCGGTCGGCGGCCGCGACGAAACGACTAACCGCCGGGCGGTCGAGGAGGCGACATGCGCTTCGGGGTGGACGAGGCGGGAAAGGGACCCGTTCTCGGGTCGATGTTCGCGGCCGCGGTGCTCGCCGACCCCGAGGACCTCCCGAGGGGGATCGCCGACTCGAAGCGGCTCTCCCCCGCCCGGCGCGAGGAACTGGCCGCAACGCTCCGCGCGAACGAATCGGTCGAGATCGGCGTCGCCGAGATCGAGCCGTCGCTGATCGACGACCACGCGACCGACATGAACACGCTGACCGTCCGGGCCCAGGCGGAGGCCCTCGCCGAGGTCGCCGCCGACGGCCACGAGGGCGTCGTCGACGCCGGCGATACGGACGCTGACCGGTTCGGTGCGCGCGTCGCCGACCGGGTGGACGCCCACGTCACCGTCGACGCCGAGCACGGGGCCGACGACGCCTACCCGATCGTCGCCGCCGCGAGCGTGATCGCCAAGGTCGAACGGGACGCCCACGTCTCCCGCCTCGACGCCCGGCACGAGGGCGACGTGGGGAGCGGCTATCCCGGGGACGAGACGACGACGTCGTTCCTCGCCGACTACGTCGCCGCTCACGGCGACCTCCCCGAGTGCGCCCGCCGCTCCTGGGAGACGAGCCGGCGGCTCCTCGCCGAGCGGGATCAGACGGGCCTGGACGAGTTCTAACCCCGGTCTGGGTGGTCGTCGAGCACCCCCTCGTGCGCGAGCAACCGCCGCTTCTGTGCGACGCCGCCGGTGCCAGAGTAGCCCCCGAGTGAGTCGGTGGCGACCACGCGATGGCAGGGGACGAGGATCGGGATCGGGTTCCGCCCGGCAGCCCGTCCGACGGCGATCGGGGCGGTGTCGAGCGCCGCGGCGACGTCCCCGTAGGTGCGCGTCTCGCCGGGTGGTATGGTCGCCATCTCTCGCATGACCCGCCCGGTGAAGGAGTCGGGATAGGCGATCGGCAGATCGTGGGAGACGGCCTCGCCCGCCTCGTAGGTGGCGAGGAAGCGGTCGATGGCGGCCGTCGGGGCCTCGACGAACGTCTCGTCGATGGTGACGGTGCCACCGAGGACGGTCCGTTCCATGCCAGGATCACGGACCGGACGGTGAAAACCGTTCCTGCGTGGTGGCTGACAGGCGACGCGGGACCGGCCACCTGCCGGGACCGATGGGGCCGCTGCGGCCGAGTCACCGGTGGCAGTCGGATCACCGGGCAGTGGCAGTCGGATCAGCGGACGGTGGGAGGCGGATCACAGGGCGGTGGCAGTCGAATCACCGGGCGGAGCGTCGCACACCCGCGTAGCCGGCCCGGTGGTTGCGTTCAACGCACGCACCGAGATCGTCCGACCCCGGTACAAAAAGGTACGGGCCCGGACGGGGGCACTGTTCAGATGTGGGACGACAGAGGCGGTCGACCTCCCCCTCCCCGAAGCACCCGGGGCATTCGGGTGCGTTCGAATCCGATCGTCCGGATGTTCGATCGGGTCCGAACCGCCCGAGGACGGAACGGCGGGCCGGCGGGTCACCGGTTGTCCGTCAGGAGCCGCCGGAGGATGTCCCCGTAGGCCGGCCGCGTGAGCAGGACGCCGATCAGCACGCCGAGGATGGTGACGATGGCGAATCCGCGGAGGTCCCCGAGGCTGAGCACGGCCAGCGGACTCATCGCGATGATGGTCGTCGCGGCGGCCGCGCCGATCACCCACAGCGCCTTCCGGAATCGGCTGTGGAAGACCCGCGCCGAGGAGACCTGTTCGGCCATCACCTCGTCGGCGATGATCACCAGGTCGTCCACCCCCGTCCCGACGACGGCGATCAACCCGGCGATGTGCGAGAGGTCGAGTGCGAGGCCGACCGTGGCGGCGAACCCGAGGAGGATGTAGACCTCGGAGAGCGCGGTCACGATCATCGGGAGCGCGATGCGCGATTCACGGTACCGCAGGAAGACGGTCCCGCTGACAGCCAGGACCGCGGCCAGCCCAGCGATGAGCGAGTAGAGCTTGAACCGTTCGCCCATGCTCGGCCGGACGTAGTACGTCTCCTGAACCGTGAGCGGGGCTGGCAGGGACCCCGCCTGCAGGTCGACGTAGAGCTGGCGGGCCTCCTCCTGGCTATTCGCCGTGATGACGAACGTCGGGTCCTTCACGAACTCGCCGTTCGCGAACGACCGTGCGAGGGGGCCCTCGACGCCCGCGGAGTAGACGACCTCGCCGTCGCGGACGGTCAGGAGGCAGTGATCGCCCTCGCTGAAGGTGCCGTTCTCGTAGGTGCAGGTGGTCCCGTCAGACTGGGCGAACCCGGCCTCGACCATGTCCCGGGCGAACTCCCGGGCCACGGCGTCGGAGAGGGTGACCGGCACCGCGGGCCGACCGCTCCGGGTCGTGATCGGGACGCCGATCTGGCTGTTCGTGCGGAGTTCGGACTGGGTCAGCACGGTCTCGTTGACCCGCGTGCCGTTCTGCGGGTAGCTCGCGACGATGCGGACCACCCCGCGACTGCTCAGGAGGTCCTCGACCTCGGAGAGGTTTCGATTCGCCGCCTCGACGACGATGTAGTGCGTTCCCTCGCCGGTCTGTGCCCTGACGGACTGAACGTTGGCCGCGGCGAACCCGCTCGCGTCGATCTTCGCCTGGAGCGTCTCGACGACGTTCGAACGGGTCGTCTCGGTCACGCCCGCTCTGATCGACCCGGGGTCGAGTCCCGCCTCGGCGAGGGCGCTCCGGAACGCCGATTCCGAAACGTTCCCGAACACCTCGACGATGTCACCGCCGGGCCCCGTTCGGACCTGGACGTCCGCCCGCTGAACCGCGAGCTGGTCCGCAACGGCCTGTTCGACGTCGTTCGGGTCGCCCTCGATAGTGACCCCGGTGGCGGTCAGTCCGTCGACGGTCGCCCTGACGCGGGCCCCACCCGAGAGTGCGAGACCGAACTGGACGTTCGTCGGCCCCTCGGACTGTGCGGTCTGTGCGTCCGCTCCCGCGGGGGCGCTCCCCCCCGAGAGACCCGGGGCAAAGATGGCGGCGGTACTCAACAGCAACAGGACGACCAGTATCGTCACGCGCCAGTACTCGCGGAGTGCGCTCATCGGGCGACCCCCTCGAACTTGTACCAGCGAAGCAGCGAGAGGTTCAGCATGTAGGTGTTCATCAGGTCGGTGGTCAGGCCGAACACCAGCACGATGCCGATGGAGGTGAGGAGTTCGATGGCGAAGAGCCAGGAGACGATCGTCATCACGGTCATCGCCGCCAGCGACGTCGTCGTCATGGTGACGCCGGTCCGCATGGCCCGATGGACGCTCTCGTAGAAGTCCCCCGATCGTCGCAGGACGTGGTTGTTGAGCAGGATGTCGGAGTCGACGCTGTACCCGATCAGCATCAGGAGGGCTGCCACGGTCCCCAGCGAGAGCTGGATCCCGAAGAGGTTCATCAGCGCGATCGGGACGACGAGGTCACCGAAGGCGGAGGCCACGACGGCGATGCTCGGGACGAACGTGCGAAAGAGGGCGAAGACGACGACGCTCATCCCCACGAAGGCGACGACGACGCCAAGCAGTGCCATCTGCTGGCTGTTCTCGCCGAACGTCGCTGAGGTGCTCGAGGCGAGGGGGACCTCGTAGCCTTCCTGCTGGGCGAGATTTTTCTGGAGGGTGGCGTTCACGTCTGGCCCGAAGGTCACGATGTAGGAGTTGGAGTCCGCCCTGACCGGTTGCACGGACTCCACCGGTGCCGTGAACGGCTCGGTCGGATCGTCCGTCCCGGCGGGCACGACCACACGGAGTTCCGTTCCGCCGGTGAACTCGGTGCCATAGGCGACCGGGGCTCCGGTCATCCCCCACCAGGCACCGATGACGACGAGCGCCAGGAGGATGACCGCGATCGGTGGCCCCGCCAACTGGCGATTCGAGTACCGGCTGAAGTCGATGTCCGGGACCTCGAACTGCGGCATACAAGCGCGTCCGGATTGGCGGAGGATAAGGCTTCTTATGTGGAGGGAGCCGCCCTCTGGGGATCCTCAGGAGAGGTCCTCGACGAACCGGTCCGGGACGTGGAGGCGGACCGGCGCCGGGACCCTGTCGACGAGCCACTCGGCGATCAGGACCATCGGCTTTCGCACGAGCACGTAGACGGCCGAGACGGCCAGCAGCGCCAGCACCCCCAGCTGGACGGGTCCGTCGAACGCCAGAACGACCGGGACCGCGGCCACCGTCGCGAGCGCGAGGTCCTCGGGCGCGCCGTCGTACCGGATCCAGCGGCGCGGCGCGATCCAGGTGCCGTGGTAGTGGCTGAAGACGGCCCGCTCGGAGGTCCCCTCCCAGGGCCGGAGTTCCAGGCCCCCGCCGGCGACGTCCATCAACGAGTGGACCGCCGCCGCCGTGAGGAAGAGGGCCCCGGCGACGACCGGCGTCACCGGCGAGACGGCTGCCATCGCGAGGGCGGCGAGCGCCGCGGCGGCGTAGTAGACGGGGAAGTGGAGGGTCTTCCGGTGTCCAGCGTACAGGTCGAGGTCGGGGAAGAACCCGCCGGCAGCCGCGGAGAGAACCGCCACGAGCGAGAGGTCGGGGGCGACGATCGACGCCAGCGCGGCGATCGCGACGCCCACCAGTGCGTGGGTCGTGGCCATCATCGTACACCCGGGTAGGGCGACCGGGCCCAAATATGTGTCGTTGCGCGTGGGTCAGAAGTCGCCCGGACCGTTAACCGGTCTCGGCGCGTAGTCCCGGGCGTGTCGCGAACCGACCGCCTCGAGCGCGTCGCCGTCAGGGCCATGCAGGGGGTCATCCTCGGGATCTTCGCCTGGGGGCTGTGGCGGGCCAACGCGAGCCTCGTGGTCAACGGCCTCTTCGGGCTGGGGGTCACCCTCGTGCCGGCGGCGCTGGAACGCGACTACGAGATCACCATCGGTCCCTGGCTGACCGCCCTCCTCACGCTCGCGACGCTGTTGCACACCGTGGGCATGGTGGGACCCTACGAGACGGTCTGGTGGTTCGATCACGTCACCCACACCCTCTCCGCGTCCATCGTGGCCATCGGCGGCTACGCGACGACCCGGGCGGTGGACGAGTACCTCGAGGAGATCTACCTCCCGCCAGATTTCATGTTCCTCTACATCGTCCTCTTCACGCTCGCCGCCGGCGTCCTCTGGGAACTCCTGGAGTTCGCCGCCCGCAGCGTCGCCCTGGCGACCGGACGGGAGGCGGTCCTGGTCCAGTACGGGCTGGCGGACTCGGTGATCGACCTCGTCTTCGACGGCGTCGGGGGGCTCGTCGCCGCGGTCTTCGGCGTGCCTCGGGCCCAGGCCCTCGTCGATTCGATCGAGGAGGCGATCGACCGCCTGACGGGAAGCGATCAGGGCAAGTAGCGCACGGCCACGATCCCCGGCGCGGAGCGGACCTCCACGCGCTCGACACCCAGGCGGGCCGCCGTCCGCAGGGTCTGCTCGTCCGCGAGCACGTCCTGGACCGCCTCGTCGGTGATCTCCGGCGGAACGGAGATGACGTGGATCGCGCCGTTTCCCGCCCGTTCGCGCGTCTCCAGCTCGCCCGCTGGCATCGTCTCCGCGACGTCCCGGGAGGCCGTCGTCGGTCGCTCCTCGCTCTCGATCACCGCTATCTCGCGGGTCTCGTGGATCTCCTCGACCCGCCAGGCCACCTCGAGGGGTGGAACGGTGGCGAGTTCCGCATCGACGACCTGATCCACCGCGAGGTCGGGGTTCTCGGCGAGCGTGTGGACCTGCCCGTCCGAGACGTCAGTGAGCACCGCCCCGTCCGCGTCGGCGGCCGTCACGAGGAAGGTCCCCGTCGTGGTCGGCATCGGCCCGGGCTACGTCGCTGGTCCATTTCCGGGTTTCGCTCCGGTCGGAGCGGAAAACGCCTTTACCCGGCCGGTCCCCCGTGTGCGTATGCGCGTCGACATCGCCAACGCCCTCGCCGGGACCTCGCCCGTCGGGGTGCCCCGGGCGGCCCTCGACAGACTCGACGACCGCGTCGCCAGCGCCCACGAGCGGATCCAGCGCGGCCGCGACCGGGGGACGTTCGGTTACGCCTCGTTGAACCTGCCCGAGACGACCGACCCGGCCGGCATCCGGGAGGCCGTCGCGCCGTTCCGGGACGCGTCGGCCGTCCTCACCGTGGGCATCGGTGGCAGTTCGCTCGGTGCCGCGACCATCGCGACTGCACTTGGCGACGACACCCCCGTCTACTTCCTCGACAACGTGGACCCGGCCAGGGTGGCGGAGGTCCTCGCGGACGTCCCGCTGTCCGAGACGGTCGTCGACGTTGTCTCCCGGTCCGGGACGACCGCCGAGACGCTCGCGAACTTCCTCGTCGTCCGGGAGGCCATGGCGGACGCGGGCGTTGACTGGACCGAGCGCACGCTGGTCACGACCGGGCGGGAGGGGAACCTCCGCGACCTCGCGGCGACCCACGACCTCCCGGCACTCGACGTCCCGGAGGGGGTCCCCGGCCGGTTCTCGGCGCTCTCGACGGTCGGCCTCGCCGTGCCCGCCCTGGTCGGCGTCGACATCGAGGGGGTCCTGGCGGGGGCCAGGGAGGCTGCCGACGCGCTCTCGGGGTCGCTCTTCGAGACGCCGGCGTACGCCTACGGCGCGACCGCGTACGCCCTGGACCAGCGGGGGGCCTCGACGGCCGCCATGATGCCATACGCGGAGGCGCTCGAGCCGTTCGCCGAGTGGTACGCCCAGCTCTGGGCCGAGAGCCTCGGGAAGGACAACCTGGGGCAGACCCCGGTCCGGGCGCTCGGGGCGACCGACCAGCACTCCCAGCTCCAGCTCTACCGGGCCGGGCCGCTCGACAAGGTCGTCACGCTGCTGCGGGTCGCCGACGGTCCGGACCTCGCGGTCCCCGAGACGGACCTCGCCGACCTCGACTACCTGGGCGGGACCTCGCTGCGTTCGGTGCTCGACGCCGAATTCGAGGCGACCGAGGCGAGCCTGGCCGAGGCGGGCCAGCCGACCGTCCGGGTCGAGATCGACGCGCTCGACGCCGCCTCCCTGGGATCGCTCCTGTACGAGATGGAGGCGGCCTGCATCCTCGCCGGCGAGCTGTACGGGGTCGACACGTTCACCCAGCCGGCGGTCGAGTGGGGCAAGGACGCGGCCCGCGACCTGCTCCGGGGCCGCGACGCCCTGCCCGACCGCGAACGGCTCGTCGTCGAGTGAGGCCGGAATACCAGACGCTTTTAGGACGAGACACCACGGGTGGGTCATGGCCCGATTCGTGCCGTCCGTCGGACTTCTCCTCGCGGGCGGGGGGATAGCGGCCTCGCTGGTGGAGTGGACCGGCGTCCTCTCGGTCCCGGGTGTCGGCAACGTCCCGGGGCTACTGGCGGCGGTGGTCGCGACGGCCGCGTTCGAGGCGCGCCGCCACGACGTCGCCGACCGGCGGGTGGCACTCGTCGCGGGGATCGGAAGTGGGATCCTCGCACTGTCCGCCTCGGTGGCGCTGCTCTATCCGGTCACGGTCGGCCGGGATCCGACCGTGGGCTACGGACTCCCGGCCGCCTTCGCGCTCGGCGTGTTCGGCGTCGGCGTCGCGTACGCCGACTGGCTCGCCGTCGGTCGTGACGCGTTCCTGCGGAAGGCGGGGGCCTCCCTGCTCGCGCTGTCCATCGGCGTCGTCGGTCTGGTCGTCGGCTACCTCTTCGCCCTCGTCGGGGTCGCGTTACTGCCGTCTGGCGTGCCACTCGTGGACCGGGGGGTGTCCACCGCGCTCTTCAGCGTGGGCCTGGGCGTCGTCGCGGTCGGTTACACCCGGTACCGGGACGTCGGGCTGGCGTACTTCGACGTTCGGTGGCCAGACCGGCGTGAGTGGCTCCACGTGGCCGGCGGGGTCGTCGCCATGTACGTCGTGCTCCTGGCCATCGGTTCGCTCACCTCGGCGCTCGGCATCCCCTCGACCCAGCACAGCATCATCGCGGCCGCCCGCGAGAATCCGGCGTTGCTCCTCCCGTTCGTCCCGCTGTCCTGGCTGGCCATCGGACCGGGCGAGGAACTCCTCTCCCGGAACGTGGTCCAGAAGTCGCTGTACGACTCGTACTCGCGACGCTCGGCGGTCGTCGTCGGGACCGTCGTGTTCACCCTGATCCACCTCCCCGCGTACGCCACCGGCGGCCCCGCCCCGATCTTCGCGACGCTCGTCCGCCTGTTCGCCATCTCGCTGGTCCTGGGCGTCGTCTACGAGCGGACCGAGAACGTGGTCGTCGCCGCGCTGGTCCACGGCACCTACGACGCGATCCAGTTCGGGCTCGCCTACGTCGCGCTCACGTCCGGTTTATTCTGACGACCGTCTGACGTAGATTTAATATCAGAGACACGAGAGTCGATGACATGCCGCGATACCTGACCGTCGTCTGCGAGGACGAGATCGCGGGGAGGATCGCGACGCTCGCCCGTCGGTACGATACCACCGAGGAGGAGGTCGCCCGGCAGTTGATCGAACGCGGTATCGAGTGCGTGGATTAAGTCGGGTTCTTCCGCGCCAGTTGACTGCCACAGATCGGACAGCGCTCGCGGTGCTCGTCGAACTCCCGCCCACACCCCTGACACTGAAACCGCCAGTCCCGGCGTTCCTCGATGCCCTCCTGGGCGATCACCTCGACCGCGACGTCGAGGGCGTCGGCCACGTTCTGCATCGCGTAGTCGTCGGTAACGAGCACGGCCCCGAGTTCGAGGGCCGCGGCCAGCAGGCGAACGTCCGTCTCCGAGAGAACGGTGCGGTCGCCGGTCCCCTGGGCGGCCGACCGGACGGTCTGTATCGACGTCTCGTCGGGGATCTGGATGTGCATCCCCGCGCCCTCCATTGCGTCGTAGCGGTAGGCCTGGGCGTCGTCGAGTTCGTCCCGGACGGCCGGAATCGTGGCGACCGCGTCGTCCGTGTCGAACCCCTCGATGAACGCCGACGTGTCCAGGACGTACATCTAGCGTTCGACGACGATGTAGTCCTTGACCGCCTGGACGCGGCCGACCGGGACGTGGAAGCGGCCGTCCTCGTCCACGGGGAAGTCGACGTCGACCTCCTCGTCCTCGAGGGGCTCCACGAGGAGGTCGTCGAGCGTGCCGCTCTTGAGATCCATCGAGATGTTGTACAGCTGGCCGAGCTCCGTGCCGTCGGAGCCCATCACGGCCTTTCCGGAGAGGTTCTCTGCGAGTATGTCGGCCATATGGTTGGGGTGTCGCGGTGAACGCACATAAAGTCCGCGGGGGCGTCCGACACCCGGCGCACGCGGGGCGAGGACGATGGAACTAAATTCCCCGACGACGCCAGTTCAGGTAACCGACCGTTTTCCAGGGGTGCCCCCATGTCAGACGCGACAACCGATTCCACCGCGGACCTCCGGACGCCGATCGTGGCCGTACTGGGCCACGTCGATCACGGGAAGACCAGTCTGTTGGACACGATCCGCGGCTCGGCGGTCATCGAGGGCGAGGCGGGCGCCATCACCCAGCACATCGGTGCGACCGCCGTCCCCCTCGAGGTCGTCTCCTCGGTGGCGGGCAGCCTGATCGACCCGGACGAGTTCGACCTCCCCGGCCTCCTCTTCATCGACACGCCGGGCCACCACGCCTTCACGACCCTCCGCGCACGCGGCGGCGCGCTCGCCGACATCGCCATCCTGGTGGTGGACGTGAACGACGGGTTCCAGCCCCAGACCGCCGAGGCCGTCTCGATCCTCCAGGACAGCCAGACGCCCTTCGTGGTCGCCGCGAACAAGGTGGACACGATCCCCGGCTGGAACCCCCAGGAGGACGCGCCGATCCAGGAGAGCTACGAGACCCAGTCCCGGCGCGCCCGCGACGACCTCGACGAGAAGCTCTACGAGATCATCGGGGACCTCGCCGACGAGGGCTTCTCCGCCGACCTCTACTGGCGCGTCCAGGACTTCCGGAAGAACGTCGGCGTCATTCCGGTCTCCGCGGAGACCGGCGAGGGCGTCCCCGACCTCCTCACCGTCCTGATGGGGCTCTCGCAGCGGTACATGCGCGAGGAGATGACCGTCGACGTCACCGGGCCGGGAGCGGGCACCGTCCTCGAGGTCAAGGAGGAGCGGGGATTCGGAACGACCCTCGACGTCATCCTCTACGACGGGACCGTCCGGGAGGACGACACGATCGTCGTGGGCGGCACGAACGAACCCATCGTGACGACGGTCCGGGCTCTCCTGAAACCGCGGCCGCTCGCCGAGATCCGCACCGAGAAGCGCTTCGAGCAGGTCGAGCAGATCGCCGCCGCGTCCGGGGTCAAGATCGCCGCCCCCGACCTGGACGACGCCATGGCGGGCGCGCCCGTCCGCGTCGTCGGCGACCGCGACGTCGAGCGGGTCGTCGAGGAGGTCAAGGCCGAACTCGCCGAGGTGGCCGTCGAGATTGCCGAGGACGGCATCGTCGTCAAGGCCGACACGCTCGGGAGCCTGGAGGCCCTGGTCAACTCCCTCGAGGAGGCCGAGATCCCGGTCATGCGCGCGGAAGTCGGGGACATTGCCCCCCGGGACGTCAGCGTCGCCACGACCGTGTCCGACGACACGTTCCGGACCATCCTCGGGTTCAACGTCGACGTGCTCGGGGACGCGGGGGACCGCGCCGACCAGGAGGACGTCACCGTCTTCCGCAGCGACGTCATCTACCAGTTGATCGAGGACTACGAGGCACACGTCGAGGCCATCGAGCGGCGGCAGCGCGAGGCCGTCTTCGAGAACGTCGTCCGCCCAGCCCGCTTTCGCATCCTCGAGGATCACGTCTTCCGGCAGAGCGGCCCGGCCGTCGTCGGCGTGGAGATCGCGACGGGCACCCTCCGGCGAAACGTCCCGGTGGGCGTCTTCACCGGGGACGGCGAGTTCGGCCGGGTCGGCGTCCTCAAGAGCATCCAGGACCAGGGCGAGGACATCGACGAGGCCCGGGCGGGCGAACAGGTCGCGGTCTCCATCGACGGCCCGACGATCGGCCGCGACGTGGACGAGGGCGACGTCCTCTGGGTGGACCTCCCCGAGAAACACGCGAAGGTGCTCGAACAGGAGTTGCGCGAGGACCTGCCCGCCGACGAGCGGGAGGCGCTGAACCAGTACCTGGAGAAGCGCCGGAGCCGGGACCCCTTCTGGGGGAAGTGAGGGTTCGCACGCCGGGTATTCGACGTCCGCAGCCGGCCTCGATGCCGTTCGCTGCAGCCCGCTGAGCGGTCGCGAGGCCGGTCGAATCGGGCCCCTCCCAAATGGCGTCGAGGCGACGACGGACCACTGCGACTGCCGACGCGACGACCGACGCGTGGGAGGTCAACCGAACCCCCAGCCGACACCCCAACCGGCGTCGCGTCCGGGAGGTTCCGACTCGTGGGCCGCGAGCGTCAGGTATAGCACCCGGGAGGGAGGAGTGGATGCCACTAGATGCGACTTCGCGGACTCGCGCGGTTCGACGCGTTGCTGGTGACGGCCCTGATCTGGTTCCTCGCGAAGTTCCTCCGCTACGCGTTCCCACCGCTGTTCGGCACACTCCAGACGGAGTACGGGGTGTCGAACGCGGTGGTGGGGTCCGCGTTCACGGTGTTGATGTTGACGTACGCGGCGATGCAGTTCCCCTCGGGAAGTCTCGCGGACCGGTTCGGTGGAGTCGGGGTGGTCGTCGGCGGGGCGGTGGTGGCCGCGACCGGGGCGATCGTGCTCGTCTTGCCGTTGCCGTTCGCGGCGCTGGTCGGGGCGATGGTCCTCGTGGGCATGGGAACGGGCGCCCACAAGACGGTCGCCGTGCGGCTGATGGCGACGATCTATCCCGAGCGGACCGGGCGGGCCCTCGGCGTGTTGGACACGGTCGGGGCGTTCGGTGGCGTGGTCGCCCCGGTCGTGGTCGTGTGGGCGCTCGGCAACACGCCCGCCGGTGGGGGCGTCGCCGACCTGGGCTGGCACGCGATGTTCCTGGTCGCCGGCGTCGCGGGCCTCCTGCTGGCGACGGCGTTCGTTCGCCGGGTGCCCCGGCGGCTGCCGGACGACGGCAGCGACCGGAGCGGGGGCGGCGGTCCGGCCGACTACGCGGCCATCTTCCGCGATCGGGGGTTCGTGGCGTTCGTGGGAGCGACGCTCGGCTTCTCGTTCGCCTACAACGGGGCCGTCGCGTTCCTCCCCCTCTACATGACCGACGCGGCCGACCTCTCGCAGACGGCGGCGAGCGCGATCTACTCGGCGCTGTTCCTGGTGAGTCTCGTCCAGCTGGCGACCGGGGAGATGAGCGACCTCGTCGGGCGCCTGCGCGTCATCGGCGCGACGCTGGCGCTCGCGACGGCGGGGCTCGCCGGCCTCCTCCTCGTCGAACACCCCTCCCCGCTCGTCGTCGGGGCGACGGTGGTGGCGTTCGGCATCGGCAGCCACGGGTACCGGCCGGTGCGGGCGTCCTACCTCGTCGAGGCGATTCCGGACGACGTGAGGGGTGGCGGTCTGGGGATCGTCCGCACCGGCATCATGGGCGTCGGGGCAGTCGCCCCCGCCGTCGTCGGGATCGTGACCGACGTCGCGGACTACCGGACCGCGTTCGCGCTCCTGCTGGCGTCGCTGGTCGTGGCGCTGGCGTTGGTCGGCGTGGTCGCCGCGATCGACCGGGTCGCGACGCCCGGCCGGGGGACCGCGTGAGATTACTATAGCGAATATATATCTCGTCATAAATCCGCCATGGTTATTACCCCGGCCCCCGTTCGTCGATCCATGTCGGACGACGACCGTGACCCCGACCGGAGCGGAATCGCAACAGAGAGCGTCCACGCCGGCCAGTCAGTCGACCCCGCGACCAAGTCCCGCGCACCGCCGATCTACCAGACGTCCTCGTACGTCTTCGACGACGCCGACCACGCCGCGCGCCTGTTCGCCCTGGAGGAACCGGGCAACATCTACAGCCGACTCGGCAACCCGACGAACCAGATGCTCGAGGAGCGGATCGCCACGCTCGAGGGCGGGAGTGCGGCGGTGGCCACCGCCAGCGGCATGGCGGCCTTCGATACGATCACGTTCGTCCTCGCGGAGGCGGGCGACAACGTGGTCACGGCCGCCTCGATCTACGGCGGGACGCACACCTACCTGACCCACACGGCCAGCCGCCGGGGCATCGAGGCCCGGTTCGTGGACACCCTCGACGTCGAGGCCTACCGGGACGCCGTCGACGAGGACACCGCGTTCGTCCACCTGGAGACCATCGGCAACCCGGCCCTCGTCACCCCGGACATCGAGGCCGTCGCCGACGTGGCCCACGAGCACGACGTCCCGCTGGTGGTCGACAACACCTTCGCGACGCCGGTGCTCTCGAACCCGCTCGACTACGGGGCCGACATCGTCTGGCACTCGACCACCAAGTGGCTCACCGGCAGCGGGTCCACCATCGGCGGCGTCATCGTGGACGGGGGCTCGTTCCCCTGGGAGGACGCCGACTACCCCGAGGTCGCGGGTGCCAACCCCGCCTACCACGGCGTCGACTTCCGGGAGCGCTTCGGCGACGCGGCCTTCGCGACCGTCTGCCGGGCACGGGGTCTGCGCGACCTCGGCAACCAGCAGTCGCCCTTCGACGCCTGGGTGACCCTGCAGAAACTCGAGACGCTCCCGCTCAGGGTCCAGAAACACTCGGAGAACGCCCAGGTCGTCGCCGAGTACCTCGAGGGACACGAGGCCGTCTCGTGGGTGAACTACCCCGGACTCGAATCCCACGAGACCCACGAGGCCGCCTCGCGCTACCTCGACGGTGGCGTCGAGAGCGACGCGAGTGGCCCCTCGGCGGACGGAACGACCGCCGGTGGCTACGGCGGGATGATCACCTTCGGCCTCGAGGGGGGGTACGAGGCGGGCAGGGACCTCACCGAGGCCGTCGATCTGGCCAGCCTTCTCGCGAACGTCGGCGACGCCAAGACGCTGATCATCCACCCGGCCTCGACCACGCACCAGCAACTCACGGACGAGGAGCAGGCGGCCAGCGGGGTGACGGACGACCTCGTCCGCCTCTCGGTCGGCATCGAGGACCCGGCCGACGTGGTCGCCGACCTCGACCGGGCCATCGACGAGGTCACACACGCATAACGTATCGGTGCCCTATATCAGGGTTCTGAAAATAGGTTTAGGTAGGTGGAGTTGTATAGCGTACAACCGAGGTGAGACAATGGCTGCGAGAGACATCAGTGACCTGGCAGCACCACGACGAACCGCCGACCAGTACGACCTGTTGCTCGCCGCCATTCCGCTCGCCTTCGCGCTCGGTGCGGTCGTCGCCGCCGTCGCGGGGGAACCGCTTCGGACCGGCGTGACGACCGGGGGCGTCCTCGCGGGCGCGGCGACGGCGTACGCGCTGTTCGGCGCGCCGCCGACGGGAGAACGGCCGCGGTCTCGCGGGCCGACCCGTTAACGGGCGGTCTGGGGCACGTCGTCGCCCATGGCCCGTTTGACCTGCAGGGCAGCGCTCGCGGCGAGGCCGCGGGCCACCTCGGAGACGTCCTCGCCGGGAATCGGTTCCTCGGCGTCCAGGTCGGGGTCGAGCCCGGCGCTGACCGGGTGCCCGACCGGTGGCCGGACGGAGACCGTGACGCGAACGCCACCCGATCCGGCGTGGACCGACGAACCGACCACGTAGTCGTCGGGTAGCATCTTCCGCGTGCGCGAAGCGACGGAGGAGACGCGGGACTGCAGGGACCGACGCGTGGTCGTCGAGAGGTCGACGTCGTCGCCCGTGTCGTCGGGATGGCCGACGTACGGCGTGTTGGCGTCCATTCGATGGCGTTACAGGACCGGCACGGATAACCCTTTCCAGACGATCAGACGATCGGTTCGCTCTCGCCGTAGACGCCCAGCACGGCCGCGGCGGCGTATTCACCGGACGCCGCGGTGACCGTCGCCGTCTGGACGGTCGGATCGTCGAGGTCCCAGTCCCTGAGCGAGGCGCCCGTCGCGATGCCCTCGCGCACCCGTGTCTCGACGTCGGTCGCGTCCGTCGTATCGGCTGCCTCGTAGAAGAGGCCGGGGCCCTCGCCGGTCGTCCACCCGAGCGCCGCAGACACCGTCTGGGGGCCCGCAGCGTTCGCGTGGGCCTCGACGACCGTCACCCGGTTGCCGGCCGGGCCGAGGGAGGGCGCCGTCCCGACCCGCTCGACCGTCGCGTCGGCGGGGACGACCGACGAGACGGTGACCAGGTTGTAATTGTGGACGTTGGCGTCGGCGAGCGCGTCGTCGTAGGCCGCGGTCGCGGTGGGCCCCCGGCCGGTGCCCCAGACGACGCGAATCGTACCCATCGGTCGAGCGAACGCGCCCGCGGCGAAAAGACGTGTCGATTACTGGATGTAGGTGGTGTAGCCCGGTGTCCCGGCGTCGGCTTCGGCTTCCAGTTTCTCGCGGGCGGCGGCGAAGTCGCTCATCCGCACCGCGGCGCGGTCGTCCCGGATGGCGTACATGCCGGCCTCGGTCGCGAGGCTCCGCAGCTGGGCGCCGTTGAACGACTCCGTCCGGCGGGCCAGCCGCTCGAAGTCGATCTCCTCGGCGAGGGTCATGTCCGCGGTGTGGATGCGGAGGATCTCCTCGCGGGCGGAGACGTCCGGGTCGGGCACCTCGATGAGACGGTCGAAGCGCCCCGGCCTGAGGATGGCGCGGTCGAGCATGTCGAAGCGATTGGTGGCGGCCATGATCCGGACCTCCCCGCGCTCGTCGAAGCCGTCCATCTCGGAGAGCAACTGCATCATCGTCCGCTGGA
>JBDGUD010000035.1:0-26330 GCA_042216165.1 Halanaeroarchaeum sp.
GTCTGATCGTGGCGGTGGCTTTTTGCGGGCCGACCGCCCAGCCACTGACGATGGGGTCTCCGGACATTCTGCTGACGAACGACGACGGGATCGACAGCCCAGGGCTTCAGGCCCTCGCGAACGGACTCTGGGACGTCGGGAACGTGACGGTCGTCGCCCCCGCCGACAATCGGAGCGCGATGGGGCGGGCGAGTTCCGCCGAGGTGACCGTACGGGAGCACGAACTCGGTTACGCCATCGAGGGGACGCCCGTCGACTGCGTGGTCGCCGGCGTCGAGGCGCTCGCTCCCGACCCCGACGTCGTCGTCTCCGGCATCAACAAAGGCGCCAATCTCGGAATGTACGTCCTCGGCCGCTCAGGAACCGTCGGTGCGGCGGTCGAGGCGGCCTACTTCGGCGTTCCGGCGATCGCCACCTCGCTTTACCTCCCTGGCGACCGCTGGAAGCGGGAGACGAACGCCGACGAGTACCGCGAGGCGGTGCGCGCGACGGCCTTCCTGGTGGATCACGCGCTCGAGGAGGACGTCTTCGACAGCGTCGACTACCTCAACGTCAACGCACCGGCACCGGAGAACGGCCGCACCGACATGGCGATCACCCGCCCCTCCGCCGCCTACGACATGAGCGCCACCCGCGAGGGCGAACAGATCACCCTCCACGACAACATGTGGCAGCGCATGGAGGAGGGCGGCCTCGACGAACCGCCGGAGACCGACAGACGCACCGTCGTCGAGGGGTCGGTGAGCGTCTCCCCACTCACGGTCCCACACACGACGGAGCGTCACGACGCCCTCGACTCGCTCGCGGCGCGATTCTGACGCGGAATCGTCGCCGTCGCCGCCTCAAACCGATCCCGTCAGACCCCCGTCGACGCGGACGTTCTGCCCGGTCAGGTAGCTCGCGTCGGACGAGAGGAGAAACGCCACGACGTCGGCGATTTCCCCGCGACTCGCCGGTCGGCCCATCGGGATCCGGTCGCGCGTCTCGCGGTCCACCTCGTAGGTGTCAACGAAGCCCGGGAGGACCGCGTTCATCCTGATGCCGTCGGCGGCGAACCGGTCGGCGTAGAGTTTCGTGAAGCTGCCGAGACCCGCTCGCAGCACCGAGGAGACCGGGAACTCGGCGCTCGGCTCGAACGCGGAGAACGTCGAGACGTTGACGATGGCCCCGCCGCCCTGCTCGCGCATGACCGGTGTGACCAGTCGGGCCATCCGGACGACGTTCAACAGGACGAGGTCGAGCCCCTCGTGCCAGTCCTCGTCGTCGATGTCG
Organism: Halanaeroarchaeum sp.; assembly: GCA_042216165.1. Classification (GTDB taxonomy): domain Archaea; phylum Halobacteriota; class Halobacteria; order Halobacteriales; family Halobacteriaceae; genus Halanaeroarchaeum. Next base: position 1,273 of record JBDGUD010000035.1, read on the forward strand.
AGCAGGTCGCCGGTCGGGGGGTGACCGGTGTTGTTCACCACCGCGTCGATCCGCCCGTACCGTTCGGTCGCCGCCTCGACTAGGGCCGCGAGGTCGTCGGGATCCGTGACCGATCCCTCGAATCCGACGCCACCGAGGTCCCGGGCGACGTCGACGGCTGCTCCCGATTTCGAGAGCAACACCGGCCTGAAACCGTCCTCGGTCACCCGACGAGCGATCGCCTCGCCGATTCCCCGGCCCGCCGCCGTGACGATGGCCACGCGGTCGTCCATACCGTGGCGTCGGCGGGATCGGGATTAAATCGTCGGGTCGGTCACCGACTCTCGCGCTGTTCGATCTTGTTCAACTCGATCAGGAGCCGAAATATCGCCTTCACGAGGTTGGAGTCCACGTCGAAGCGCTTCGCGTTCTCCCCTGCCCGGTCCATGACCGCCTGCTCCTGTTCCTCGTCGGTGGTCGCCAGGTCTCGCTCCGCCTTCACGTCGGCGATTGCCTCGGCCACGTAGGTGCGCCTGGCGATGAGTTCGACGATGTCGCGGTCGATCTCCCGTATCTCCTCGCGCAGGGTTTCCAGCGATCGGTTCTCCGGTGCGTTCCCGTTCGAATCCTCGGTCATAGCGTTCGTGCCCCCTCTGTCTGCGTGGTCGTGTGGATGGTGGTCCCCGGCCGATCGCCCCACGCGTCTGCGACGGTCTCGAGCGCCGCTTCCTCGCCGACGGCGACGTAACTCGGGCCGGTCCCCGAGAGCGAGACGCCGCCGGCGGCGGGAAGCGCCTCGACCATCGGGTCCGCCGGCCGGTCCAGCGCCGCGGCGAAGGCGAAGCCGTTGACCGTCATCGCCGTCCGGTACCGGCCGGCCAGCGCCAGTTCGCGCACCAGGTCCGCCATCGGGGCTATCCTGCGACAGCGCTCCACGTCGGCCTCGGCGCTGTAGGCCCGCTCGGGCGGCGTCCAGATCAGGACGTCCCAGACGACCTCGTCCCGGACGAGGAGGGCGTCGGCGTCGTTGTCGGTGATCGTCAGGCCGCCCAGCATGCTCGCGCTGGCGTCGTCGTAGGCCCCCGTGACGGTGACGCCGACGTCACGGGCGGCCTGGACCCCGAGCAACGCGGCGTATTCGCGGGTGACGTCTTCGACAGCGTCGAGGGCGTCCAGCGTCGCGAGGACGGCCGCGTTGGCCGCCGCGCTGGAGCTCTTGAGACCGGACGCCATCGGGACGCTCGACTCGGTCTCGATCCGTGCGCCCGCCGCTTCGGCGCCCAATTCGTCGAGCACGACCTCGACGGCCCGTTCGATCAGGCGCGTGTCCGCGTCCGGGTCGCCCGCGACCGTGCCGACGAACGACTCGCCCTCGAGGACCACCTGCGCGCGCACGTACTCGTCGATGGCGAACGCCGATCCCGTCCCCGTGGCGAGCGCGTTGAGGACCGTCCCCGCCGCTGGCGCCTCCGCACGACCGTCCATGTGGGTCATTCCACAACTCGGCACTTACCCCTGGCGGTCGTGGCAAGTGCGTGGCAACGGTGGGGCGGTCGTGGCGAGTGCGTGGGAACGGCGGGCTTTTGGGGACCGGCCCGAAAGGACGGACCGATGAGCCTTCGCACAGACGTCCCACCGGACACCCTCGGCGTGGAACTCGCCGAGGAGGGGATCTACGTGACCTACCTGGACGGTCGGCAGGTGTTCTACAACGGCGTCCCGGAGAAGGTCGAGGGCACGCTCAGAACGCGGCCTGGCAAGGACGTCCAGGTCCTCGTGACCGACGAGGGGGGTTCCGAGGGGATTCTGACGTACGTGAACGAACTGAAGACGGAGGCCGACATCCTCGAATCGACCGGCGTCGGTCGCGTCGTCCTCGAGTCGGGTGAGCGCGAGGAACTGTTCCCGGGGGTCGTCGTCCGGATGGACGGACTCGCGGTCGAAGTCGATGCGGACCCGGACGCGGTCGGCGGTCGGGTGTTCGTGTTCGAGGAGGACGAGTTGGGCGAACGGATGTTCGAACTCGTCGCGGCTGACGGTTGACTACTGGAGGTACGAGGGTTCCTCGGCGTCGCAGTTCTGCTCGTGCTGTCGGGCCTCCTCGCGGTCGTCGAACATCAGTCCACAGCGCTCGCACCTGTACCAGGTCATCCCATCCCGCTCGGTTTCCTCGACCATGTCCATCGGTCGTCTCGCCGTGAGTATAGGCGTTGCCCCGGCACCCTTTTCCAGTCCGGTCCCTACCCTCCCCCATGGACGAGGACCGGAGCCGCGAGGCGCGGGTCCGCGACGCGAACCCCCGGGACGCGGGGCGGGGGACCGTCCGGCTCTCCCGATCGCTGATGCGCGACCTCGGGGTCCTCAGCGGCGAGACGGTTCGCGTGGCGGGCCAGGGGGAGACGGTGGCGACGGTCTGGCCGGGCCGGGACGATCTGGCCGCCGACGAGTTCCGGGCGGACGGTCAGGTGCGGGCGAACGCGGGGCTCTCCGTCGGCGACGTCGCGCGAATCGACCCGGTCACGGCAGACCCCGCGGACCGGATCGTCGTGGCACCGACCGTGTCGCTGGGTCGCGAGGAGGCAGCGGTCGAGCCAGTGATCGAACGTGCACTCCTCGACCGACCGGTGTCCGGCGGCGAACGCGTCAAGATCGACGGACTCGGCGACGTCGGCGAGTTCGAAGTCGTGACGACCGAACCCGCGGGACCGGTCAGGGTGACCGACTCGACAGTCGTCGAGGTGGGATCGGCCGCCGACGCCGAGTCCGCCCGTTCTGCCGGCGTTGGCGTCACGTACGAGGACGTCGGTGGCCTCGACGACGAACTCGAACAGGTTCGAGAACTCGTCGAACTCCCGCTCGCCGAACCGGGCCTGTTCCGACGTCTCGGTATCGAACCGCCGAAGGGGGTGTTGATGTACGGTCCGCCGGGGACGGGGAAGACGCTGATCGCGCGCGCCGTCGCGAACGAGGCCGACGCCCACTTCGTGCACGTCTCGGGGCCGGAAATCGTCCGCAAGTACAAGGGCGAATCCGAAGAACGGCTCCGGCAGATATTCGAGGACGCCGAGGCGAACGCGCCGAGCATCGTCTTCTTCGACGAAATCGACGCCGTGGCACCGTCGCGCGAGGAGGGCGGCGACATGGAGAGTCGGGTCGTCGCCCAGTTGCTCTCGTCGCTCGACGGGATCGAGTCGCGGGGGGAGGTGGTCGTCATCGGCGCGACCAACCGCGTGGACGCCATCGACCCGGCACTCAGGCGACCCGGCCGCTTCGATCGCGAGGTCGAGATCGGCGTCCCCGACGCCCGTGGCCGGCGCGAGATCCTCGACGTCCACGTACGGGGGACGCCCACGGCTGACGACGTCGACCTCGACCGGATCGCGGAGCGGGCCCACGGCTTCGTGGGTGCCGACCTCCGCGCTCTCGTCGCGGAGGCGGCGATGACCGCCCTCGGCAGATATCGGGAGGACTCCGGTGACCTGGTCGTCACCGGGAGGGACCTCGAGCGTGCACTCTCGCGGGTCGAGCCGTCGGCGATGCGCGAGTACGTCGCCGAACTGCCCGACACCTCCTTCGACGACGTCGGTGGTCTGTCGGACGCGAAACGGACGCTTCGCGAGACGGTGGAGTGGCCCCTCACCCATTCCGACCTCTTCGAGGCCGCGGCGACCGATCCCCCGACTGGGGTGTTACTCCACGGGCCACCCGGCACGGGGAAGACGATGCTCGCGCGAGCGATCGCGAACGAGAGCGGCGTGAACTTCATCCGGGTCGCCGGCCCCGAGATCCTCGACCGGTACGTGGGCGAGTCCGAACGGGCGGTCCGGGACGTCTTCGATCGGGCCCGACAGGCCGCACCAGCGATCGTCTTCTTCGACGAGATCGACGCCATCGCCGGAACGCGAGGTGCCGATCGGAACGACGTGGGTGAGCGGGTGGTATCGCAGTTGCTCTCGGCGCTCGACGACGCGGCGGCGGATCCCAACCTGGTGGTACTCGCCGCCACGAACCGCAAGGACGCCCTCGACCCGGCCCTCCTCAGACCGGGGCGGCTGGAGGAACACGTCTACGTGCCGGAACCGGACGAGGACGAACGGCTGGCCATCCTCGAGGTCCACACCGCGGAGAAGCCGATCGCCGACGACGTCGACCTCGCGGCCATCGCCGCCGACCTGTCTCACGCGACGGGCGCGGACATCGAAGCGCTGGTCCGTCGGGCGTCCATGGGCGCGATACGGGAGGTGGCGACTGCCCCCGGGGAGTCCGGCGAGAGCGTCGTTATCGAAGAGACGCACTTCCGGTCGGCACTGGACGGGATGACGGACGGCGTCACTCGATAGGGACGTCGGTCGACGCGGCGGAACCGGCCTTCTCGACGGTCACGCGGAGGACGCCGTTGTGGTACGACGCCGACGCGCTCTGGGCCTCGACGGGCTCGGGGAGGCGCACGAGGCGCTTTCGGTAGCCGCGGTCCTCGGAGGTGCGGACGCCACCGGGGCCCGACCGCTCGGGCGTGACGGTGATGCGAACCATCCGCGGCCGCACGGTCACGTCGATGTCCTGGGTCCGGTATCCCGGCAGGTCGGCCTCGAGGACGTACTCGTCGTGCTGGTCGAGCAGGTCCACCGGGACCTCGGCGACCCGCTCGTTGAGGCGGTCGATCGCTCCCCGTACTCGCCCGGGCGCTGGGGGCGGAGCCATGTCCGAGAGTTGTTCCCCCTCCAACATAAACGCCGCTGCAAGCGACAGGTACAGGGTCGCTCGTCGGGAATCGATGCCATGGTCGACGCGGTCGTCTTCGACATGGACGGAGTCATCGTCGACACGGAATCCTACTGGATCGAGGAGGAGCGCGCTATCCTCGACGAAGCGCTGCCCGAGGGCCACGACGTGGACCCCCTCGACATCACCGGGATCAACGTCCACGACCAGTACGAGATGCTCTCGGCGGAGTACGACATGCGTCTCGGACCGGAGGAGTACTTCGATCGCTTCGACGAGCGGGCGGCCCGTGTCTACGAACGGGCGGACCTCCTGCCGGAGTTCCACGCGCTCCTCGACGACCTCCGCTCCCGGAACGTGCCCGTCGGTGTCTGCACCTCCTCGTACCCGCGGTGGATCGACATCGTCTTCGACTCCCACGACCTCGAGGGCCGTTTCGACGAGGTGCTCAGTGCCGCGTCGCTCGACGCCCCGGGCAAGCCCGAACCGGACATCTACGAGACGATGGCCGAACGGCTGCACGTCGATCCAGCGGCGATGGTCGTCGTTGAGGATTCGGAGAACGGCGTCGCGGCCGCTGCGGCCGCTGGCGCGTACACCGTCGCGTACGGCGCACACGCTCACGACGGGATCGATTACTCCCCGGCCGACGAGGTGGTGGAGACGCCCGAGGACCTCAGAGAGCGCCTCCTGGCCCTCGTCGACGGGAGCGTATAGCGAACTGGCGAGACGCTTCCCTCGACGGACCGGTGTCTCGCACGACCGCGGACCGACCCGTCACGACGTTCAGTACATACCGCCACGTGGCCCGGTCTTCACTGATAAATCCGACCATCCTCCAGGCCGAATGGTTATCCCGGGGCGGCACGACACCCTCGGTATGATCCTCGCGTTCCTCCCCGGTGGTCCCGAACTGATCGTCCTCGGGCTCGTCCTCCTGTTCTATCTCGTCGCCATCGCAGCGTTCCTGGGTGGCCTCGGGTACTTCCTGCTCCGCGTCCGGTCCGGGGGAAGCGTGGACGAGCGACTGGACAGAATCGAGCGCAAGATCGGGCGACTGGAGGCCCAGGTCGAGCACCTGCGCGAAGACGTGGACTGAGTTCGAGAGAGTGGGCCGGGGTTGATGGGACCTCGCTCCGATCGGGGTAGGGATCTCACCAGAGTGCCACTCTCCGATCGGGGTAGGGATCTCACCAGAACGCCTTCGTTCGGGCGTACTCTCGCTCGCGCTCGAGGATGTCGCGGTAGAAGTCGTCCTCGTCCTCGCGGTGGCGGTTGATGATCCTGGCGGCGTTCTGGGGTCCGACGCCGCGGGCGGCGAGCGCGATGACGGCCTTCTTCCCGTGGCTCTGGACGATGTTCGCGTTGCGGACGGCTCGCTCGGTCAGGTGTTCCTGTTCGTCGTCCTTCTCGTCCGCGCGGACGGCGGTGACGACCTCGTCCGCCCAGGGGCTGAGGGCGGCCACGCGCGTCGACTCGCAGCGCGAGCACTGCGGTTGATCGGCAACCCTGCTGACCTTCGTCTCGTGCTCCCAGTCCCGGCAGTGCACGCAGAAGAGCTTCACGCGGTCGTCCTGGATGCGATCGCGTACCGTCTGGACCACGCTCGCGTCGGCGTTCTCCAGGGTGAGCAACTCCTGGCCGCTCGACCGCCCGGAGGTGCCGATGGGCGTTCGACCGCCGTTGACCTCGACCGCGAGGTCCCCGCGCTGGATCCGCGCGAGAACCTCGGCCGCGCGATCGACGTCGAGGTCCTCGTGGAACACCTCGCGGACCGCCTCCTCGTACATCGGCGTGTCCTCGAGTGCCGCCATCACCCGGTCGAGCGAGACGTTCCCGCTCCCGCGCCAGCGCTTGAGCGCCCCGAACTTCGCGGCGACCTGCGAGAGCGTGAACTTCAGCGATTCAGAGTGTTTGAGACTCAACTCGAGCAGTGGTCCGACGTGGTCCGGGTCGGTCTCCGTCAGGACCTCCCTGACGTCCGTCGCGGAGATGCCCGACGGGACCTCCAGTTCGATGCGGTACGGATCGACGTCCAGTCCGACCGAGGATCCCGTTCGCTGTCCGATCAACGCCGCGAGGAGCCGCCCGAGCGTCTCGTTCGTCTTGTGCCCGAAACAGGCGTTCACGACGATCTCCCGACCCTGCGACTCGACCACGATCTCGTCGTCGCTGGGCACGGGGGCGCCGCTCTCGACGTGCCTGCCGATCGTCTCCACGGCCGCCGCGGCCGTTTCGTCGCCCGCGGGGTACCGCGTGGCGAACTGCCGTCCGACCCCCGCGTCGTCGGCCCCGGACGCGAACTGCGGAGCCGCGACGCCCCGCATCTCGCCGACCTCCTGGGCGACCTCGTAGGGGACGGGGATCTCCTGGCCGACCCAGGAGGGAACCTCGCCCGACGGGTCCTCGATCGGGGAGACCTCGACGCGTCCGTCCTCCTCGTCGACCTCGGCGATCCGCCACATCTCGCCCCGCTGGACGAAGGTCGCTCCCGGTTCGGCGAAGTTGACGACGAAGCGCTCGTCGAGGGTTCCGATCTGGTTGCCCGTCGCGATGTCGTAGACCTCGTAGGTCTCCTCGTCGGGGATCATCGAGAGGTTGGCGTAGTAGTACTGCCAGGTGTTGCCCGACTTCTGCAGGCGGTCGGACTCCTCGTCGAGGTAGCAGAGCCGATTGCGATTCACCTCCCTGGCGACCTCCTTGAACGTCTCCTCGTCGAGGTCGCGGAACGGGTAGGCTCGCGTGAGGATCTCGTAGGCCCGTCTGGCAGCGATCTGTCCCTCGTCCATGACCAGCCCGACGATCTGGTTCGCGACGACGTCGAGGCTGCCGTGATGGATGTTCGCGTTCTCGACCTCCCCGTCGAAGGCTCGCCGGGCGATCGCCAGGGCCTCGACGGTGTCGTCCGGGTGGCCGGTGACGATGGTCCCCCGGGACACCTCGTCCCGTCGGTGGCCCGCCCGTCCGACCCGCTGGAGCAGACGGGCGACCTCCCGCGGGCTGGCATACTGGACGACGTGGTCGATGCGTCCGACGTCGATCCCCAGTTCCATCGAGGAGGTGCAGAGCAACGCGTCGAGGTCGCCCGCCTTGAACTGGTCTTCGACCTCGATGCGCGCCTCCTTCGAGAGCGAGCCGTGGTGGACGCCCACGTTCGCCCCGATCGCCTTGAACCGCGAGCCGAGCGCCTCCGCGGTCTGCCGGGTGTTCACGAAGATCAACGTCGAATCGTGGTCCGCGACGATGTCCCGGATGGCCCTGACGTGGCTCGCGATTCGCTCCGTCGTCATCAGTTCGGTGGCCAGTCGTTCGTCCTCGTCCTCGACGGTCGGCTCGTACACCCGGAAATCGACCTCGCTCGTGACGTCCACCTCGACGATCGCGGCCCCGCGGTCGCCGGTCAGGAACTTCCCGACCTCCTCGGGATCGCCGACGGTCGCGGAGAGCCCCACGCGCTGGAACGGGCCGGCGACCTCGCGCAATCGCTCAAGTCCGACGGTGAGCTGGGCACCGCGCTTCGAGGCGGCCAGCTCGTGGACCTCGTCCACGACCACGTGCTCGACGGACTCGAGGCCCTCCCGCAGTTTCGACCCCGTGAGCATCGCCTGGAGCGTCTCGGGGGTCGTCACCAGCACGTCCGGGGGGTCTTCCGCCTGTCGCTGTCGCCGGTAGTCGGACGTGTCGCCGTGCCTGACGTCGATCGAGAGGTCGAGGACCTCGCCCCACCATTCCAGGCGTTCGCGCATGTCGCGGTTGAGGGCGCGCAGCGGGGTGACGTAGAGCGCGCCGAATCCCTCGGGTCGGGACGCGACGAGGGCGTCGAAGATGGGCAACATCGCCGTCTCCGTCTTCCCGGTCCCCGTCGGGGCGACCACCAGCGCGTCCCGCCCGTCCGCGATCGGCGGTATCGCCCGGCGCTGTGGCTCCGTGGGCACGGCGAAGCCACGCTCCGAGAGCGCCTCGCGCACCCGGGGCCCGAGGTGGGCGAAGGCGTCGTCGGCGGCCTGCCCGCTCATCGCCGACCTAGTAGCCGGGAGGGGCGGTTAAGCCCGTTGCTCCGCGAGAATCGGGGCCGTCCCCGTTCAGACGCTCCAGAATGGGCCCAGTCGCGTGCCGTCCAGGAGGTACGCCTCGGCGTCCGGCGATGCGTCGGGGAGGAACGGCGACAGGAACTCCTGTTCCTCAACGTTGACCCACGTGCCGCCGACCAGGTCGTTGAAGGCGGGGAAGACCACCAGATCGCCCTCGATTGCAGCCCTGGTCTCCTCGTCGGTACGATCCGCGAACGCCCCCGGGACGAGGGCCCCACGGAGCCAGACACGCTCGATGCGACTCCCGCCGACCTCGTCCGCCAGTCGGACCGTCGGGTGTTCGTGTCCCACCGCCAGGACGTCCGCTCCGAGCACCCGGTCGTTCGGCCAGGAGTGCCCGTGGGCGAACCCGACGTCGCCGATCAGGGTCCCGTCCCCCTCGACGACGTCGACGTCGAGGACGTCGCCCAGACGACCGTCGTGGTTCCCCGGGACGAGCGTGACCTCGACGCTCCGGAGATCGTGTTCGAGGTCCACGAGTTCCTCCAGTTCCGCGCCCGATGGCTCCCCGATGTGGTTGCCGAGGTCGCCGAGGAAGACCACGCGGTCGGCGTCGACCCGGTCGATCAGATCGCGGACACGTTCGCGACGGCGATCCGCGCGGCTCTCGACCTCGACGCCGTCTCGACGCAACGACGCCTCGATGCCCGCGTGGTAGTCCGCGATGACCAGCGCGGTCTCGTCGCCCAGGTCGGCAGCGGCCGCGGCCTCGTCGCGAATCGGATCGACCCGCGCCATCAGATGGACGTGAACCGGTCGTCGCCGGACTCGTAACAGCGACCGCCCATGAGGGCGTCCTGGATCGCGTCCTCGACGGCCTCCGCCTCGACCCCGTGTTCGTCCCGCACCGTCTCGACGATCGCGTCGCGAGGCGCACCGTCGCCATCGTCGAGTTCGTCCATCGTCTCGACGACGACCGTCTCCAGGTCCAGGTCCTCCGCGGGGGAGGCTGCCGCCGTGTCGTCCGCTCCGGTCGCCCCCTCCGGTTCCTCTTCCTCTTCCGACTCGACCCCTGGCTGGTCACGATCGCCGCCGGGCTCGTCGATCGACGTCCCGGACTCGTCCGGTTCGCCGGTCTCGCCATTCGGACCTGGCGCGTCGACGTCGTCGTCCGGACCTGGCGCGTCGATGTCGGCCTCCCCGGGGGCCTCGACTTCGTTGCCGGTCTCGAAGTCGACACCGAACTCGTCTTTGACCTCCTCGCGCTCCTCCTCGGACAGCTCGTACATCTCGTCGGTCTCCCCGGCGTCGGCGTCTCCCTCCCCCGGTTCGACCGCCGAAACGGACGGTTCCGCGTCGGGTTCCGGTTCGGAGTTCCGTTCGTCCGCGTCCGTCGTTCCCGCATCGGCCGTCACGGCTTCCTCCTCTTCGCCCGTCTCCGCGTCCGCAGCCCCCTCCGTGGCGTCCGGGGTCGGCTCCCCGGTCGGGGGGACGTCCGTCTCGTCGGGCACGTCGGTGGCGAACGGGCTCTCCGGGAGTGGGGTCGCGACGTCGAGCGTGGCTCCGTCTCCCTCGTCGGGCGCGACGTCGCGCCGCTCGACCTCCTCGATCTCGTTCGCGACCACGCGAGCGGCGTCGAGTGCCGTGTCGCGGAGGGCCGCGAGGTATCCGGTCGTGGTCCCGTAGTGATCGATGGCGCGCGGGATGCCCGACGCGAGACCCGGTGGCAGGCGGCTCGCCGCGAGCACGTCCGTCAGGTCGTCGCCGCGTTCCGGCCGGTCCAGCGCGGCGGCGAACGTCTCGATCCGGTCGAGGGTGTGCTCGGCCGTCTGGACGACCCAGCGGTCCCGCGTCTCGGCCGTGACCTCGTTCACGCTCTCGGGTCGGATCGAGGTGAAGACGCGATCGGACCCCTCCGGCTGGAAGGTCCGCGCCTTGCCGGTCACCGCGACGAACAGCGGGGGCTCGGCCCGCTCGAAGAAGGCCAGTGCGTCGGGCTGGTACTGGCCGGCGTAGACCACGAACGCGCCGGTGGGATCGACGATCCGTGCACGCACGACGTCGTCGCTCACGGCCTCGACCTCCGTCAGCACGCCGACGACGAAGACGCGGTTGATCCTGGCGCCGCCGGGCGTCACCACGTAGTTGGGAGCGCGCTCCTCGTCGCTCTCGGCGAAGGAGTAGTCCGCGTCCTCGAACTCGGTCGCGAAGAGTCGGTAGGCGACCTCACGGCTCGGCCGTTCTGCGCTCATTTCCCCACCTCCGCGAGGAATGCCGCGGCCCGCTCGGCCGGATCGTCGTCGGCGCGATCGAACGCGGTCGCCTCGAGATTGGCACCGTACTCGTCCACCGAGAGGTGTCCCCTGACGCGGTACTCCCGCCCGACGATCCGGTCCGCGATGGTCTCGGCGACGACCGACTGGTCCATCGCGTCGCGGGCCTGCTCGCGGGCGTCGTCGACGTCGCCACCGTAGACGGCCTCCGTGATGTCGTCGTCGAGGACGACCGTCACCGTCCCCGTGCCGTCGTCGAGGATCGCCTTGACCCGCAGGTCGTCGACGCCCTCGACCTCGCCGTGGGTTCGACACTGGCCCTTCTGGACGACGCGGCCACACTCCGGGCAGCGCTGGATGAGGCCGGAACCCTCGCGTATCTCGATCACGTTCCCGGTGAGCCGGACGTCGTAGACTCCGCCCCGGCCGACCGCCTCGCGGATCGAGACCTCGGTGGGACCCCCGACGTCGATCGATTCCTCGAGGGGCGAGACGGTGGTGAACTCGGAGACGTTGACCGAGGGCACGCCCCGGAACTCGCGGACGTAGACGTCCTCGAGACGGAGGGTCGCGCCCTCCTCGACCGCGTCGTGTGGATCCCAGTCCGTGAACGGGAGTCTGCCGCTCCCGTCGGCCAGCACCCCCGAGAGAATGTCGGTCTCGCCGTCGCGACCGTCGATCGTTCGCGACTCGACATCCACGACCTCGACCTCGACCGTCCGACCGCGATCGCCCGGCGAGAGGTCGGCGAGTCGGGATTCGCCCCCGACCTCGAGGTCCACCTCGACGCTCTCCGTCACCGTCTCGACGGAGGTGTTCTCGCCGACGTTGAGTTCGGGCTCTCCGTCCCACTCCCTGACGGAGGCGTTCCCGACCGTCACCGTATCGCCCGGCTCGACGTCGAAGTCGTCCCAGGCGGTGTAGGCGATCCGCCCGGTTTCGTCGGCGACCTCCCCCTCGCGGATGACGTGGTCCTCGTCCTGGTAGCGGATCCGTCGCTTCCCGACGGTCAGGACCCGAACCGTCACCGTCGCGGACCCCGCGTCGGGGGAGACGTTCGCCACCTTCGTCGCCGTGGGTGCGCCCGCGTCGTCGCTACCGTCGCCGTACTTCCGCCGGAGGCTCTGTTTTGCCTCGTCCACCGGTACGCTGTACGCCACCAGGTTCTCCAGGTCGTCGATGACCTCCGCTTTGTCGATGCCGAGGTCGGAGGCGAGCTCCTCGGCATGGGATTCGAGTTCCATCGGTGTGTCCTTCGCGGACGCCCCCTAAAAGGTTCGTGGGCGTCGGCGCCGGCGGTGTTCAGATACGCAGACGATGGTACCGTCGACAGTATGCCGACCCCGCCTCGCCCGTTCGATCCGCCAGGTGGCGGCTGCGTGGTCGGCCGATCCCGGCCTGGTCGTCCCCGTATCTGAACAGTGCCTCGGCGCCCTCCGAAACGGGTATTGTCGGGCCACCGGAAGCGCGGTGCATGGACGTCGTGGTGAACGCCGCGGTGAGCGTCGACGGAAAACTCGCGTCCCGGGAGCGCGAACAACTCGAGATAAGCGGGCCGACGGACTTCGCGCGCGTCGACCGCCTCCGGTCCACGGTCGACGCGGTCATGGTCGGGGTGGGGACCGTACTCGCGGACGATCCATCGCTTACGCTCTCCGACGACGCGCTCGTCGCCGACCGCACGGACCGGGGCGCCTCGCCACACCCCGCCAGGATCGTCGCGGACTCGCGAGCACGCACCCCGCCCGACGCAGCGATTCTCGACGACCGGGCCGACACGTTCGTCCTCGTGAGCGAGGCCGAACCCGACCAGCACGTCCAGTCCCTCGAGTCGGCGGGTGCGACGGTGGTCGTCGCGGGCGAGCAGCGGGTCGACCTCCCGACGGCCTTCGAGTCCCTCGCCGGACACGGCATCGACTCCATCATGGTGGAGGGCGGTGGCGAACTCATCTTCTCCCTGTTCGAGGCGGACCTCGTCGACGAACTGCGGGTCTACGTCGGGTCGACGATCGTCGGCGGGCGCGACGCCCCCACGCTGGCCGATGGCGACGGGTTCACCGAGGACTTCCCGGCGTTGACGCTGACGTCCGTCGAGCGCGTCGACGACGGGGTGCTCCTCGAATACGTGGTCGATGAGGTACAGTCCTAAGAGGGACCGGTCCCAATCCCCGTCAAATGGCCGATCGACTCCGCATCGACCCCCACGTCCACTCGCAGGCATCCTACGACGGCCGGGAGCCTGTCGAACTCATCCTCGAGCACGCGGCGGAGATCGGCCTCGACGCGGTCGCTATCACCGACCACGACGTCATCCAGGAGTCCCTCTACGCCGCCGACGTCGCGCACGAGTACGGCATCGTGGCGATTCCGGGGGTCGAGGTGTCGACCGCGGACGGACACCTCATCGCGCTCGGCGTCGAGACGGTGCCCTCGACCGGTCGTCCGATCGACGAGACCGTCGAGACGGTCTGGGACATGGGCGGCGTGACCGTCGTCCCCCACCCCTTCCAGCGGAGTCGCCACGGGGTCCGACGTGCCAGCCTCCCCGACGCCGACGCGATCGAGGTCTACAACTCGATGCTGTTCACCGGGTATCGCAATCGGCGGGCGAACGCGTACGCGGAGCGAAACGCCTATCCGAAGGTCGGGGGGAGCGACGCCCACTACCTGCCGAACGTCGGTCGTGCCTACACGGAGGTCGTCTTCGAGCGCGAGATCGACGACCCCCGACGGCTCGACGAGGGGACGATCGTCGATCGCATCCGGGACGGTGCGACGGCGATCAGCGGTGGCCGGACGCCGATTCGCCGAAGCCTCCGCCAGTACGGGCTGGGCGCCCTGCGCAAGACCGGCTACGAGGTGACTCGGCGGACCCCGGGGGTTCCGACCTGGCCACGGTCGATGATCGGAAACTGATCAGTGGGAGTGGCCGGTGGCTTCCTCGTACGTCATCCCGAACCGATCCTCGAACCGATCCATCACGTCGGCCTCGATCGCCTCGAGGTCCTCGTCGGCACCCTGGCCGTGGTGGAGGATGGCGTGGACCCGTTCCGCGAAGGCCATGACGACCATGTCGCCGACGATCTCGACGTCGGTCTCCGTGTCCTGCTCCCGGAAGAGGTCGATAAGGTCCGCGGAGAGTTCGATTTCGTCGGCGTCGCCGTCGGTTTCGAGCGCGATCGTAACCGTGTTCTCGGTCATGTCGGGACCTATGCGATGGCCCGTAAGAAACCTGTGCATTCGCGGACGGCGCCGATCCGTCGGACCGCCCCCGGGTCGTCGGGGTCGATCGTTCCGAGCCGTCCTTCCGGCCCGCCATCAGTCGTCCGCCGCTGCCGTCTCGCCGCCCGTCGTGGCGGACCGGTCGGCCGTCTCCAGCCAGTCGTCGGCGTCGATGGCGGCCTTGCTCCCCATCCCTGCCGCCGTCACCGCCTGCTGGTAGTGGAAGTCGACCACGTCGCCGGCCCCGAAGATGCCCTCGACGTCGGTCCTCGTCTGGCCGCCGCCCCGTCCACCGGCTGTCCTGATGTAACCCTCTTCGTCCAGTTGGACGCCCGTTTCTTCGAGGTACTCCGTGTTCGGCGTGTGCCCGATGGCGAGGAAGACGGCCCCGACGTCCATCTCGACGTGTTCGACCTCGTCGGCGGCGTCCGGGTCCTCCAGCCTGTCGGTCGGGTGTCCCGCCGGGTGGCGCACCAGGTCCACGTGATCGACGCCGTCCGCTTGCGACCCGTGGATTTCCGTCACCTCTGCGTTCCTGAGGAGTTCGATCTCGCCGGCCTCGACCTTCTCCTGGACGCGGTCGATCCAGTAGTCCTCGGCGCGGAAGTTCTCCCGGCGGTGGACCACGTAGACAGTGTCGGCGAACTTCGTCAGGAACGTCGCCTCCTCCATCGCGGCGTCCCCGCCGCCGACGACGATCATGTCCTCGTCGCGGAAGAAGGCCCCGTCGCAGGTGGCACAGGTGGAGACGCCGTAGCCCATCAATTCCTCCTCCCCCGGAATGCCGAGCGTGCGCGCACTGGCGCCGCTGGCAGCGATGATCGCGTCGGCGGTGTAGACGTCACCGTTGGTGAGCGTGACGGTGAAGGGACGCGTCTCGTCGTCGACGGACTCGACGATGCCGTGCTCGATGTCCGCGCCGAACTTCGTGGCCTGCTTCTTCATCCGCTGGATGAGTTCGGAGCCGTTGATCCCGTCGGGGAACCCCGGGTAGTTGTCGACCGCGGTGGTCAACGTGAGCTGGCCGCCCGGTTCGTCGCCCTCGAAGAGCAGCGGTTCGTTGTTGGAGCGACCGGCGTAGATGGCGGCCGTGAGGGCCGCGATTCCGGACCCGGCGACGACGAGGCGACGGTGTTCGACCTCGGATCCACCGTCTGCGGTCGGGGGCGAAGGATCAGCTGTCATACCGTGATACAACGGCGACGCACCACATTACGTTGTCCCCCGAGGACCGTGGTGCCGGGACCGGGGGAACGCTTAGGGCCGCGGCGGGGCAGTGTTCGAGCATGCCAGCAGACCTCAAAGAGAAGGTGGACCGGTACGAGCGCTTGCTCTCCGAGGCCCTCGACGCGGCGGAACGCGGGCCACCCGCGGACAGCCCGCTCGGGGTGGCCGCAGCGGAGTTCGAGGAGATGGCGCGGTCGTACCTCGAGGACGGCCGTCACTTCGTCAGCGACGACGATCCGGTGAACGCACTGGCGGCGTTCTCCTACGGGCACGCGTGGCTCGACGCCGGTGCGCGCATCGGCCTCTTCGAGGTGCCGACCGAGGGACACCTCTTCACCGTGTGATGTCCTGCGCGAGGATCACTTCCACGTCGGTACTCACCTTTATGCCAGGCACATTCGAAGTGTCGCACCCAACGGGGAGACTGGATCGGATTCCACCATGAACTGCATCGTCTGCGGTCGGGAGGCCGGCTACCATCGTGCCGTCGTCGACACCCTCGAGGACGACCTCGTGGGAGCGATCTGTCGGGAGTGCGAGCACGAGGAGTTCGGCCGATCCCTCGAGCGTGGCTTCTTCGATCGGCGCGAGGGGTGCGTGCTCTGCGAACGGGACGGTCACGTCGCCATCCCGGTCTGGCGACCCACCGCCCGACGGACCCCGGACGGCGACGTCATCAACGAGGTCGCCTACCAGGTAGACGACGCGACGGTCCGCCTCTGTGACGAACACGTGACGATGCTCGCCGGCGAATATCCCGGCGAACGGGCCGCCGCGGCCACGACCGGTCACCGATAATTCCGTCGCCACATTGGTTATCGTGGGCGTCGTAGCGACAGGTATGTTCGCCGACAGACGGTCCGCCGGTCGACAACTCGCCGATCGACTCCGGGCGGAGGACGTGGACGTCGATCTGGTCCTGGGGGTCCCGCGGGGTGGACTCCCGACCGCACGGGAGGTCGCCGACGCCCTCGACGTTCCACTCGACGTCGTCGCGGCGAAGAAACTGGGGGCGCCCCACAACCCCGAACTGGCCATCGGCGCCGCGGCGGCGGACGGGTCCGTCTGGCTGAACGACGACCTGATCGGGCGGGTCGGCGTCGGCGAGGACTACCTCGCGGACGAGCGCGAACGCGCGAAGGAGACCGCCGCCGAGAAGGAACGCACCTACCGCAAGGGCCGGGGCGGAACGGACGTCGCGGGCAAGCGGGTCGCGATCGTCGACGACGGGGTCGCCACCGGCGCGACCATGCGGGCCTGCCTCCGCGCGGTGCGCAATCGGGGTGCGGCCGCGGTCGTCGTGGCAGTGCCCGTCGGCGCGTCCGAGACGATCGAGGAATTGCGCGACGAGGCCGACCGGGTGGTCGTCGTCGACGAACCGGCGGGTTTCGGGGCCGTCGGGGCACACTACCGCGACTTCCAGCAGGTATCCGACGAGGAAGCGATGGGCTACCTCCGGGGCTGATCCGCGGGCGTGGAACGTGCCTTTTATAACTTCCTCGCTGGTATGCGGTACTACGACTATGCCGAGTTCCAACGGACCCCTCAACAGCACCCGGAAGAAGCTCTCCAACGATCCGCGAGAGCGCGGGACCTCTCCGCCACAGCGGTCGGTCGAGGAGTTCGACGTCGGACAGAAAGTCCACCTCCACATCGACCCGAGCGTTCCCGACGGGCGTTTCCACCCCCGCTTCAACGGTCAGACGGGGGAGGTCCTCGGGCAGCAGGGTCGCGCGTACAAGATCTCGATCACCGACCGCGGCAAGGAGAAGACGGTCTTCGCGAAACCCGCACACCTCCGCGCCCAGGACGACTGACCCCATGACCATCTTCAAGGAGACGGTAGACGAGGAGTTCCTCACGGTCTCCGAAGCGAAGGCGCTGCTCTCCGACGTGGAAGCGGAGCGGGCCGCCGACGAGGACCGGGAACTCCGGTACGAACTCGCGCGCGCGATCGAGCACACCCAGCGGTTCGCGGTCCTGTCTCCCGAGGAGTCGGCAGATCTCGTCGAGGAACTGGCAGCCCTCGACACCATCGACGAGCCGGTGGCGTACAAGATCGCGGACCTGCTCCCGCAGTCCCGCACCGAACTCCGGGCCGTCTTCGCCCAGGAGCGATACGCGCTCTCGGGCGACGAACTCGACGACATTCTCGACGTCGTCGCCAAGTACGCCTGAGCGACCGGGGGGAGGCCATCTATTAAGTAGCCGCTCGGCGTAGCGCATGCTATGACCGACAGTGACGAGTCCGGGAGCGACGACCGGGAGGACGCGGTCGTCCTCGACGTGCTGGCTCACGGGCGCAGCGACGCCGACGAGCCCCAGTACCGCCGCTCCCCGGTCGCGTACGCGGTCGGCGAAGACTCGTTCACGCTCTACGAACTCGCGCTCGCAGACGACGCCGACATCTCCATCGACGATCACGTCACGATCCGGCCGGACTTCGAGGCGGGGATCGAACGCGGTCGCCAGGTGAACTACGACGACATCACCGACGGCGCGAAGTCCGAACTCGACTACGTCGTCGAGGAGATCGTCGAGGCCAATGAGCGCCAGTTCGTGGATTTCTTCAACGACGCACAGCCGGTGACGTTGCGCCTCCACCAGCTCAACATCCTCCCCGGAATCGGCGACAAACTTCGGGACACGATCCTCGACCAGCGCAAGCGCGAGCCGTTCTCGAGTTTCGAGGACCTCGACCGGCGCATCGACGGCCTCCACGACCCGAAGGGCACCGTCGTCGAACGCATCCTCGAGGAGATCCGCGAGGGCGAGGACCTGAAGTACCGCATTTTCGCGCGCTCGTAAGGAGTATCACGCTCCGGAGACTACGCCCGGTAATGTCTGGCCGTCGCGACCCCGACGCTCTCATCGCCCGGGCCGACCGGGGCGACCCCGACCGGGACCAGCACTTTCTCGTGGACGACCGGGTCCTCGACCGCATTCCGACGTACGCCGCGGACTTCGACCGGAGCCACGTCCTCGAGATCGGACCGGGGTCCGGCGGGCTCACCGACAGGTTGCTCGCCGTCGCCGACCGGGTGACGGCCATCGAGTCCGATCCCGACTTCGTGACCTTCCTCGAGCGGGAGTTCGCCGACGACGTCGAGGCGGGGCGGCTCACCGTCGTCGAGGGGGACGCCACCGCGGTCGAATTACCGGAGTACACCGTCTGCATCTCGAACCTCCCGTACGGCGTCTCCACGCCGATCGCCTTCCGATTACTCCCGCAGCGCCGGCCGGCGATTCTGATGTTCCAGCGAGCGGTGGCGGAACGGATGGCCGCCGCCCCGGGAACCGACGACTACGGCCGCCTGTCCGTGGCCGCCCAGCACTACGCCTCGGTCGAGGTCGTCGAGCCGGTCCCCCCGGAGGCTTTCGACCCGCAGCCGGCCGTCGAATCGGCGGTGGTACGGCTCACGCCGCGAGCCCCCGAGTACGAGGTTCCCGACGAGGAGGCGTTCCTGCGACTCGTCAAGGCGCTGTTCACCCAGCGCCGGAAGACTCTCCGCAACGCGATTCGCAACACAGCCCACATCTCGGGGCTCGCGGATCCGGACGCGGTCGTGGACGCCCTCGATGACGACCTCTGCTCCCGCCGCCCGGAGTCGCTCGCGCCGGCCGACTTCGCCCGAATCGCGCGTCTTGACGAGGAACTGACATGACGGACCTGGCCGACCGCCGCGACGTCCAGACCGACCTCTACGAACCGGCGGAGGACTCGCTGATGCTCGCACAGGCGGCTGTGGAGGCCGTGGCGTCGACGGACTGCGTGCTCGACGTCGGGACGGGGTCCGGATTCGTGGCCGACCGGATCCGGCGGGAGACGGGCGCCCGCGTGGTCGGGTCTGACGTGAATCCCAACGCCTGTCGCAGCGCGGCGCGGCGCGGTATCGAGGCGGTGCGGGCCGATCTCGTCGAACCCTTTCGGGCGAACGTCTTCGACGTGGTCACCTTCAATCCACCCTACCTCCCGGCCGACGACGACGCCACGCGCGATGACTGGATGGAGGCGGCGCTCACCGGCGGCGAGACCGGACGAGCCGTCATCGACCCCTTCCTCGAGACGGTCGGGCGGGTCCTCGCCCCGGACGGTCGGGTCTTCCTCGTCGCGAGCACGCTCTCCGACCTCGACGCGGTGACGGCGCGGGCCGAGCGAGAGGGTTTCGAACCGCGGGTCGTCGCCGAGGAGTCGTTTCCGTTCGAGCGTCTGGTCGTCCTGGCGCTGGTCTCCGCCGGAGGTAATTACCGAGATGAATGAATCGGGAAAGAAAATATTAAAGCGCGTCCCTCGCCTACCCCGGTGCACATGCAACTGGTCGCGACGACGCCGGGGCTCTACCCGCTCCCGGACGACGCGAAGGAGCGACTCTCCGACCTGAAGGGTCACCAGAAGGGGGACTTGATCGGCGGGGACGAGGACGAACAGATCGTCGAGGTTTACGACGAGGTTCGAGCGGATCTCGTTGCAACACAGCGGGAGGCCGGCCTGGATCGGATCGTAGAGGGGCAGGCCCGGTGGGACGACATGCTCGCCCACCCGCTCGCCGTCCACGACAGCGTCGAGACGGGCGGCATCGTCCGATACTACGACAACAACAACTTCTACCGGGATCCGATCGTACGGGGCGACCTCGACTTCGACGGCGACATGGCCGCCGACCTGGAGGCCGCAGCGGACCTGACCGAGAACCTGCAGGCCGTCGTGCCGGGGCCGTACACGCTCGCCGCGCTCGCGACGGACGAGCACTACGGTGACGAAGCCGCGTTCCTCGACGCCATGGCCGAGTTCCTGGTCGGCGAAGTCGAGGCCTTCCCGTCCGTGGAGACGCTCTTCGTGCTGGAGCCGTCGCTCGTGACCGACCCGCCCGAAGAGGGCCTGGACGCCCGGGCGAGCGAGGCGATCGACGCGGTCGCGACCGCCATCGACGCCGACGTGGTCGTCCAGACCTACTGGGGCTCCCTCACCGAGACGGTCCACGCACACCTCCTCGACGCCGACGTCGACGCGATCGGATACGACTTCGTCACGGACCACGAGGACTCGCTCGCGAACATCGCGGAGTACGGCACGAAGGACGACGTCGCCCTCGGCATCGTCGACGGCCAGAACACGCTCGTGGAGGAGCCCGAGACCATCCTCGAGCGCGTCGAGTGGATCGACCAGCAGACGCCGCCAGCACAGGACTTCGACACCGTGTACCTGACGAGCAACACCGAACTGTTCTACCTGCCCGTGAACCGCTTCGAAGAGAAGCTGGACGCACTCGCCACGGCAGCCGAACGGGGGGTCGAGGAATGACGAACACGCGCCAGCAGTTCAGGCCCGACGATCACCCCCACGACCACTTCCTCCTGACGACCGTGGTGGGCAGCTATCCCAAGCCGAAGTGGCACGACCGCGCCCGGGACCTCTTCGAGGACGCGGACGCCGACTTCGGCGAGGCGGCCTGGGAGGAGGCCAAGGACGACGCGGCCCGACTCATCGTCGACGAGCACGAGCGCTCGGGTCTCGACGTCGTGGTCGACGGCGAAATGCGGCGCAACGAGATGGTCGAGTACTTCGCCGACCGGATTTGCGGGTACGAGTTCAACGGCCCGGTGAAGGTCTGGGGACACAACTACTTCGACAAGCCGTCGGTCGTGGACGAGGTCGAGTACGACGAGTCCTGGCTGGTCGACGAGTTCGAGTTCACGAGTTCCGTCGCGACGCACCCGGTGAAAGTCCCGATCACGGGCCCCTACACGCTCGCGTCCTGGAGTTTCAACGAGGTCTACGAGGACGACGCCGAACTGGCCAACGCCCTGGCCGACCTCGTCAACCTCGAGATCGAGAAACTGGTCGAGGCCGGCGCGAGGTACATCCAGATAGACGAACCGGCACTCGCGACGACGCCGGACGACCACGCCATCGTCGGCGAGACCCTGGAGCGCATCGCAGACGGCGTCCCCGACGACGTCCGTCTCGGCCTCCACGTCTGCTATGGGGACTACTCCAGGATCTACCCCGAGATGCTGGACTTCCCCGTCGACGAACTCGATCTGGAACTGGCCAACGGCGACTTCGAGCAGGTGGAGGTCTTCACCGATCCCGAATTCACCAAGGACCTCGCGATGGGCGTCGTCGACGTCCACGACGCGGAGGTCGAATCCGTCGAGGAGATCAAGGAGGCGATCGTTCGCGGGTTCGAAATCGTCCCACCCGAGCACCTCACGGTGAGTCCGGACTGCGGGCTGAAACTCCTGCCCCGCGAGGTCGCCTACCGGAAGATGGAGAACATGGTCCAGGCCGCCCGCGAGGTCGAGGCGGAACTCGACGCGGGCGACATCGACGTTCCCGCGCGGGACTGATCGTCTCCGCATCGACGGGACGCACTCCATCGATTTCTCGACTGCTTCCCTGATCGGCCCGCTCCGTGTGAGGGGAGTGGGCCTTTCGTCGTCCTCCCGCCCACTCACCGTTCGACGGAGGGGTGACGACGGTCCAAACGGTGGCCCGCTTACGTTTCGCTCTCCTCCGGCACCGGCCCTACCGAACGAGAGACCGACGCCGCGGGCGTCCAGGTCGTCGCGTCCGGGGTCGCACGGGAGTCCCAGCACGACGACCGCTCAGGTCTCGAACATCACGTCGGTGGCCTTCACCACGGCGGTGGCGGTGTCGCCGGTCTCGAGTTCGAGTTCTCGAACGGACGTCTCGGTGATCGTCCCCGCGACGGTCGCCCCCGACTCGAGTTCCAGGGTGATTTCGGCCACCACGTCGCCGTGCTCGATCCTCGTGACGGTCCCGGTCAGTCTGGTTCGGGCGCTGAGCGCCATGTTCCCGGACTGGGTCGACACCCACTTAGCGATGACCGCCACCCTCCCGGCGAACCTCCTCCGCGACTCGACGCACCGTCTCGTACTCGCCGTCGCTGTACGCGACGAACCGGACCTCGGTGAGGCTGGTGGGGTCGTATCCCTGGACGGTCTCGCAGATGATGCGCGCACCCTCCGCGAGGTCGAAGCCCGCGACCCCACACCCCAGCGCTGGCAGGACAAGCGACTCGCACCCCAGTTCGTCCGCCCTCTCGAGGGCGTTTCTGGTGGCGTCCTGGATGCTCTCTGCGGTCGCCTGGCCGTCGCCGTAGTGGGGCATGGCGGCGGCGTGGACCACGTAGTCCGCGTCGAGATCGAAGGCGTCGGTCACCGCGACGGCCCCGAGGTCGATCGGTCCCTTCTGGACGGCCGCCTCGTTGATCCCCTCTCCTGCGCCCCGTCGCAGGGCTCCCGCGACTCCCGACCCCATTTGGAGACTCGTGCCGGCCGCGTTCACGAGACAGTCCGCGGATTGACTGGCGATGTCGCCCTGGATCACCTCGAAGTCCATATGCCGTCCTCTTCGTCCGGTCCCATAGTGGTTGGCCCGGTCGCTTTGGAATGCCAGATTTGCAGGGACGACGCCCCCGGTTCGTTAGCCACAAGCCAGGAAACCTCCGAACCCCCTAGCACTGCCCGCATGCCTCTGGAAGCGACGCTCCGATCGCTGCTCACGGATCCACGCGTGTTGCTCGCCTGGGGAATCCTCGTCGCCCTCTCGGTCCCCACGGTCCTCTGGGACCTGTATCGAAACAACCGGGCCGTCGCGCCACTGATGAAGTTCGTCTGGGTCCTCACCGTCCTCTACTCCGGTCCCCTCGGTCTCCTCGCCTACTGGTACTCTGGGCGCCGTCAGATCGGCGACGACTCGCTCTGGCGGAAGGGATTCCGGTCGGTCTCCCACTGCTACTCGGGCTGTGGCGCGGGTGAGGTCCTCGGTATCACCGTCGCGGCCGGCATCCTCGCGCTCGATACCGGGCCGGTCGTCGTCGTGACGTTCACCTTCGCGTACGTCTTCGGCTACGCGCTCACCGTCGGTCCGCTTTTGCAGGAGGGCGTCGGCCTCGCGGAGGCGCTGAGGGACGCCTTCTACAGCGAGACCCCGAGCATCACCGTGATGGAGGTCGTCGCCATCGGCACGGACGTCTGGCTGGCCGCGGAGGCGCACATGGGCGAGGTGCTGTTCTGGTCGAGTTTGATCTTCTCGCTGTCACTCGGGTTCGTCGCTGCGTACCCGGTGAACCTCTACCTGATCCATCGAGGGGTCAAAGAGGGGATGCAGGACCCCTCCGATCTGGACCCCGTGGTGTGACGACGCGTTCGAAGAAACCCTCCGACTACCGGGTCACTCGTACAGCCAGGCCTCGTCGATGCGCTCGTACTCGACCAGTTCGTCCTCGTCGAAGAAGAGGTCGATCTCGCGCTCGGCGGAGCCCGGTTCGGTGTCGGAACCGTGGATGACGTTGCGGCCGAGGTCGAGACCGAGGTCGCCACGGATCGTCCCTGGCTCGGACTCGGCGGGGTCCGTCTCGCCCATCATGGTGCGGACCTGCTGGACCGCGTCCTGGCCCTCCCAGACCATCGCCATGACGGGGCCCGACGTGATGAACGAGACGAGGTCGTCGAAGAACGGCTCGTCCTCGTGCTCGCCGTAGTGTTCCTCGGCGAGGTCCCGGTCGAGGCGGTCGAACCTGGCCGCGACCAGTTTGAGTCCGCGGTCCTCGAGACGACCGACGATCTCGCCGATCAGTCCGCGCTGGACGCCGTCGGGCTTGACCATCACGAAGGTGCGCTCGCGGCTCATTGCTCGCCGACCGCTCCCTCGTCGGTCCACTCGACGTCCCGGGGCTCGCGACCCAGGTCTGCGTTCTTCTCGCACTTCGCGGAACAGAAGTACACGGTCTGGCCGTCGTTGTAGACGTACATCGTGCCCGTTCCGGGTTCGATGTCCGATCCGCAGTAGTCACACTCGCGCGTCTGTGGCATTATTGGCCTCCGATTGCGTCGGCTTCCCGGGCCGTTTCGCGCAACTGGAGCACGTCGCCGACCCGGACGGGTCCGAGGACGTTGCGCGTGATGATGCGACCCTGGTTCGACCCCTCCTGGATGCGACACTTCACCTGCATCGCCTCGCCGTGCATCCCGGTCTTCCCGACGACCTCGATTACCTCGGCGGGCGTGGAACCCTCCGCTTGGTCTTCCGCACTCATGATTCGGGAGTTACCGGAGTTCCTCGACCTTCGAGGCGATGTCTTCGACGTCGTCGTCGGCCTCGCCGGCGTCGACGATCGCCGCGGCGGCGCTGCCGACTTCGAGGCCAGACGCGTTGCCGAGGTCGTCCTGGGCCTCTATGAAGACGTACGCGATGCCCTTCTCGTCGGCGAGTTCGGGGAGGTGCATCACGATCTCCTCGGGGGAGACGTCCTCCGCGATCAGGACGAGCGCCGCGTTGCCTCGCTCGATGGCCTTCGTCGTTTCGTTGGTGCCTTTCTTGATGCGGCCCGTGTCGCGAGCGACCTCGAGTGCCTCGAGCGCTCGCTCCTGGAGGTCCGCCGGAACGTCGTAGTCTACGTACACTGGCATGTATCTCACCTGTGTCCTGCGGATGGGCTTGCGCTCCCCCGCCGTGAGGGTCCTTGGGCTGGGAGCATCATCGACCCCCGCAGGGCGTACGAATCACTGGGATTTCCGTGCTTAAAAGCGTGTTCAAACCCCCGCGGCGCGGAATCGCTGCCGCGGTCGGCGCCGC
>JBDGUD010000023.1:0-25354 GCA_042216165.1 Halanaeroarchaeum sp.
CGATTTCCACGACCTCCTATATAAAAATGGGGCGTGGGTTATCACTCGTGAAAACCCCGCGACCGGTCGTGATAACGGGTGAGACGGGGCCGACCGTGCCTTCCAACCCTCGAACAGTTAAGTAGCACCGCCGCCTCGGTGGGGACGACGACACCCGGACCCACCATGACGATCAACCCCCGCGAATACGACCCCGAGGAACTCAGGAGCGCGGCGCGCGAGGAACTCGACGAGCGGGACGTCGGCGACCTGCGGGCCAAACTCCAGGCGACGGCGTCGGGCGAGGAGGGGGCGGTGCCGGACGAACAGTTGAAGGAACTCCTGCTGATGGAGAGCGGGGCCGATCCGGCCGACCTCGAGCGGCCGTACCTCGATCGGATTCCGGAGACGTACGCCGCCCGACTCACGCTCTTCGAGTGGCTGGAGTACGTGCTTGAGCGGGCGGGCGTGCGGAGGACACTGGAGGCGCTCGAGTACTACGCCGCCATCGGGTGGATCGGCGAGTCCGTCGCCGACGAACTGCGGGACCACGTCCGCGCGTTCCAGGAGGTGGCGCCGAGCGACGGCGTCCGCGACCTCGAGTCGCCCGACCACCTCGTCAGCCTCGTGTACGTCGCCCGTCTGACATCTATGGCCTGAGTATCACCGGAATCCCTTACAAACCCGTGGGTCCGCCCCTGAATCGGGGATGGGCGACGTCTCTCTAAGGCGAAGATTAATAACGTCCTACGCTCCAATCCCTACCAATGGTATTGGTCGACTTCGCCCCGGCCCTCTCTGGATTCTTCTCTCTCGGGCTCGCGGGCGTCGGACTCGCGAGTTGGCTGGGGGACGACGACTCCGAGGAGGGAGACGGGGACGACGAGTTCGCGATGGATGAGGACGACGACTTCGACGTCGAGGGCTTCGACGACGACTTCGGCGGGATGGACGAGATGGACGAGGGCGGCACAGGCGCGTCGACGACGGAACTCGAGAACCGGATCGAGGACCTCGAGAGCGAGATCGCGAACGTCTCCTCGACGGCGAACACCGTGCGATCCGAGAACGAACAGATCAGCGAGAAGGTCGACGAAGTCGAGGAGAACGTCCGCAAACTCCTGGAGATCTACGAGATGGTCACGCGCGGGGTCAACCCGTTCGTCGACGACGTGAGTTCTGAGGCAGGCATGGGCAGCGACGGCGACTTCGGATTGTTCGGCGACGAGGGGGACGCAGACGACGAATCGGACGAGGACCTCGATTCGGACATCGCCGACGCCGAGGCGGAGGACTTCTTCGACGACGACGCGTTCGACGACTTCGACGACGAGTTCGAGGAATCGGAGGACTTCGAGAACGGCGACGACACGTTCGAGGAGTTCGAGGACGAGGACACCACGGAGACCACGATGGAGGAGGACACGACGGAGGACGCTGGCGACGGTGGATCGGGCGGCGGGACGTCGTTCGAGGAACTGAAGGCGGAATACGAGTCGGGCGACGCCGAGTGGGCGGACGAAGAGTCCGAGGACCTCGAGACGGCCCTCGACGAGGACGAATCCCTGGACGACGATTCGCCCGAAGCGACCGAAGAGGAGCCCGAGGACCTCTTTCACGAGGACGACCTGGCGGAGGCCGACGAGGACGAACCCGCCGACGACGGCGAATCGGCGATCGCCGAATCGACCGCCCCCGAAACGGGCACCCTGGATTCGGAAGACGACGAATCCCGTGACGAGGAGACGAACAGCGCCGGCCAGGACGAGGAAATCGACGTCGACGAGACGGTCGCCGCCGACGCTGGAGTGACGGCGACCGCTTCCGTGGGGGAGGAGGGAGCGACGGAGTCCGCGTCTTCGACTGGCGACGTCGAGCGGGAGTCCGCGACCGAGGGAACGGGGACCGAGACTGGCGCCGACGCGGACACCGGATTCCAGTTCGGTGCGACGTCGGCGACGGCGGCCGCGACGGAGGGCGAACCACACCTGCGGGCACCGCCCGACGGATACCTGGCAGACGTGGTCGTCCTGGAGTGGCTCGACTTCCTCGTCTCGGAGTTCGACTCCCGGAACGCCATCCGGGCCCTCAACTACTACGAACGGATCGACTGGATCGGCGAGCCGATGCGGGATCACTGTTTCGAGGTCCTCCAGGGGATCACCGACGCGGAGTACCTCTACCGCGACGAGTTCGGGCCGACCGATCTCGGGATGGAAGAGCACAGGCGGAGCCTCGAGTACATCGAGGATCTCTCGAGTGGACACCTGGACCGATCGCTCGGTGACAGACTAACGGGAGGGGAGACACGTGGGATTCAGCGTTAGCGCGTCGACGGCCATCGTCTTCATCGCGGCGTTCGTGAGCGTCGGGATCATGTACACCGCCGCGTTCAACGGTTACGAGCGCGTCGAGGACGCGACGTCCGTCGAGATGGAGTCGAGTCTGGCACGCCAGAACACGGCGATCGACGTCACGAACGTCACCCACGACACGTCGGGGACGACGGATTACGTCAACGTGAGCGTTCTCAACGAGGGATCGACCGCGCTATCGGTGACCGATACGGACGTGTTGTTGAACGGCACCTACGTCGATACGTTCGCGTCCCGGACCGTCACGACCGACGGTGGAACGATCGAGGCGGGACCGAACGGGACGGACCTCTGGCTCCCGAACGAGACCCTGACGGTCTCTATTCACCGGAACGTCTCGGAACCGATCCACGTAAGCGTCGTCACCGAAAACGGCGTGACCGCGACGGAGGTGACCCCCTGACATGGCGAGCGTCTCCTCGGAGACGTTGATCCTGTTCATCGCGTCCATTCTCGTGGCCGCGAGCGTGGCGGGGACGATGACCAGCGGCGTGAGTCGGTTGAGCGACGCCCTCGGCGACCGGAGCGTCGACGTCAGCAACGAGATCCGGACGGACGTCGAGATCATCAGCGATCCGGCGAGCGGGAGCGTCTACGACGCGGGCACCGACACGCTCACCCTGCTTGTCAAGAACACGGGATCACAGCCACTGAGTACGGATCCAGAGACGGTAGACGTCCTGGTCGACGGCAAGTTCAGGACGAACACGTCGATTACCGTGGTGGACGGCAGCGCGTGGACCGAAGGGAACGTCGTCCGCCTCAACGTCAGCGACGTCAGCCTCGCGGACGGCGACCACCGGGCCGTCGTCGTCGTCAACGGCAACCGGGAGGTGCTCGAGTTCCGCGTATGAGCCAGCAACAGCGCCTCTACTCCCTGGGTCTCGAAGAGCGCGACCGCCTCAACAAGGAACTCGGGGGCGGGATTCCCCAGGGCAGCATCGTCCTCGTCGAGGGTGACTACGGCGCGGGAAAGAGCGCCCTGAGCCAGCGGTTCACCTACGGCCTCTGCGAGCAGGGCGTTCCGGTCACCCTGCTCTCGACTGAACTCACGGTTCGGGGGTTCATCGACCAGATGTACTCCCTTGACTACGGCGCCGAGGAGCACCTCCTCGACGAGCGGCTGCTCTTCTTGCACGCCGACGTCGATACGGGCGGTAACGCGCTCAGGGGGGCGAATGCAGGCGACTCGAACCGGAAGAAGTTGCTGAAACGGTTGATGGACGCCGATGCGATGTGGAACGCCGAAGTCATCATTATCGATACGTTCGACGCCATCCTCCGGAACGATCCGAACTTCGAGGCGCTGGTGCGTCAGAACGAGGAACGCCAGGCCGCCCTGGAGATCATCTCGTTCTTCAGGGACGTCGTCACGAAGGGGAAGGTCGTCGTGCTGACGGTCGATCCGTCGACGGTCGACGAGGAGGCGATCGGTCCGTTCCGGTCCATCGCCGACGTCTTCCTGGAACTGCAGATGGCGGAGGTTGGCAACGACGTGCGCCGGTCGATCCAGGTCCGCCGGTTCGCGGGAATGGGAGAACAGGTCGGCGACTCCGTCGGCTTCTCCGTTCGCTCGGGCACCGGCATCGTCATCGAGAGTCGGAGCGTCGCGTAATCACCACCCATGGCAGACCACGGCACTCGGGAACTCGGTCACGAACTGCGTGAGGCCGC
Source organism: Halanaeroarchaeum sp. (assembly GCA_042216165.1). Taxonomy (GTDB): domain Archaea; phylum Halobacteriota; class Halobacteria; order Halobacteriales; family Halobacteriaceae; genus Halanaeroarchaeum. The sequence continues at coordinate 4,029 of JBDGUD010000023.1, forward strand.
GAGCAGGCACCCTCACCTGCGCGAGTACCTCCAGCGGTTCAAACAGTTCACGGGCGAGTTCCCCGAGTTCGTCGAGGAGCCATCGAGCGAGTGGGAGGCCGACAAACCGAACGTCATCTACAACGTCGGTGGTCCCATTTTCTGTCACGTCTACGGCGACGTCGGGAAGGACACCAAGTACTACACCGTCGAACCGGAACTGTCCGGCCCCGAGCAGGCGGTCTTCGGCGACGTCCGCACCCGGATCCTCGAGAAGTCCGTCAAGCGCCCCGCCCCGACCGAGGAGTCGGAGTACGACGACCGGATCGAGGAACTGCTCGAACGGACGGTGCGGGTCGCCGAACGCGGTGAGGGCGGTTCGCTCCTCGACCGTCTCCGGACGCTCGACGCTGGATCGCTCGCGTCCCTCGGCGTCGATGACGTCGTCGACGAACTGAGCGGGGACTCGAGGGGCCAGCTCTCCATGGACTCCGCCGACATCTCCTCCGGCGGCGTCATCGACGGCGTCCGATCCCTCGGGGACAGACCGAAACGGGCAGTGAACGCCTTCCGCGCCAAGTTGCCGGTCATCCAGGAGGCGGTGGAAGAGTCCCTGGGGTACGGCAAGATTCCGGTCTCCGAGACGACGTACGACACCATCAGGTACCGATTGAATCGCGACATCGTGGGTCTCGGCCCACTGGAACCGGTGATGCGGGACCCCTACAACGAGGACGTCCACGTCATCGGTCCCCACCAGACGTACGTCGATCACGGCACGTACGGTCTCTTGCCCACCACGGTCGATTTCGGCGACATCGACGAGTTCGACAACTGGCTCCGGAACATCGGCGAACGCATCGGCGATCCGGTCTCCGACTCCGACCCGATCGTCGACTCGACGCTTCCGGACGGGTCTCGCATCAACATCATCTACTCCGACGACGTGAGCCTCAAGGGCCCGTCGCTCACCATCCGTCAGGGGGACGACGTGCCACTCTCCGTGGGTCAGATCACGAAGTGGGGGACGCTCTCGCCCGAGCTCGCCGCCTATCTCTGGCTCTGCCTCGAGAACGAGCAGACGGTGTTCGTCGTCGGGGAGACGGCCTCCGGGAAGACGACGACCCTGAACGCCATCATGTCGTTCATCCCGCGCGACTCGAAAATCTACACCGCGGAGGACACGGCCGAGGTCCTCCCGCCGCACGACACCTGGCAGCAACTGTTGACGCGGGAGGGCCAGGGGGAGAACAGCGCCGACGTGGACATGTTCGACCTGGTCGCCGCGGCCCTGCGCTCGCGTCCTGACTACATCGTCGTGGGCGAGGTCCGCGGCGAGGAAGGTCGCATGGCCTTCCAGGCCGCACAGACGGGACACCCGGTCATGTTGACGTTCCACGCCAGCGACATCGTCTCGATGATCCAGCGGTTCACCGGCGACCCGATCAACGTCCCCGAGACGTTCATGGACAACGCCGACGTGGCGCTGTTCCAGAACCGCGTCAAGCAGGGCGACGACGTGCTCCGGCGGGTGACGAGCGTCCAGGAGATCGAGGGCTACTCGAAGGAGATGGGCGGCGTGGTGACCCGCCAGGCCTTCTACTGGGACCCGGTCGAGGACGAGGTCGTCTTCCAGGGGCGGAACAACTCCTACGTCCTCGAGGAGCAGATCGCCACGCTGCTGGGCTACGAGGACACCCGGGAGATCTACGACGAGATGGACTTCCGGACGGAGATCGTAGAGCGCATCATCCAGGAGGACCTCATCGACTACCACGACTTCAACGAGGTCGTCGCGGCCTTCCAGCGCGACGGCGTCGAGGGACTCCCCTTCACCATGGCCCGTCGGGACTTCTGAGATGGCTGCAGAGACCGACTCCACCGGCTCCTTCGGGACGGTCGACCTCTCGAATCTGATCGCGTCGATCCTCGACTCCTACCGGGACATGGAGATGCCGGTCCCGCGGTACGTCGCGGTCATCGTCGTGCCGGGGGTCATGGCGTTCTTCCTCACCGTCGTCGCCGCGTTCACGCTGGACATGCCGATGGTGGTCCGGCTCCCGATGCCGCTCCTCGGCATCCTCGTCCTCGTGGCGGCGCTTGTTTACCCGAAGATACAGCAGGACCAACGGCGCAAACGGATGGAGGAGGTCTTCCACCTCTACGTGACCCACATGACCGTCCTCTCGACGACCAACATCGACCGGGTCGAGGTCTTCCGCCGGATCGCGACCGAGGACGAGTACGGCCCGCTCTCCGAGGAGACTCGACGCATCGTCCAGCTCGTGGACACCTGGAACCAGAGTCTCGACGACGCGTGTCGCATGCGCGCGAAGAAGGTCCCGAGCGACCACGTCGCGGACTTCTTCGACAGACTCTCCTACACGATCAACGCCGGCGAGAGCCTCTCGAATTACCTCGTGAGCGAGCAGTCGACCATCATCCAGAACTACGCGACCATCTACGAGGGCCAGCTGGAGAACCTCGAGGTGATGAAGGACCTCTACCTCTCGATGGTGCTCTCGGTCACGTTCGCGCTCGTGTTCGCGACCGTCCTGCCGGTCCTCTCGGGGACGAACCCGAACATGACCGTCGCCGCGGTCGTGGTCATGTACACGTTCATTCAGATCGGCTTCCTGTACGCCATTTACGTCGTCTCGCCGACGGACCCGGTGTGGTACTTCCCGCCCGACCGGACGACCGGCGTCGAACGGCGCTTGCGTCTCGCCACCGCCGCCGGCATCGGTCTCGCCCTGTTGCTGGTCGTCGGGACCGTCACGGTGATGCTGGGGCTCACCCCGATTCGACCGAATTCGGTTCCCCTCCCCATGTACGCTGCAGTGCCCACGACGCCGCTGATCATCCCGGGCATCGTGGCCCGTCGACTGGAGGCAGACGTCAAGGACCGCGACGCGGAGTACGTCAGTTTCATCCGGGCCCTCGGCGCGAGCGAGACGGCCCAGCAGACCACGACGACGAAGGTCCTCGCGCGCCTGCGGAAGAAGGACTTCGGGCCGCTGACCGAGAACGTGGACGACCTCTACACGCGCCTGAAGATGCGTCTCTCCCCGGAGGACGCCTGGCGGTTCTTCACTGGTGACGCCCACTCCTACCTCATCCAGAAGTTCAGCGAGATGTACCTCGTCGGTCGGCAGATGGGCGGCGATCCGAAGCACCTCGGCGAGCTCATCAGCGACAACATGAACGAGGTGTTGCAGTTGCGCGAGCGTCGAGACCAGGCGACGATGACGCTGGTCGGCGTCATCTACGGCATCTCTGCGGCGGCGACATTCGCGTTCTTCATCGGACTCGGCATCGTCCAGGTGCTCTCTGGAATGACCGTGGACCTCGGATCGACGGCGGCCTTCGACTTCAGCACGCTCATTCACACCGAGGTCTACGACGTCGACGTCATCGAGTACCTGCTCACCGTGACGGTGCTCATCAACGCACTCCTGTCCTCGCTGATCGTCCGACTGGTCGACGGCGGTCACAAGGTCAACTCCTACATGCACTTCGTGGTGCTCACCTGGATCACCGCCGTCATCGGCACCGCGACGCTCTCCGTCGTGGACACCCTGCTGGCGGTCTGACACCGGGGAGCCACACTTATGTACCGCAGGGGGCAAGAGTCGGACGAATGGCGGACGACGACGAGGGGTTCGCCCTGGCAGTCGCCTCTGGCAAGGGCGGCGTGGGAAAGACGACGACGGCCGTGAATCTCGGAGCCGCGCTCGCCGCCGACGGTCTCGACGTGGCCGTCGTCGACGTGGACCTCGGGATGGCCAATCTCGGGACCACGGTCGGCTTGACCGACCCCGACGCGACCATCCACGACGTCCTCGCGGGGAACGCCTCCCTGGAGACGGCGTTCCACGAGGCCAGAGGGATCACGATCGTCCCTGGTTCCACCGCTCTCGACGGGTTCGCGCAGGCCGACACCGCAACGTTGCGGAGCGTGGTCTCGGCGCTCAGGTCGCGGTTCGATTTCGTCGTCCTGGACGTGGGGGCGGGGCTCAGCCACGACATCGCCGTCTCGATCGGTCTGGCGGACGGCGTGCTCCTGGTGACGACCGCGGAACTGTCGTCGCTCACCGACGCCTCGAAGACCGGCGAACTCGTCGAACGCCTGTCGATCCCGGTCGTCGGGGTGGTCTTCACCAGAACCGGCGACGGGGCGTTCGACGACGTCGAGGGAATCGCCACGGCGCTCGGGACGACGGACGCGGTGACCGTCAGCGTCCCCTACGACGAGACCGTTCAGGAGAGCGTCCGCAAGGGAATGCCGGTCGTCTTCTACGATGGCGACGCCCCGGCCTCGCGCGCGTATCGGCGGCTGGCCGGTTCGCTCGCGGACCTCCTCGATCTCCCCGTCTCACTCGACCAGCCCGATCACGGCTTCGACTGGGTGGACCCGGAGAGCGGATCGGCCCTCGACGAGGACCCCGGCGGACCGGTGATCGAAATTCCACTGGAGGACCTCATCGCGGAGGCGGGTCTCGACGAGAGCGAGACGGCGACGAAGGAGCGGGTTCGTCTGCTCGAGCGGGTCCGGTCGCGCCTTCCCTGATCAGTTGCGCGAGACGATGCTGTACATCACGAAGAGGTATCCCGCGGTCGTGATGATGTAGTTGACCGTCAGGAGACTCCGGGCCTGGGTGAAGTCCGTCAGGAACGCACTGAGCGTCGTCCCGATTGCCGCGGCGACCACGAGTGCGAACCCCAGCGAGAGGTGCATCATCGACGCCCGCCGGGTCTCGGAGTATGCCCTGATAGCGAGGCCGACCATCGAGAGTCCGGCGACGGCCAGGGTCGTGCTGAAGACGGTGTAGAGGACTTCGATGAGACGCATTTGGTGTCGGTCTAGGTGCCCCTGGTTCGACACCGTGCATAAAATTTCCCCGCCGATTATAGCATCTAATAATCAGGGCTCGTTCCGGAGGTCGGCCCACACGTCCACGAGGTTGTTCTTGGCCTCAGTCCGCTCCTTGACGTCGAGGTCGACCGCCTCCGTCCCGAAGGAGACCGCGATCTCGTCGACCTGCCGCCGGTAGACCTTCGTCCGCCGTCCCTCCTCCGAGAGTTCTTTGCCCTCGAGTTCGAGGAGGTCGTGGTCACAGAGTTCCTCGATCCGGCGATAGGAGGTCGCGATGGGGATGTCCAGTTCCTCGGAGAGTTCCTGGGCCGATTTCGGGGTGTGCGTCGCACGGAGAATCTCGGCGTTGTACTTGTTGCCGAGCACTCGCAACACCGCCACCGGGTCCATCAGTTACGCCATTACCCGGGTGTTTAAAAAGAGTACCGGCGTTCCCCGCGTCAGGACGGCGGAATCCACATCGCGGTGACGGCGCCGTCGTCCGTCTCCACCGTCTCGTACTGCAGGCCGTGTTCGTCGAGACGGGGGAACAGGTGCTGGGGGACGCGATCGTTGACCTGGACGACCATCTCCGTCCGGTCGAGGTCGCCCACCGCGTCAATCGTCTCCGTGAGCGGTTCGGGGGGTGGTAGGTCACGGACGTCGACGATTACTGGGGTTCGGTCGTCGGGGACGCCCTCGACGGACTGTATCCGTTCGGCCTCCATGGTCTTGCGGACGGTGTCGTGCAGCCAAGGCGTTCTCCCGAACATGTTTCCACACGAACCGGGCCGCCGATCCGTCGGTGGGGGCTAACATGTTCGGAGCCATCGGCAGGTGTGTCGAGGCCGTCGGTGTCCGCATGCACGCCGTCCCGGACGCAATCGACACCGATCGAACGCCCCCCTCGACGATCCCGCTTGGCCACTTCGCGACCGCGACCCTGCTCCTTCTGATCGGCGGGGCACTCGGCGTCCTGGCGACGCGGTCCGCCACGGCAGTCGATACGGTCGGGATGGTGCATCTGTTGGCCGCGGGATGGCTCGGCATCACCATCATGGGGGCGATGACGCAGTTCGTGCCGGTCTGGTCCGGACGAAGCCTTCACTCCCGCCGCCTCGCCGTGGTCGAACTGTGGCTCGTGGCCGGTGGCCAGCTCGCGTTCTCCGTCGGACTGACGGTCAATCTTCCGGGCGTGATCGTCCTCGGCACGTCGCTCATGTTCGTCGGGTTCTGGACGTTCATCTGGAACGTCGGCCGGACTCTCCCGCCCTGGTCCGAACAGGACGTCACCGAACGCCACTTCGCTTACGCCCTTGGGAGCCTGGCCGTCGGAACGGTGCTGGGTCTGACGCTTGCCCTCGACGCCGCGTTCGGCTTCCTCCACCAGTTCGGCGTCGTCCGGGGCTACCTCACGCTGAGCCACCTGACGCTCACGGTCTTCGGCTTCGTCACGTCCACGGTGATGGGGGCGCTCTACCAGCTGGCACCGATGTTCACGCAGTCGACGGAGACCCCGACCGACGCGTTCCTCGAAGACGTCGAGCGGTTCACCTTTCCGGTCGGCGTCGCCGTGCTCGCGCTGGGTCGCTACCTTGCGAACGAGGCGATCGCCGCCGCGGGCGTCCTCTGGCTGGTGATCGGCACGGGGTCCTTCGCGCTCTACTTCCTCAGGCGACTCTTCTACGCACGGGTCGAGTGGGGACCGATGCTCCGGCGGTACGCTATCGTCGCCGTCTCCATTCTCGCGTGGACGCTGCTCTCGATCGGGCCGTGGCTGTCGAACCCCATCAGTCCGGCGACGAAGTTCGGCGCACCGGTGTCCTCACACCTCCTGTTCGTTGGCGTCTTCGGGTACGTCGTCGTGGGGACCCTGTACCACGTGGTCCCGTTCACAGTCTGGCTCGAGCGGTACGCCGACCGTCTCGGGTTCGAACCCGTCCCGGCCATCGACGACCTCTACGTCGACTGGCTCGCGCGTGCGGAATTCGTCCTCCTCACCGTGGGATACGTCCTGCTGCTCGCCGGATCGATCGCGTCACTCCCGGCGTCGGTCTTCGCGATCGGTGGACTGGCGATGGGCGTCGGTCTCCTCGCGTTCGCGGTCAACATGGCCTCCGTCCTCTGGCGTCACCATCGCGGGGTCCTGGTCGACCTCGCCCGGACGCTCACCACGGTGCCGACTCGCGAGTAGCCTCGTCGGGAACCGTCCCCGTCTCCGCGAATCGATCGGCCAGCCGCGAGAGTTCCCGGTTGATCGCGGCCGCCGACTGGTGCATCGGGGCGATGGCGACCTCGACGCGGTCGTAGTCGTGTCGATCGGCGAGGCCGTTCCAGGCCCTGAAGGAGGCCGTCGTCAGCACTTCGCTCTGCGGACAGAATTCGGTGGTGGGGGTGAACTCGGCCCGGAGCACGCCACCGTCCTCGGCGTAGCGGTACCCCGCATTGGGGTGGCGCCGGTCGAGGTTCAACTTCGCCAGATTGTAGCCGAAGGTCATGTCGTAGACGCCCCGCTCCTCGAAGAGGTCCCTGGTCAGGCGGTGGACTGCCACGTGGTCCTCCCCGGTGAGGACTCGCCCGTCCTCGAGGAACGGGCCGGGGTCGGGGAGCGTCTCGTCAACGAACTCGTCGTAGTCGTCGAAGCCGCCCTCGTCGGACGACGATCCGAACGGACCGAATGGTGGCATGGGTCGGGCTAGCGCTGCCGGCGCCGTGGCCTTGCGGGCGAACGTGTTCGCACTCGCGACCCAAAACGCTAATTCGGGGCGGGACGCAGACCTCTACCATGACGGGCGAGACCACCTCCGTCCTCGAATTCTCGCTGGGGGACGGTCGCTACTGCATCGACATATCCCACGTGGACGAAATCGTGGACGCGGACGAGGCGATAACGCAGGTCCCGAACGCCGAGGAGCACGTGGTCGGCGTGGTCGACCTTCGTGGTGAGACGACGACGATCGTCGATCCCACGGTCGCTCTCGGTCTGGACGAGTCGAACGACGGGCGACGCATCGTCGTCCTCTCGGAGTTCGACGGGACCGGATTGCTCATCGACGACGTCCATCAGGTCGAGGACGTGCCGCCGGACGCGATCGACGATTCGACGGCGTCCGAGAGCACGCGGGGCGTCATCCGGCGCGACGACCGTTTCGTCGTCTGGGTGGATCCCGCCGCCCTCGTCTGATCACTCGAGTAGCGAATCGACGTCGACGTGTTCGTGGAGGAGACCGCGCATCGTTTCGACCGTGTGCGCCTCGCGAACCCGACCGCCCCTGATCAACTCTTCCGCCCGCTCGACGGTCGCGAGCGTGTCAGACTGGACCACGAGGACGGGAACGCCGCGCTCGGCGGCCTTTCCGAGTACCGCTCCCGGGGGCTCGAACCCGCCGGTCAGTATGAGTGCCTTCACGCCCGGTGCCTCGAGGGCCGCCGTCTGCACGTCGGAGCGATCCCCTCCGGTGATGACCGCTGCGTCCTTGGTGCGCCGGAAGTGGCGCAGCGCGGACTCGCCGGACATCGCACCGACGAGGACCCGTTCGACGAACACCTCGTCGTCCACGTTCGTCAGGAGGTCGCCGCCGAGTTCGTCCGTGATGTCGGAGAGAGTCACGCCCGCGAGACTGCGCTCGTGGGGAATGACGCCGTGCACGGCGACGCCCCGGGTCTGGAGGAACGGGACGACGTCGGACTCGACCATGTCGTACATCGAGTCGGAGACGGCGTTGAAGACGACTCCCGTCAATCGGTTCCCGAACTGCTCGGCCGCGGCGAGGAGTTCGTCCACGTCTGCCGCGGACTCGATGCGCTCGAGGAGCAGGACTTCGGCGTCGACGGCGTCGGCGACCTCGGCCTCCGAGAGGTCGACGATGCTGCCCGTGGTGTAGCGACCACCGCCTTCGACGATCATCAGGTCGCGGTCTTCGGCGAGGGCGGCGAAGGCCTCGCCGATCCGGTCGCGGAGTTCCGTCGCGTCCTCCTGGCCGCGAATGGCGCCCTCGATGAACGTCGGGGAGTAGACGATGGGCTCCATCTCGTGCATCTCCGAGTCGAGGTCGAGGATGTCGCGAGCGAGCATCGGATCGGCGTCGAGGGTCTTGCCGACGTTGCTCTGGAGGCGGGTCCCCTTGGGTTTCATGTAGCCGACGGACGTCCCCCGCTCCTGTGCGAGCTGCCCGAGGGAGAGGGCGACGGCCGTCTTGCCTGTGCTTTCTGCCGTGGAAGCGACGAGTAGCGTGTTCATAGCTGGTCTGGGTCAACGGTGAGTCGGATGTCGACTGCCTGTACGCCCTCCGGGGTGGCCACCAGCGGGTTGATGTCGAGTTCGAGGATGGCCGGGAAGTCGGTCACGAGCTGGGAGAGTCGCTGGACGCTCTCGACGATGGCGTCCTCGTCCACCGGCTCGCGCCCCCGGGCCCCGCGCAACAGCGGTGCCGACTGGATGTCGTCGAGCATGTCCTCGGCCTCGCGCTCGCTGACGGGAGCGACCTTGACGGTCGTGTCTTCGAGGATCTCCACGAAGATGCCGCCGAGGCCGAAGAGGAGCAGCGGGCCGAACTGCGGGTCGCGGTTCATCCCGAGGATCGTCTCGGTGCCCGCGTCGAGGTCCACCATCTCCTGGACCTGCACGCCAAGGATGGTGGCGTCGGGCTGGTAGTTTCGGGCGCGGGTGACGAGGTCCTCGTAGGCGTCCTCGATCTCCGCGTCAGGGACGTCGACCTTGACGCCGCCGATGTCGGACTTGTGCAGGATGTCCGGGCTCACGATCTTCATCGCGACGTTCCCGTCGATGGCGGTCGCGACGGAGCGGGCCGCCTCGGGCGTGTCGACGATCTCGCCCGCGGGCGTCTGGATGCCGTACGCGTCGAGCAGTTCCATGGCTTCGACGCCCAGCCGGTTGGTGTCCCGGCGCTCGACCGAGCGCAGGATCTCCTCGGCGCGGTCCCGGTCGACGTCGTACTCGACCGGGGGCTCGTAGTCGATCTCGGTGATGTCCCGGTAGGTGGCGAGGGCGTCGAGGCTGCGCACGGCGCGGGCCGGGTCGAAGTAGTTGGGAATCCCGTTCTCCCGGAGGGTTTCCTCCGGAATTTCGACGCGTTCGCCACCCATGAGACTGGCGACGACCGGGTAGCCGTGCTCGGATTGCACGGCGGCGACGTCCTCCGCGAGGCCGTCGTACTCCAGGACGGCCGTGGGGCAGGCGATGACCACGGCGCTCGAGACGTTGTCGTCATCCAGGACGACGTCCAGGGCCTCCGCGAAGCGCGCGTTGTCGGCGTCGCCGATCACGTCCACCGGGTTGTAGATGTTCGCCTCGTCCGGCATCGCCTCTTCGAGGGACTCGATCGTCTCCTCGGTGAAGGAGGCCATCGAGAGGTCGGAGTCACCGATGGCGTCGGTCGCCATCACCCCCGGCCCACCGGCGTTGGTGATGACGGCGATGCTGTCGCCGTCGGGGACCGGCTGCCCGTCGAGGATTCGGGCGAAGTCGAACAGCTCCTCGACGTTCTCGGCCCGTAGCACGCCCGCCTGGTCCAGCCCGGCCTCGTATGCCCGCTCGGACCCGGCGATGGTGCCGGTGTGCGAGGACGCGGCCTGCGCCCCTGCCTCCGTTCGGCCGGATTTCACCAGGACTATCGGGGTGTCCCGGGTGACCGAGCGGGCCGTGTCGATGAACGAGCGACCCTCCTCGATACCCTCGAGGTAGCCGAGGATGACGTCGGTGTCATCGTCCTCGTTCCAGATCTCGATGAAGTCCGTCTCGTCGAGCACCGCCTTGTTCCCGAGCGAGACGATGTCCTTGAACCCGATGCCCTGGTCGTTGGCCCAGTCGAGGACGGCCGTGATGAATGCGCCGGACTGGCTCATGAACGACATCGACCCAGGCAGCGCGTCCTCCGGACCGAACGTGGCGTTCATCGCGGACGGCGTACTCATCACGCCGAGGCTGTTGGGGCCGACCAGGTTCAGGTCGTACTCCGCTGCGATCTCCTGTAACTCTCGTTCGCGGGCCGCTCCCTCCGATCCCGTCTCGCCGAAGCCGGCGGTGATCACGACGACATTCCGCACGCCGCTCTCGGCGACGTCGCGGACCGCGTCGACGGCGACGGACGGCGGCACCACGATCACGGCCAGATCGACCGGGTCGGGGATCGAACCGACGTTCTCGTACGCCGTGACGTCGAACACCGTCTCGTGCTTCGGATTGACCGGGACGACGTCGCCGTCGAAGTCGGCGAGGTTCTCCATGATCGCGCGACCGATGGATCCCTCGCGCTCCGTCGCACCGACGACCGCGACCCGTTCGGGGGCAAAGAGCCCACGGGCTCCACGTGGCATCGTCGTCTACACGGTTACTCTCGGATTGGCTTAAATGTGGGTACGTCGCCGGTGACACGGGAGACAACCTTTCACGGTACCGAACGTTCATGCACGTATCAAAACTATGGTGAAAGATACGCCGACCCGTCGCGTCTCTGGGAGGCGACCTGCGAACCACGGATTCCAATACCATTGGACCGCCAACACGTCCGCGAGACTCCGGCAACAGTGCCCGTGGCCAGTACGGCTTTCCCGTCCGCCCGGGTACGGCGTTCCATGACTGCCGACCTGTTCTCGTCGCTCGACGTGCGGGGGACGACGGCGTCGAATCGGACCATGGTCTCCCCGATGTGCCAGTACTCATGCGAGGACCGGGACGGCCTCGCCACCGACTGGCACCACGTCCACCTCGGCAGCCGTGCCGTGGGCGGGGCGGGCATCGTGATGACCGAGGCGACCGCGGTCGAGCCGCGGGGTCGCATCTCGCCGCAGGACCTCGGCATCTGGTCCGACGAACACGCCGCGAGACTGGAGCGGACGACGGCATTCCTCAAAGAGCAGGGGAGCGTTCCGGGGATGCAACTCGCACACGCGGGACGCAAGGCCTCGAAGACACGACCGTCCGACGGCGGCGTTCCACTCCAGCCGGGCGAGGGTGGATGGGAGGTCGTCGCGCCGAGCGCGGAGCCCTGGCCCTACGAGGACGACGCACCACCGACCAGGAAACTCTCGACCGGTGAGATCCAGGACGTCGTCGATTCCTTCAGGAACGCCGCTGCGCGGGCGGTGGACGTCGGATTCGAGATTCTGGAGGTGCACGCTGCCCACGGCTACCTGCTCCACGAGTTCCTCTCCCCGGTCACCAATCACCGCGACGACGAGTACGGCGGCGGTTTCGAGAATCGCACGCGACTCCTCCGCGAGGTCGTGACGGCGGTCCGCGAGGAGGTGGCTGACGAGGTCGGCGTGTTCGTCCGCATCTCGGCGACGGACTGGATCGACGATCGCGAGTCCTGGACGCCCGGCCAGTCCGTTCGGCTTGCCGAGGATCTGGCAGACCTGGGCGTCGACCTGCTCGACGTGAGCAGCGGGGGCATCTCCCCGGACCAGGACATCGCGTGGACCGGTCCGAACTACCAGCTCCGGTTCGCCGAACGGATCGGGAACGAGACCGACGCGGACCTGCTCGTGGGGACCGTCGGTGGCATCACCACGCCGGAGCAGGCCGACGCCGTGATCAGGAACGACCGCGCGGACGTGGCCATCGTCGGCCGGGAGTTCCTGCGCGACCCATACTTCCCGCTGCACGCCGCCCGCGCACTCGGGGCGGAGGATCGCATCGACGTCCCCTTCCAGTACCGACGCGCGTTCTGACCATCGGTAGGGCTAATTCATCGCGCGTCCCGTTCGGTATGGTCGAATATCGCCCGATCCCCGACGATCGACGGGACGACCTCTCCGCGACGCTGTCGTACGCGTTCAGCCCCGAGAACGGCCCGTTCGAACCGAACGGCGCGGAACTGCCTCCGCCGGCCACCACCGGCGACGGCCGCGGCCTCTTCGACGGCCGGGACCTCGTATCGGTCTGCAAGCACCACTGGCTCGACGCCGGCCTCCGCGGTGAGACCGTCCCGATGGCCGGGCTCTCCGCTGTGGCGACCCCGCCCGAACACCGGCGACGGGGATCGGTTCGAACGCTCCTCCGGGAGTCGTTACGCGAGTATCGCGACCGGGAGGTGCCACTCGCCGCGCTGTGGCCCTTCGAGACGCCGTTCTACGAACAGTTCGGCTGGGCGACTGCCTTCCTGACCGCGGTCCAGGTCGGCGCGCCTGACGTCTTCCGGATCGGCGACCGTCGTGAGGGTCGCTTCTACCGGGCCGATCCGGACGACTGGCCCGCCCTCGACCGCGTCCTCGCGAACCAGGACCGGCCCGCCGAACTCGCCGTCGACCGTTCGGAGGAGTGGTGGCGCAAGCGAACGTTCCACTCGTGGGGGACCGACCCGTACGTCTACGTCTGGGAACGGGACGGGAACCCGGCCGGCTACGTCGTCTACACGGTGTCGGCGACCGACGACGGGAAGGAGTTGCGCGTCGGCGACCTGGCCTTCGTCGATCGATCGGCCCGTCGGGCGCTCCTCGGTTTTCTCGCCGACCACGACTCGCAAGTGGACCGAGTCCGGCTCTCCGGGCCCGCCGATTCCGTCCTCCTGGATCGAGTCGAGGACCCGGCTGACCTCGACGTGACCCTGGAGGCTGGGGCGATGGTCCGGATCGTCGACGTGGTCGACGCCCTGGAGGCCATCGACTATCCGCCGGCTGCGGACGGATCGACCCGGGTCGCGGTCGCGGATCCGCTCGTCGAGTGGAACGGGGCGACGTTCGAGTTCGAGGTCGCGGACCGCGAGGCGACGGTAGCGCCCGTCGGGAGGCAGCCGGCCGTCGAGATGGGCGTCGGGGCACTCTCGCAACTGCTCGTCGGCTACCGCTCGATCGACGGGCTGCGAGAGGCAGGCGACGTACGCGTCCGCGACGAATCGGCCCTCGACCTACTCGACGCTGCGTTCCCCGAATCCCGGGCGTATCTCAGGGAGTGGTTCTGATCAGTCCACGACTGCGAAGCGGTACCCGTCCCAGTCCTGGCTTGCGCCTTCGCGGATGCCCGCGGTCGGATCGCGGAGTTCCTCCGCGTAGACCGGTTCTACCCGGTCGCCGACGGTCGGTTCCCCGTCCCGCACCTGCCCGACGACGCTCACCGTCTCGTCTTCGACCTCGAACTCGACGATCGCGAGCGTGTTGGGCTGTCTGACCCCGGGTGGGGTCGCGGTACTCGTCGTCCAGGTCACCACGGTGCCCGTTCGATCGGTGAGATCGACCGTCTCCACCTGGGGTTCGCCGCATTCGGGACACCGCCGGTGCTCCGGGTGGGTCAGGTGCCCGTTCTCGCAGCGGTGGGCCAGCAGACTCATCGCGGACCCTCCACGAGGGTCGTGGTCACGCAATTTCCGAACCCGCCAACGTTACAGGCGAGCCCGACGTCGCCAGCGACCTGGCGTTCGCCCGCCCGCCCCAGGAGTTGCTGGTAGAGTTCGTAGACCTGCGCCACCCCGCTGGCACCGAGTGGATGTCCCTTCGACTTGAGGCCGCCGGAGGTGTTGACGGGCAGGTCACCGTCGCGTGCCGTGATCCCGTCTGTCGCGGCTCGCCACCCCTCGCCCTTCTCGAAGAAGCCGAGGTCCTCCAGCTGGAGCACCTCCAGGATCGTGAACATGTCGTGGAGTTCGGCGAAGTCGACGTCGTCGGGACCCAGTCCGGCCATCTCGAACGCCTCGTCGCTCGATTCGACGACTCCGTGCATCGTCGTCGGATCGTCTCTCTCGTGGACGACGTGGGTGTCCGTCGCGCCGCCGATGCCCGCGACGGTGACGTACTCGTCGGTGTATTCCTCGGCGACGGACTCGGGGACGAAGACGAGTCCGGCGCTGCCGTCGGTGATCGGACAGAAGTCGTACAGTCGTAGCGGGTCGGCAACGATGGGCGACTCGAGGACCGTCTCCCTGTCCACCGCCTTCCTGAACTGGGCGTGGGGATTGTCGAGGCCGTGCTCGTGGTTCTTGACGGCCACGTCGGCGAGCGCCTCGCGGGGAGCGTCGTAGGTCTCCAGGTAGAGACGCGCCGTGAGCCCAGCGAAACTGGGCAACGTCAACCCGTGTTTGTACTCGACCGGGTGGGTCAGCGAGGCGATGACGTCCGTGGCTTCGGCGGTCGAGCGGTGGGTCATCTTCTCGCCCCCGACGAGGAGCGTGAACTCGCTCGCGCCCGACGCGATCGATTGCCACGCGGCGTAGATTCCCGCACCCCCGCTCGCGCTCGTCTGGTCGACGCGCTGGGTGTACGCCGGCATCGCGGCGAGGTCGTGAACCAGCGCGTTCATCACCCCGGTCTGTCCCTCGAACTCGCCGCTCGCCATGTTCGACACGTAGAGGTGCTCGACGTCGTCTGGGGAGGCACCCGCGTCCGCCAGCGCTTCGTCGCCCGCCTCCGATAGCAGGTCCCTGATCCAGGCGTCGCGTTCCCCGAACTGCGTCATCGACGCCCCGATGATCGCTACGCGGTCCATGGGACTCCCTCGTGGCGGTCTCACATTTAGGTGTTGACTCCCGCGTCCCGGTCCCGTCCGTCCGTCTCCACAAGGGTTAAATGGGTTTAGGTCAGCCTAACAGTTAGGCAAGCCTAAGATGAAGCCCGCGTTCATTCCATCGCTGTCCACCGTCTCGGCAGTCGCACTCTCGCTGTTGCTTCTGTCATCGACGGGCGTCGCGGCCACCGGCACCGTCGCGGCCAGCCAGGACGCGCCCGAAGGCGACGACGTCCAGTTCGCGAGGACCGTCGAGGAAATGAAAGGCTACTTCGCGGTGTCGATGGCACACGCGCGGGCGAACGAATCCGATCGCGCCGTCGAGTACGCGACGGCAGCGAAAGCAGAATACTGGGACACCGTCGCGCCACGGATCGAGGCGGCTAACTCGTCGCTGGCAGCGACGGTGAACGATACGCTCTCGGCCGCACCCGACAAGGCGGCGTCGATGGCCCCGGACGAGTACGCGCAATTCGTCCGGACGGAACTCTTCCCCGTGCTCGACCGCGCGACCGCGGCGGTCGTCGGGACGAACACCAGTACGGCGACGTTCAACGCGTACGTCATCGCCGGGCTCCTCGAGCGGGTCGAGGCAGAGTACGTGGAGGGCGTCTCCGAGAACGGTACCATCGTGGAGCGATCGGACTACGACGCCGCCCGTGGGTTTGCGATGCGAAGCGAGGCGCTCTACCGGGAATACGTCCGGGACACGCTCTCCCAACACGCGAGGGATGAACTCGACGAACTCTTCGAGATGCTGTCCTCTGGCCTGACCGACAGCGTCGCCCCGTCGGATCTTCAGGGGACCATCACGTCGATAGTGGCCGAACTGGCCGAGTACACCGGACTGGAATCCGAGTCTACCGGCTCGGCCGCGGCGATCGAACGAATCGAGGCCGACCTCCAACGGGTACTCGAGTTGTACGAGAACGGCGAGCACGCCAGGGCCAAGGCGCTGGTCGAGCAGACCTACCTCTCCAACTTCGAGGGAGTCGAGGGCACCCTGATCGAGGAGAATCCCCAGCTCGTCGCGGAGCTCGAGGCGGCCTTCAACGAGGATCTCCCCCGGTTGATCGAGCGGAACGTGTCGGTCGAACGGATCCGCGAACGCATCGAGACGATGGAGACGAAACTGGAGACCGCCGAAGAGATCCTCGCGTCACAGGAGACGACCGAGATCACGCTCGGCGACGATTCGACCACGACCGAAGCGACGACGACCGTCGGAACGACCGAGACGACGACCCCCGGGTTCGGATCCGTCGCGGGGCTCGTCGCCGTCCTCGTGGCGGTGATCCTGGCACGACAACGATGAAACGGCGAACGTTCCTCGGCTCGGTCGGGGCGGGCGTCGCCGGGGTGTTGGCAGGGTGTGCCGGGATCGGCGGGACGCCGTCCGATACTGGACCGCAATTCGACCCCGAGACCCACGAGCGAGCGTCCGGGACCTCACTCGAGGACCTCCCGCCGCTCTCCGGGAATCTCACCGTCTACATGGGTCGCGGCGAGGGCGGCCTCTACGCGGCCCTCCTCGATCACCTGGAGACGGAACGCTACCCGGACCTGACCCTCGACGTTCGCCGCGACTCCTCTGCGGCGCTCGCGAACACGATCGTCGAGGAGTCCTCGAACGGCAGTTCACCGGCCGACGTCTTCTGGTCGATCGACGCCGGGGCCCTGGGAGCGGTCGCCTCTCGCGGGTACGCAACCCCCCTTCCGCCGGCTGTGACCGAGCCGGTGCCAGGGCAATTCGTCGGGACGAAACGGCGCTGGACCGGCATCTCGGGTCGGGCACGAGCCATCCCCTACAACACCGACGAACTCGACGAATCGGACGTCCCGACGTCGATACTGGCGTTCCCCGACGATCCGACGTTCCAGAACGAGATGGGGTGGGCCCCCACGTACGGCGCCTTCCAGGCCTTCGTCACCGCGATGCGGTACGTCCACGGCGAGTCGACGACCCGGGAGTGGCTCAGGGGAATGCTCGACGCCGGGGTCAGGCAGTACTCCGGCGAGTTCCTCGTCACGAACGCGGTCGCCGAAGGCGAACGTACCGCCGGGTTCGCCAACCATTACTACGCGCTCCGCCTCCGGAACGCCAAGCCCGATGCGCCACTCGGCATCGCATTCACCAGGGACGACGCGGGCGCGCTGGTGAACGCGAGCGGTGCACTGGTGGTGGCGTCGAGTCCCCGAACCGACATGGCGACGAATCTGATCCACCACCTGCTGACGGTCGAGGTCCAGGAGTTCCTCGCCCAGGAGGCGTACGAGTATCCGCTCGTCGGCGGCGTTTCGCCTCCGGGGGGACTGCCGTCCATCGACGAGTTGAACCCGCCGGAGTTCGATCTGACGAACCTCGCCGACGTGCAGGAGACCCTCGCGATGATGCGATCGGTGGGGGTGCTGTAATGAGCGTCCGCGACGGCGATCTGATCGAGCGCGCACTCGACCGGAGTGACGCGGTCAGTCAGTCGACCGGTCTGCTGTTGCTCGCGGCCGGTATCGCCGTCGCGGTCCTCTCGCCAGTCGTCTGGTTGATCCTGCGTGCCGCGGACATCGGTGTGCGTCGCATCGCGTCGTTGATGGTCCGTCCCGCGGCGATCGAGGTCCTCGTGAACAGTCTCGCACTGGTCGCGGTCGTCACCGTCGGATCCGTCCTCCTCGGGGTCCCCCTCGCCGTCCTCACGACCCGAACCGACCTCCCCTATCGGCGGTTCTGGACCGTTGCGGTGTCGTTGCCACTCGTCATTCCGAGTTACATCGGGGCGTTCGCGTTCGTGTCGGCGTTCGGACCGAGCGGCATCCTCGCTGATGCCATTGCGGTCGACCTCCCGACCATTTACGGTTTCGCCGGTGCGTCACTGGTCCTGACGCTGTTCATCTACCCGTACGTGTACATCAGCACGCGCGCGGCCCTGCTTACCTTCGACGCAAGTCTCATCGAGGCTGCCCGTACGTTGAATCACGGTCACTGGGACGCGTTCCGACGGGTCACGCTTCCGCGGATCGTTCCCGGCATCGCCGCTGGGGCACTCCTCGTCGCGCTGTACACCCTCTCGGACTTCGGGACGCCGGCGATCATGCACTTCGACACCTTCACCCGGATGATTTTCGTGGAGTTCAACACGTTCGCTCGCGACCTCGCGGCGCTCCTCTCGCTCCAGTTGCTCGTGGTGACGGCCGTCATCCTGGCAATCGAGTCGCGGATCGGTGCCGAAGACGCCGAGGCGTACGCGAGCGGGGAGCGGGGCGGTGCGGAGGCGCTCCGGATCGAACTCGGCCGGTGGCGGTGGGTCGCGATGCTGTTGCCGCTGGCCGTCTCGGCACTGACCATCGTCGTTACCATCGCCGTACTGGTGCTCTGGCTGGTCCGGGCCAGTTCCGGCTACGCGGGCGGGTTCGCGTTCCAGTGGTCCTACGCCCTCAACTCGTTCTCCGTCTCCGCGCTCGCCGCCCTCTTCGCGACCGCCGCGGCGATCCCCGTCGCCTACCTGTCGACTGCTCGCGACGGGGTCGGATCGAAACTGATCGAACGCGGCACGTACGTGGGGTACGCGATGCCCGGCATCGTGCTGGGGCTCTCGCTGGTCTACTTCGGATCGACGTACGCCCCGTGGCTCTATCAGACGATACCGCTCCTCCTGTTCGCGTACCTCGTCAGGTTCATGCCCCAGGCAGTGAGCACGGTCCGTTCGTCCCTCCTTCAGATCGACCCGAGACTGGTGGAGGCGTCCAGGACCCTGGGGAGGAGTCGACTCTCGACGTTCAGACGGGTCACGTTCCCGCTCGTCCTCCCGGGCATCGCCGCGGGCGGGGCTCTCGTGTTCCTCACCACCATGAAGGAACTCCCGGCCACGCTGATGCTCCATCCCACTGGATTCAAGACCATCGTCACGTACATCTGGATGGTGCAGGGATCCGGAAATTACGGCAGCGCCGCCGTGCCGGCGCTGATCCTCGTCGCCATCTCGGGACTGTCGATGTTCGTGATCCTCGCGCGGGGGCGATACGATGGCTGACGCCGACCGGACGGTCGAAGCCATCGGAGAGGGGCCGTCGGTCGATCAGTCGGTCCTCCGTCTCGACGGCGTCTCGAAGGAGTTCGGCGACGAAATCGCCGTCCGAGACGTCTCCCTCGCCGTTACGGACGGGGAACTACTGACCCTCCTCGGTCCCTCGGGCTGTGGAAAGACGACGACGCTCCGTCTCCTGGCCGGTCTCGAGACGCCGACGAAGGGAACCATCGAAATCGACGGTGACGCCGTCGCGACGCCCGACTCGGTCGTCCCTCCCGAAGAACGGAGCATTGGGATGGTCTTTCAGGACTTCGCGCTCTTCCCCCACCTCACCGTGGCGGAGAACGTCGCCTTCGGCCTGACTGAAGTCGACGAGGAGACCGAACGACGGCGCGTTCGAGAGCTGCTGGATCTGGTCGGACTCACCGGAATGGAGTCCCGGACGCCCGATCAACTCTCCGGTGGACAGGGTCAGCGGGTCGCTCTCGCTCGTTCGCTCGCACCCGAGCCGGAGATCCTTCTCCTCGACGAACCCTTCTCCAACCTCGACGTCCGGTTGCGAGTGGAGATGCGCGAGGAGGTGCGACGAATCCTCAAGGAGGCCGGCGTCACGGCGATCTCGGTCACCCACGACCAGGAGGAGGCGCTCACCATCAGCGATCGGGTCGGCGTCATGCACGACGGGGAACTCAGTCAGATCGGCGATCCCGGTTCGGTCTTCCAGCGTCCCGAGTCCAGGTTCGTCGCCAGTTTTCTCGGCCAGGCGGGTTTCCTCTCGGGGGCCGTCGTCGGCGACGTCGTCCAGACGGTGATCGGCGAGATCGATCGATCCGTTCTGGAGGGTCTGGACGACGCGTACGTCGGTGCCGACGTCGACGTCCTCGTCCGTCCCGACGACCTTCGCATTCGCGATCCGGCCGACGAGGGACTCGGTGAGATCGTTCGACGACAGTACACCGGCCCGTCCTTCATTTACCACGTCGAACTCGACAACGGTGACGAGGTCCGGTGCCTGCACAACCACGACGACGTCTTCGAGGTGGGCGAGCGGGTCGACGTGGATCTCGTCGCCGACCACGGTCTCGCCTGGTATCCGGCCTCGGAGGAGTCTCGGTCCGACCCCTGAGCACACGGCAACGCATTTATGCCGGGCACGTCGAATGGAAAATACCAGATGAATCATGACAGGTGACGACGAGAGTCCAGTCGTCCTCGTCGTCGACGACGAGCCGGACCTGGCCGATCTCTACGTCGCCTGGCTCGAGGACGATTACGAGGTGAAGGTGGCGTACGACGGTCCGACGGCGATCGAGACGCTGGATGCGTCGATCGACGTCGTCCTGCTTGACCGGCGGATGCCGAACCTGTCTGGGGACCGCGTCCTCGATCGGATTCGCGAGAAGGGCCTCGACTGCCGGGTCGCCATGGTTACTGCCGTGGAACCGGACGTCGACATCGTCGATCTTGGCTTCGACGATTACCTGCAGAAGCCGGTCGACCGATCCGAACTGATCGATACCGTCGAACGCCTCCAGCGACGTGCCGATTACGATATGGCCGTCCAGGACGTCTTCTCGGCGATTCGGAAACGAACCCTCCTCGAAGACCGTCTCTCTCCCTCGGAACGATCCTCCACGGAGGAGTTCCGAGAACTCGAAGACGAAATTCGGACGCTTCAGGAGGACGTCGACGACCTGACGGAGGACTTCGACGCTGACGATTACTCCGTTCTGTTCCAACAGATCGATTGAAGGTCCAGGGTCCGGTGACCATCGCCCCGGACTCCCTCGCCACTCTCCTCCAGCGCCTTGCGGTTTTCGTGGGTCTGTTCCCAGACGTTCGCTCGCGCACGAATATCTCGTGGCAGGCGTGCAGTCGGGCGGGAGGGGGGAGGCTTCGTTCCTTCGGATTTCCTGAGGTCAAGACGAAGCCTCGGAATCGATTTCCGGATCGAACCGCCGTGCCCGATTCGTGTACCGAACCTATGGGGTCTGCGGCTCCATCGATCGGTTCC
>JBDGUD010000021.1:0-24553 GCA_042216165.1 Halanaeroarchaeum sp.
CGTCGTAGGTCATCCCCGAGAGGTACTCGTCGTAGGTCACGTCGTACCGCGAGCGCAGGTGGAAGTCCACCTTGCCGCTGTCGACGCTCGACTGGAAGAGGACATGAACGGCCCGCTGCACGAGATCTGCGGGATCGTCCTCGTCGAAGGCGGCCGCGAGGAGCGCGAGTTCGGTTCGGCTCTCCTCGTCGAGCGAGACGTCCAGGTCCTTCAGGGAGGCGTACGCCGCTTCCACGTCGTCGGTGAGGTCCTCGAGGGTCACGGTCCAACGTGGGATCGGTGCGCGGAAACCCGTTTCGCCTCGGGCGGCACCCATAAACCGCGGCGGGTCGTTTGCCCCGTCGATGAGCGAGGCCGAGTGGTCGCTCCCCCAGGATCTCTCCGCGGTCCGGTCGGCGCTCGTGGACTGGTACGAGTCGGACCACCGCTCGTTTCCGTGGCGCGAGACCACGGAGCCGTACCCGATCCTCGTCTCCGAGGTGATGAGCCAGCAGACCCAACTCGGTCGGGTCGTCCCGGCCTGGGAGGCGTTCCTCGAGCGCTGGCCCTCGGTCGAGGACCTGGCGGCGGCGGACCGCGCCGACGTGGTCACCTTCTGGACCGACCACGACCTCGGGTACAACAACCGGGCGAAGTACCTCCACGAGGCCGCGAACCAGATCGTCGAGGACTTCGGCGACGAGGTCCCGCGGTCGTCGGAGGCGCTGACCGAGCTGCAGGGCGTCGGGCCCTATACGGCGAACGCCGTCGCCAGTTTCGCGTTCGACGCCGGCGACGCGGTGGTCGACACCAACGTCCGCCGGGTTATCTACCGCGCCTTCGACGTGCCCGACGAGGACGCGGCCTTCGAGGCGGCGGCGGGGCGGTTACTTCCCGAGGGGGAATCCAGGGTCTGGAACAACGCCATCATGGAACTCGGCGGGGTGGCCTGCGAGAAGACTCCCGCCTGCGACGAGGCCGCCTGCCCGTGGCGGGAGTGGTGTCACGCCTACCGAACGGGCGACTTCACGGCCCCGGACGTCCCCACGCAGCCGTCCTTCGAGGGAAGCCGACGGCAGTTCCGGGGCCGGATCGTTCGGCTCCTCGGGGAGCGCGGCGAGGTCGCACTCGAGGATCTCGGTCCCAGGATACGAGTCGATTACGACCCGGAGGGCGAACGCGGTCGCGAGTGGCTCCGCGGGCTCGTCTCCGATCTGGAGAGCGAGGGGCTCGTCGCCGTGGAGGAGTCGAGCGGCGAGACGGTGGTTCGATTGCGTCGGTGACCGCCCCGACGACCGCTGCCTCTCAGGTGGGCGGAACGACGTGGACCGGGACGTCGGTTTCGCGGAGCACGCGATCGGTCGTGCTCCCGAGGAGACGCCGCGAGAAGCCCGATTCGCCCGCCGACCCCATCACGATCAGGTCCGCGTCGATCGCGTCCGCGAAGGCGACGATCTCGCGCCAGGGGCGCCCCTGGCGGATCGTCGACTCGGCGGCGACGCCCCGCTCGCCCGCACGGGCCTCGATGGCCTCCGTCACCGTCCGCCCCTCCTCCTCGAGCACGTCTGCGACGTCTCCCTCGACGGTAACGGTGGAGTAGACGCTCGAATCGGCGACGAAGAGCACGGAGAGCGTGCTCCCTGTCGCGACGGCGATGTCGATGGCCTCGGTCGCGGCGCTCTCCGCCGCCTCGCTCCCGTCGGTCGCCAGGAGAATCCGGTCGTACATGGCGACGGCTACGGGTACCGGCGACAATATTCCATCGGCGATCCTTTCCCGGTGGCCCACGAGAGTGCATCCATGCCGACACGAATCGCTGCGGTCGTCGGGAGTCTGCGAGCGGCCAGCGTCACGCGAATCGCCCTCAGGACGGCCCTCGACGCGGCAGCGGCGGCGGACGCGGAGACCGACCTCGTCGACCTGCGCGAGTTCGAATTGCCCGTCTACGACGCCGACCACGACGACGCAGGTGACGCCCCGGTGCTTCGCGAGCGGATCCGGGCGGCGGACGCCGTCGTCCTGGGGACGCCGATGTACCACGGATCGTATTCCTCGCCGATCAAGACCGCGATCGACTACTGTGGATTCGACGAGTTCGAGCAGACGACGGTGGGGTTGGTGGCCGTCGCCGGCGGGTCGTTCCCCATCACTGCGCTCGAACACCTCCGGTCGACGATGCGGGCCCTCGACGCCTGGGTCCTCCCCTACCAGGCCGCGGTGCCGAACGCCTCCGCCACCGTCGAGGGCGGGGTCCTCGTGGACGACGAGATCGAAGAGCGCGTCCGGACGCTCGGTCGCCGGGTCGTGGAGTACGCGAACATCGAACCCGACCCGCGGTCCTTCGAGGGCGAGCACAACGTGGCCGAGACGGGCGGGACGAGCGAGGAGTGAGCCGGTCCACCGGTGGGGTCGCCCGGTCTCCAGAGGACTGCGGGATGGGGATCGCCCGTGACCGTTCGAGCGGAACGAACCTTGAGGGTCGTGGAGCGCCATTCGACGGGCATGCTCACGATCGACGTCCCGGAGTTCGCGATCAAGGTCGACGACGGTGCCATCGAGAACGTCGGTGCAGTTCCGAAGACGGCCTCGGTCGCACAGTACGGGATCGCCGAGGCGACGGTCCGCGAATACGGCGACGACCGCGTCAAACTCGTGTTCACCGACGACGACGGCAACGAAGTGCAGGTGGCACTGTTCCCCGACGACGTCCTGGACCTCGCGGCAGACGTGGAGGCCCTCGCCGAGGAGAGTTCGGTCTTCGAGTGACACGGGCGATTCGACAATCGTTTACGGTCGGGTTTGTTTTGCTCTGATATCATGGGCACGTGTATTATCTGTGGCAAGCCCACCGACGGCGAGATCTGTCAGACTCACGAGGAGGACGTCTTCTTCGAGTTTCACGGACGGGACCCCGAAGACCTGACCCCCGGGCGCTTCTATCGCGGCTCGGTCGACGGCTTCGCGGAGTTCGGCGTGTTCGTGGACATCGGTCCGGTGACCGGGCTCCTCCATCGCAGCGAGATCCCCCAGCGACTCGAGTCGTTGGAGTGGGACGCCGGCGACGACGTCTTCGTGCAGGTCCTCGACGTCCACTCGAACGGCAACATCGACCTCGGGTGGTCGATCAGACAGCGCGAACGGGACTTCCGGGGGCGCCTTCACGATCCACCCCAGGAAGGGGAAGACGCGTCGACGTCCGATGAGGAACGGGAGACGGTCACCGAGTCGGAACCGGAACCCCGCTCCGAGCCATCGCCAGTGGGCGACACGGGCGAGGACGCCGACGAAGCCGAGAGCGCGGCGTCCAGCACCGAACCGGAGACCGTCGGCGACGGCTCGCAGGTCCAGGCGAGGCGACAGGAAGCCGAGACCGAGACCGAGCCCCCCGACCGCGTCGAAATCGCCGACCTGGCGGACCATCTCGGCGAGCGGGTGACGCTGGAGGGCGAGGTCGCGGGCGTCCGTCAGACGGGCGGCCCCACGGTCTTCGAGGTCGCGGACGAGACGGGTGCCATCGACTGCGCTGCCTTCGAGGAGGCGGGCGTGCGTGCCTATCCCTCCGTCGAGGTCGACGACGTCGTCCGCCTGGTGGGCGAAGTCGAACGACGCCGGGGGGACGTCCAGGTCGAAACGGAGTCCCTGACAGTCCTCTCTGGCGAGGAATGGAAAGAGATCGAGCGCCGACTCGACGACGCGATGGAAGCGCGTGCACGTCCCGCCGAGACGTCCCTCCTGGTCGACGATCCCGAGGTCCGTGCCGTCCAGGACGACCTCGTCGACGCCGCGACCGCCATCCGGCGAGCCGTCATCGAGGCCCGCCCGGTCATCGTCCGCCACACCGCTACGCTCGATGGATACGTGGCCGGGACCGCCATCGAACGCGCTCTCCTGCCGCTGATCCGCGATGAGCACGAACAGACCGACGCCGTGTACCACTACGTCGACCGCCGTCCCCTCGACGACGAGTTCTACGACGTCGACGCGGCCACCGGCGACGTCACCGACATGCTCGAGGCGGCGGACCGCCACGACGAGAAGCACCCGCTGTTCGTCCTCGTGGACGCCGGGAGCACGCGCGAATCGACCGACGGCCTGGAACTCCTCGACATCTACGGCGCGAAGAGCGTCGTCGTCGACGGGGGCTACGCGGACGAGGCCGCCGCGGCGACCGCCGACGCGCTCGTGAGTCCCACGGCCGCCGGCGGCGACCCGATCACGACCGGCACCCTCGGCACCCACCTCGCCGCGGTTGTGAACGCGTCGGTCCGCGAGGACCTCCGGCACCTGCCCGCGATCAGTTACTGGGCCGACGTGCCGGCGCGGTACGACGACCTCGCCGCTGCCGCCGGGTACGACGCCGACACGCTGGCGGACGTTCGGAACGCGGTCACCCTCGAGGCGTTCTACCAGTCCTACGAGGACAAGCGCGAACTCATCGCAGACCTGTTCTGGGACGAGCGAAACGCCTCCCTCGCCGCCCCCATCAGCGAACAGTTCACCGAGAAGATGGAGTCGCAGCTGGACACCGCTGTCCCACACCTCGAATCCCGGAACGAGGAGGGCGTGGTCTTCGAGGTGCTCCAGGTCGACGACTACACTCACCGCTACGACTTTCCGCCGGTGTCCCTCCTGCTCTCCGCGCTCCACCGCCGACGCGAGTCCGGGGCGGGGCCTCGCGTCACCGTCGGCGCGAAGCGGGACGAGATTCGGGTCCGGAGCACGGAACCGGTCGACGTGCGCGCAGTAGCCGAGGCGGTCGCGGCCACCCTGCCCGACGCCGGCGTCACGCCCCGCGGCGGGCGCGACGGCCGAATCGAGTTCCTCGCCGGGGAACGAGACGCCGTCATCGACGCGGTCGTGACCGAGATCGCGAACCGCCTGGGGTGACCCCGAGCGATATCCTTTTGGGCGGGTAACGGTTGGCAACGACCATGAGTTCTGGCGTCGACGACGCGTTCGAGGCGGTCTGTCGCGACGTCGTCCGGGGCATTCTCGCGGGCGACGTCGAACGGGACGACGTCGAACGTGCGAAACTCGACGCCTGCGCCGACCACGACGCCTCGAGCGTCCCGACCCACGCAGACCTCCTGAATTTCGCCCCCGACGACCGACGGGAGGAGGTGGAAGCGGTCCTCCGCCGCAAACCGGTGCGGACGGCCTCGGGCGTGACGCCGGTGGCGATCATGACGAGCCCCGCGGTCTGTCCCCACGGGAAGTGCCTCTACTGCCCGGGCGGACCCGCGTCCGAGTTCACGTCGGCCCAGAGTTACACGGGCCACGAGCCGGCCGCTGCGCGCGCCGAACAGAACGACTACGACCCGTACGGGCAGGTTCGGCTACGACTGGCGCAGTTACGCGAGATAGGCCACCCCGTCGACAAGGTCGAACTGATCCTGATGGGGGGGACGCTCACCGCTCGCTCGCGTGACTACCAGGAGTGGTTCGTCAAGCGCGCCCTCCAGGCGATGAACGACTTCGACCCCGAGGCGCCCCCGGAACCGGCCGAGGGTCGGAGTTTTGCCCAGGATCCCGACGACCGCGAGTTCGAGTACCTCGAGGACGTGATCGCCGAGAACGAGACCGCCGACGTCCGCAACGTGGGCACGACCTTCGAGACCAAGCCGGACTGGGCGGGGCCCGAGGCCGTCGACCGGATGTTGCGACTCGGCGGGACGAAGGTCGAACTGGGGGTGCAGACGACCTACGAGGACGTCAACCGTCGCATGCACCGAGGCCACGGGGTCGCGGACGCCATCGAGGCGAACCGGTGGCTCCGCGACGCCGGATTCAAGGTCGGCTTCCACATGATGCCGGGGCAGCCGGGCATGTCCCGGGAGATGAGCCGGGAGGACTTCCGGCGCATCTTCGCGGATCCCGCGTGGCGGCCCGACTACCTCAAGATCTACCCGACGCTGGTCGTGCGGGGGACTCGCGTCTACGACATGTGGCGCCGCGACGAGTACGACCCGCTGACGAACGAGGAGGCCGCCGAACTGGTCGCCCGCGTCAAGGCGGACCTCCCCCGTTACGTCAGGCTCCAGCGCGTACAGCGTGACATTCCGGCCGACTTCATCGATGCCGGCGTCTGGAAGTCGAACCTCCGGCAGCTGGCCCGCCAGCGGATGGACGAGCACGGCGAGACCTGCGAGTGCATCCGCTGTCGGGAGGTGGGGATGAACGACGAGGACCCCGACGGCGTGGACCTGGGCGTGGAGACCTACGAGGCGGCTGGCGGCACCGAACACTTCGTCAGCATCGAGGACCGGGACCGCGACCTCCTCGTCGGGTTCGTCAGGGTGCGGTTCCCCGGCCAGGTCGTCCGCCCCGAACTCGAGAACGCCGCGCTGGTTCGCGAACTCCACGTCTACGGGTCCGAGGTGGGCGTCGGCGACGGTGAGGGCGACTACCAGCACCGTGGCTACGGTCGCGAGTTGATCGACCGCGCGGAGGCGATCGCGGCCGACGCGGGCTACGAGAAGCTGGCCGTCATCTCCGGTATCGGGGCGCGGGAGTACTACCGGGAGAAGCTCGGGTACTACCAGGACGGCCCGTACGTCTCCACGTCCCTCTGAGAGCAGGTGGCCTGTCCACCCCGACGCGGTCGGCCACGCTCCCGCTCCCCGCGCCGGGCACGTCGAATCGGGATGTCCCGGGGTCGTCCGGTCCTCGCATTTGAACCCTCGCCAGCGGTTTGCCGGCCGGTCGCCGACCGGTCCGTCGGGACCGACGGTCATTTTCCCCTGGTGGTCGAATGAGGGGGCATGGAACCGAAGCGGGAGGTGACGAGCGTCGACCTCGTGGCGCTGGTCGGCGAACTCGCGTCCTACCGGGGAGCCACCGTGGACAAGGCCTACCTCTACGGGGACGACCTCGTCCGCCTCAAGATGCGCGACTACGATCGCGGCCGTCTCGAACTCCTGATCGAGGTCGGTGAGTCGAAGCGAGCACACCTCGCCCGACCTGAACACGTCGGCGACGCGCCGACGCGACCGCCGAACTTCGCGAAGATGCTGCGCAACCGGATCGCCGGAGCCGACCTGGCCGCCGTCCGTCAGCACGGCTTCGACCGCATCATCGAGTTCGAATTCAGGCGCGAGGACGCGGACACGACCGTCGTCGCGGAACTCTTCGGCGAGGGCAATCTCGCCGTCCTGGACGAGGCGGGCGACGTGATCGATTCGCTGTCGACCGTTCGCCTCCAGTCGCGCACCGTCGCTCCGGGCGCGCAGTACGGCTTCCCGGAGGCCCGGGTCGATCCGCTGACGCTCGACTACGAGGGCTTCGTCGCACAGATGGAGGCTTCCGACACCGACGTGGTCCGGACCCTCGCCACCCAGCTCAACTTCGGGGGACTCTACGGCGAGGAGCTGTGCACCCGGGCGGGCGTCGAGAAGACGCTCGACATCGCGGCGGCCGGCGAGGACGAGTACGAACGACTCTACGGTGCGATGGAGCGACTGCTCGACCCGCTCGTCGCCGGCGAGACCGATTCTCGCGTCTACTACGAGGACGATCGGCGGGTGGACGTGACGCCCATTCCGCTGGAGGAGTACGCGGACCTCGAGAGCGAGGCATTCGAGACGCTCAACGAGGCCTTCGACGACTACTTCGCCAACCTCGCGGTCGAGGGTGGCCAAAAAGGGGCGGCCGAGGAGCCGACGGGCGGCCCGGACTTCGATCAGGAGATCGAGCGAAAGGAGCGGATTATCGACCAACAGGAGCAGGCGATCGAGGAGTTCGCGGCGGACGCCACGGCAGAGCGCGAGAAGGCCGAACTCGTCTACGCCAACTACGACCTGGTGGACGAGATTCTCACGACCGTCGCGGACGCCCGCGAGGCCGGACACAGCTGGTCGGACATCGAGGCGACCCTCGAGGAGGGCGCAGATGCGGGAATCGAGGCCGCCCAGGCGGTCACGGGAATCGACGAAGCGGAGGGGCTGGTCGCGGTGGCGCTCGACGGTCACACCGTTCGCCTCGACCCACGGCACGGCGTCGAGAAGAACGCCGACCGTCTCTACGGCGAGGCCAAGCGCATCGAGGAGAAACGCGAGGGAGCCGAGGCCGCGATCGAGGAGACGCGCAGCGAACTCGCGGACCTTCGGGAGCGGAAGGCCGAGTGGGACGCCGAACCGGACGACTCGGCCGAGACGGAGACGGAGACCGACGTGGACTGGCTCTCCCGGTCGTCGATCCCGGTCCGGAAACCGGAGCGATGGTACGATCGGTTCCGCTGGTTCCGCACGAGCGACGGCTTTCTCGTGATCGGGGGCCGGAACGCCGACCAGAACGAGGAGATCGTCCAGAAGTACATGGAACCGACCGACCGGTTCTTCCACGCCCAGGCCCACGGGGGTCCCGCCACCGTGTTGAAGACGAGCGAACCGAGCGAGCCCTCGAGGGACATCGAGGTCCCGGATCGCAGCCTGGAACAGGCCGCCCAGTTCGCCGTGAGTTACTCGTCGGTCTGGAAGGACGGCAAGTTCTCCGGTGACGTCTACGCGGTGGGCCCGGAGCAGGTCACGAAGACGCCCGAGAGCGGCGAGTTTTTGGAGAAGGGGGGATTCGCGATCCGGGGCGACCGGACCTACTTCGAGGACACGCCGGTCGGGGTCGCCGTCGGCATCACCTGCGAGGACGAGACCAGGGTCGTCGGCGGACCACCCGCCCCGATCGAGGACCGCGCGGAGACGGCCGTCCGGATCGAACCGGGGCGGTACGCACAGGGGGACGCGGCCAAGCGCATCTACCGCGAGTTCCGGGAGCGCTTCGCCGACACCACCTTCGTCCGGAAGGTGGCCTCCCCCGACGAGATTCAGCTGTTCATGCCGCCGGGCGGCAGTCGGATCGTGGAGTGATCACTCCACGGGGATCGCGGTCCATCGCTCGCGCTCCTGGCGCTCGGCGATGTCCCGGAGCCGCTCCACCCGCCTGTCGGTCGAGGGGTGCGTCGAGAAGACGGTCGCGTTCCGCTCGCTGCCGCCCGTCGTCAACTGTCCGATGAGCCCGTGACCCGACCCGGAGAGGCGTTCGATGGTACGCAGGGCACTGGCGAGCGCGGCGGGATCGCCCGTCACCGTCGCGGCGCGTTCGTCCGCCTGGAACTCGCGGGAGCGGGCGTACGCGCGAACGATCACCGTGACGAGCGCGAAGGCGACGACCACGACCCTGGCGATCGCCAGTCGGAGACGCCCCGCCGGATTGCGCGACCAGTCCGACGGACGGCCGCGGATCCAGGCGATGGCACGAGCGAGGCCGCTCACGAGGAGCGTCACGGGCAGCAGCACCAACTGTATCAGACCGACCAGGGTCTGCTGTGCGCTGTACGCCAGCGTCTGGAGGAGTGCGTCGTGACCCTCCAGGTGTGCGAGTTCGTGGGCCATGATCGCCTCCGCCTCGTCAAGCGTGAGTGCGCGGAGCAGGCGCTCGTCGAAGACGACGACGGCGTCCTCACCGCTCCCGATGGTGAGCGCGTTCTGCTCGGGGAGCGTGCCGACGTGGAGGGCCGGCCGATCGGCGTCCATCGTCTCGACCAGACGGTCGAGTCGCCCGGGCAGGTTCGGCGCCCGGTCGCGTGCGACGGGCGCGCTCCGCAGTCCCGCGAGCAACCGCGCGGTTCCGACCGTGTACGAGAGGTATCCCAGGGCCAGCGTCGACAGGACGATCCCGATCACGAGGACGGTCGGATCGGGCCGGGTGCGCCAGAGGAATCGCAACAACAGGTAGCCACCGTACGCGCCCAGGGCGTACAGGCCGAAGAGCGCGAGACCTGTCAGGCCCATCAGCATTCGCAGCCACGGTCGGCGCATGTCCGAGGATACGCGGCGGCGACCGATACGCGTTCCCCCGGCGCGCAACGAAAGGACCTTTCTCCCCGTGCCGGATAGGGTGGCGTAATGCGCGTTGCCGACCGGGAGCGACGGGACGGCGGGCGCCTGGCCATCACCCTCGTCCCCGAGCACCTCGACGACCTCTGGCACCTGACCTACGTGCTCGAACCCGGGGACCGCGTTTCCGGGGACACCCACCGCCGGATACAGCGAACCGACGACGACCTGCGGGACACGGGCGGCGAGCGCGAGCACATGTACGTCACCATCGCGGTGGAGGACGTCGAGTTCCACAAGTTCGCCAATCGCCTCCGCGTCAGCGGCGTGATCGAGGACTGCTCCCGAGAGGACCAGATCGGGCTCCACCACACGCTCAACGTGGAGGAACGCGCCGAGATCACGATCGAGAAGGTCTGGCAGCCCGACCAGCTCGAGCGCATCCGGGAGGCCGAGGAATCGGCGGAGCAGCCGGAGGTGGCCGTGGCGACCGTCGAGGAGGGCGAGGCACACGTCCACACCGTGGCCCAGTACGGCGTCGAGGAGTACGCGAGTTTCACCAGTACGACCGGCAAGGGAGAGTACGCCCGCGGCAGGGAGGAGCTCTTCGAGGACCTCGGGAGCGCGCTCTCCCACCTCGACGCGGACGCGATCATCCTCGCCGGCCCCGGGTTCACGAAGGAGGACGCCCTCGATTACATCGAGGAGACCTACCCCGACGTCGCCGAGTCGATCACGGTCGTCGACACCAGCGCGGCGGGTGGCCGTGGCGTCCACGAGGTCCTCAAGCGCGGGGCCGTCGACCGCGTCCAGGAGCAGACGCGCATCGCGGAGGAGGCGTCGCTCGTCGACGAACTGATGGAACGGATCGCCACCGACGGCGCCGTCGCCTACGGGATCGAGGAGGTCGCGACGGCGGTTGACTACGGGGCCGTCGAGACGCTGCTGATCCTCGACGAGCGCCTTCGGAAGGAACGGGCGGGCGAGGGCGACTGGGACGTGAACGTGAACGACCTGGTGGAGAGCGTCGACCAGCAGGGGGGCGACGTCACCGTCTTCTCGCACGAGTTCGATCCGGGCCAGCGCCTGCGGAACCTCGGGGGAATCGCGGCGCTCTTGCGGTACCGGATCGACTAGATCGCCCGGGAGGTGACCGCATCGGTCAGTCCAGCGAGACGGTCGTTCCGTCCCGCGCGAACTGGACGTCGCCGTCGAAGTGCTCGGCGAGGGTCGCGCGCATCTCCTCGTGCCTGCCGTTCGTGTGGGGATAGAGGTGTGTCAGGTAGAGGTCGTCGATGGCGCGTCCCTCGAGGGCGGCCCCGAGCGCGGTCGGAGTCGGGTGATTCGAGACGTCGACCTCGTCCGGGAACGAGCAGTCGTGGACGAGGACGTCGCCCTCGGCGGCGAAGTCCGCGAGGTCGCCGAACGCCTCCGTGTCGCCGCTGTAGGTCACCACGTCGTCGAAGCGGTAGGCGAGACACGGCATCGAGTGGCGGACGGCCATGGCGTCGACGTCGAACCCGGCCACCGAGAACGATCCGGGTTCGACCTCGCGAACGTCGACGTCGATGCGGCCCTGCACGTAGTCGTGGACGTCGAGTAACCCGTCGATCAGGTCACGGGTGCCGGTCGGGCCCACGACCGCGAGGGACTCCTCGCCCGCGAGCCAGCGGGCCTTCAGCAGTGGCATGAGGTCGCTGACGTGGTCGAGGTGGTGGTGTGTCAAGAGGACGGTATCCACGCCCTCGTAGCCCACCTCGGTCCGGGCCAGACGGTGCAGGACGCCGCTCCCGACGTCGACGAGCAGGGTCCGATCACCGTCCTCGAGCAGCAGCCCGGTCTGGACCCGGTTCCCGTCTGGCATGGCGCTTCCCGTGCCGAGGAAGGTCAATCGCATACCTGGCATGGGTCGCGGAAACCGGATATGTGTTCACTTTCACTGCGCTTCCAACAGGTACAACACCGTGCCGCCCGAACCACCGGGCGAATGGGAACCGACCTGCCGCCGCGGGCGGCGGCGACCGTCCCGGAGGGTGCCGATCCCGCCGACGGCGACGTCCTGTCGCTTCTGGAACCCGCCGTCCGGGATTGGTGGGTCGATCAGTTCGGCGAGTACGTTCCGGAGAACGGCGGATTCTTCACCCCACCACAGCGGGAGGCGATTCCCCTCATTCACGAGGGGGAGAACGCCCTCATCGCCGCCCCGACCGGATCGGGCAAGACGCTGGCGTCGTTCACGGCGATCATCGACGAACTCTTCCGGCGCCAACGCGCCGGGGGGCTGGACAACACCGTCTACTGCCTGTACGTGTCGCCGTTGAAGTCGCTCGCGAACGACATCCACCGGAACCTCGAGGTGCCACTCGAGGGCATCTACGAGCGGGTGGATGACGGGGAGGACCTCGATGGCATCCGGCACGCCATCCGGCACGGCGACACAGACGACGCCGAGCGCCAGGCGATGCTGGAGGAGACCCCGCACATACTCAACACGACACCGGAGACGCTCGCGATCCTGCTCGACTCGCCGAAGTTCAAGGAGAAACTCGCCTCGGTGGAGTACGTCGTGGTGGACGAGATACACTCCCTCGCCGATTCGAAGCGGGGGACCCACCTCGCGGTGAGCCTGGAACGACTCCAGGCCATGGCGGGCGACCTGACGCGCATCGGCTGTTCGGCCACGGTCGAACCGCTCTCGGAGATGGGACGGTTCCTCGTCGGACGGGAGGGAAGGGTCGACGACGCCGCG
Source organism: Halanaeroarchaeum sp. (assembly GCA_042216165.1). Lineage (GTDB taxonomy): Archaea > Halobacteriota > Halobacteria > Halobacteriales > Halobacteriaceae > Halanaeroarchaeum. The sequence goes on from JBDGUD010000021.1 coordinate 12,556, forward strand.
GACGTAACGCCACGCGACGTCGAACTGGTCGACACGCGATTCGTCCGCGAGTACGACATCCGACTGTCGACGCCGGTCGCGGACCTGGTGAACACGCCCCAATCGACGATTCGGGCCGCGTTCTACGACCGGCTCCACGATCTGATCGACGCCCACGATTCCACGCTCGTGTTCACGAACACCAGGTCCGGCGCCGAGCGGGTGTTGCACACGCTCCGGGAGCGGGGTGACTTCGACGAGTCCAACTCGGGGGCCCACCACGGCTCGCTCTCGAGGGACAAACGCCAGCGCATCGAACGCCAGCTCAAGGAGGGGAGTCTCGACGTCGTCACCACCTCGACGAGTCTGGAACTCGGCATCGACATGCCCCACGTCGACCTCGTCGTCCAGGTCGGGTCGCCGAAGTCGGTCGCCTCCCTGCTCCAGCGCGTCGGCCGCGCGGGCCACCAGCTCGGCGAGACGGTCACCGGTCGCGTGATCCCCCTCGACCGGGACGAACTCGTCGAGACCGCGGTCATGCTGAAGAAGGCCGAGGAGGGCTTCGTCGACCGGGTGTTCGTCCCGGAGCGGGCACAGGACGTCGCCGCCCAGCACGTCTACGGCATGGCCATCAACGGCCCGCGCCCAGAGGCCGAGGTCAGGTCCATCCTCCAGCGCGCCCATCCGTACCGGGACTACACCGACGAGGAGTGGGAGCAACTCCTCACCTATCTCACAGCGGACTACGAGGGCCTCGAGGAACGCAACGTCTACGCGAAGGTCTGGCGCGACGAGAACGACCCGCCCGACGGTCGGCATCACTACGAGGACTTCCCGGTCGGCGAGTCGCTGATCGGGAAGCGGGGCCGCCTCGCAAGGGTCATCTACATGACGAACGTCGGCACGATCCCGGACTCGTTCACCGTCGACGTCTTCACGCGGGACGACGACCAGTGGGTCGGCGACCTCGACGAGGAGTACCTGGACACACTCGAGGCGGGCGACGTCTTCGTCCTCGGGGGCGACCGGTACGCCTACCGGTACCGCCGTGGATCGAAGGTCTACGTCGATCGCACGAGCGAGCGGCCGACGGTCCCCTCCTGGTTCTCCGAGCGACTCCCGCTCTCCTACGACCTCGGCCGGGAGATACTCGCGTTCCAGCGAGACCTGCTCGAGCACCTCGCTGCCGGCGGCACCGCGGAGGCGCGGGCGTGGCTCAGGCGGTTCCCGGTGGACGAGAACGGCGTTCGTGCGCTGGCGCGCCTCTTCGACGAGCAGGTCCGCTTCGCCGGTGCCGAGAGCGTGAGCACCGACGATCGCATCGTCGTCGAGGAGGTCCGCGACCGCGAGGACTACCGCCGCCGTTACTACGTGCGATCGAATTACGGCCGTCGGTTCAACGACGGTCTTTCCCGGGTGCTGGCCTACCGGTGTGCGAACGAGGCGAACGCCAACGTCTCGATCGCGGTGGCGGACAACGGATTCACGCTGTCGTTGCCCCTCAATCGGAAGGTCGACGTCGCGGGTCTGCTCCGGGACACCCACCCCGACGAGGTCAGGGATCTGCTCCGGGACAGTCTCGAAGACACCGACCTCCTCGCCCGGTACTTCCGGATCAACGCGACCCGATCGCTGATGATCCTCAAGCGCTACAAGGGCCACGAGAAGTCGGCGAAGCGCCAGCAGGTCTCCTCGGAGATGCTCCTCGGATTCGCGAAGGACCTCTCCGATCTGGCCGTCCTCGAGGAGACCTACCGCGAAATCGTGGAGGACAAACTCCACCTCGCGGGCATCCGCGAGGTACTGGGTGGGATCCAGGACGGTGACCTCTCGGTCGTCCACGAACAGACGCCGACCCCCTCGCCCAGGTCGTTCGGCCTCGCGACGCTGTCGGCGAGCGACGTCGTCCTCGCGGAGGACGAGGACGCTGCACTCCGGGAGTTCCACGAGCGCGTCCTCGATCACATCGAGGACTGATTTTCAGATTCGAGATTCACGCCGAAACGCATATGGTGTAAGACAGTTCTTTGCTGGGACAGGTCTGGTCGGGACAATGAGCGAGACATCAATCGACGCACCCGAACGCACCGCCGCCGACCAGGTGTCCGGCACCGCCTGGGCCGACGCGCTCCGGTCCATCCCCGATCCGGTCATCGCGGTCGACGCCGACGCCGACGTCGTGCTCTACAACGACGCCATGGCAGACCTGACCGGCGTCCCACGGGAGCGGGCCGAGGAGATGGCGCTCCACGAGATATACCGGACGGAGGAGACCCACGGGACGACCACGACGGCGGTCGAGAAGGTCCTGGAGACCCGGGAGCCGATCAAGGACCTCGAAATCGAGTTGCTCACCCACGACGACGAACGCGTCCCCGTGGTGATAACGAACACCCCGATGTACGAGCGCGAGACGCTCGTCGGGGCGATCACGGTCATTCGCGACGTCTCCGCGTTGCGCGAGACGGAACGCGAACTCCAGCGGACCCAGGAGACCGTCGCCGGCGAACTGGACGAGGCGGCGACCCGCCTCGAAGCGGCGACGACCACGGTCGCGGAGCAAGCGGCCAGGATCTCGGAACGGGCCACCGAACAGGACGAACAAATCCGGGACGTCGTCGCCGAGATGGAGTCGTTCAGCGCGAGCATGCAGGAGGTGGCCGCGAGCGCCGAGCAGGTCTCCGATACGGCCGCGACGGCCAGTGACGTCGCAAGGCGCGGCAAGGCGTCCGGGGAGCGCGCCCGGGAGGCGACGGACGCAGTCGAGGAACACAGCGCCGCGGTACGGGACCGGGTCCACGCCCTCCAGTCACAGGTCGAGGGGATCGAGGAGGTGGTGGAGGTCATCGCGGACGTCGCCGACCAGACGAATCTCCTCGCGCTCAACGCGAACATCGAGGCCGCGCGCGCCGGCGATGCGGGGGACGGGTTCTCGGTCGTCGCCGACGAGGTCAAGTCGCTCGCCGAGGAGACGCGCGAACACACCGACGCCATCGAGGAGGACGTCCAGGCGCTCGAGGCCGAGATGGCTCGCGTCGTGGACGACGTGGAGTCCTCCCACGAGCAGATCGACGCCGCCACCGAGGACATCGAGGCGTCCATCGAGGCGGTCGAGGAGATCGCCGACCTCGTCCAGGAGGTCTCCGACGGCGTCGCGGAAATCGCCGAGGCCAACGACGATCAGGCCACGACCGTCGACGACGTCACGGCCCGTCTGGACGCCGTCGCCGAGGACGCGGAGGAGGTGCGCTCGCTCGCGAACGAGGCAGAGAACGCCGTCGAGGCACAGCAGCAGGCCGCCGACTCCGTGAGCGAGGCCGTCGAGAGTCTCACCGAGGACTGATCACCGGGCCGCCCACTCGAGCATCCTGGCGTAGCGCTCGTCGCCGGCCAGCGCCGCCTCGTCCCCGACCAGGACGAGCGCCTTTTTGGCCCGCGTCAGGGCCACGTTCATCCGCCGCGGATCCTCGAAGATGGGGCCGTCGAGGGAGCCGGTCGCGACGAACGAGACGACGATCACCTCCTTGCTCGACCCCTGGAACCGGTCCACCGTGTCCACGGCGACCCCCTCCGCGACGCGACGACCGATCTCGGCCACCTGGGCCCGGTACGGGGCGATCACCCCCAGGTCGCCGGGTGGCAACCCCGCCTCGAGGTACCGGTCGACGAGGTCAGCGACCGCCGCTGCCTCCGCCTCGTCGGTGTGCGCCGCTTCGGTGCCCTCGACCTCTACGAACGAGACCCCATCGGGAACGGCGTCCCCGTCGAGGCCCAGGTCGGCGACCGACTGCCCCGCCACCGCTGCGTCGGCGGGCCTGAGGGCACCGTCGTAGAACTCGCTGGAGGAGAAGGCCTGGATGCGCTGTGACATCCGGTACTGCCGGTCCAGCATGACGGCGGCATCCGGGTGGATCTCGACCAGCCGTTCGAAGAGCGAGGTCGTCAATTGCGTCTCCGCCTGCACGACGGGCGGGAGCTGTCGGTGGTCGCCGACGAGTACGAAGCGGTCGCCCCGATTGACCGCCGCGAGGGCGTCCGGTTCTGTCAGCTGGCTCGCCTCGTCCACGACGACCACGTCGAAGTCCTGCGATCTGAGGACCCGGGAGCCACACGTCGCGGTGGTCGCGGCCACGACCGGTGCCGACTCGAGAGCCGCGGCCTGGTCGGCCGGATCCCCGGTTCGGTCGAGGCGGATGTCCTGCATGTCGTCTCTCACGCCGGTCTGCGTGCCCACGCGAACCGCTTCGTCCACCCCCTGGGCGCGGAGGGCCTCGAGAGCGTTGTCCACCGCCCGGTTGGTGAACGAGGCGAGGAGGACCCGCTCGTCACGCTCGAGGAGTTCGCGGATCAGCGTCGCGATGGTGTACGTCTTCCCGGTCCCCGGCGGTCCGTGTATCAGGGCGAGGTCCTCGGCGTTCACGCCCAGTTCGACGGCCTCGTTCTGGCGGTCGTTGTTGGGGACTGCCTCGACCGTGGCGTCCTCGAACGTCGGCTCCGCCCGCCCGAACAGGACGTCCTTGCGCCGGTCGTCGGATTTGAGGAGGGCGTCGTACAGCGCGGTGAGCATCCTGTCGACGGAGAGTTCGGAGGGATAGACGTCGAGGCGGTGGACGGGAACGGGTTCGTCGGCCGTGACGACGACCTCGGTCGCGTCGAGTCGCTCGACCCTCGCGAGTTCCGCGCGGCCGCCGACCGGGTCGCCGTCGCTGGCGAGCACGCGGTCGCCTTCCCGGATCTTCGAGGCGACGGCTGCCGGCCTGTCGGCCGTCAGACGCCAGCGGCCGTCGGGTAACTCCTCGCGCCTCGTCGGCTCGAGGTCAACGACCGCCCGGTCCGCGTCGGCACGCTCGGCCGGGGTCTGCGTCCAGAGTTTCCGGTACTCCTCGTGAATCGCGTCCCGCTCCGTCTCGATCGCTTCGTAGAGCGTCTCGAAGTACGCGAGTTCGTCCTCGGGCAGCGACGAACCCACGGCACCGGCCTTCGACTGTTGATCGAGGCGACCGCCGACCACCTTGCAGGTGTCCTGCTCGAAGCAGTACTCGCAGGTCGCGTCGGCCTCGTACCCGGTGGGAACCGACCGGTCGTACTCCATCGCCGCGATCTCGTTTCGGGCCCGGACCACGAAGTCGAGGAGGCCCCGCCCGATCGAGAACTCCTTCGCGGGGGACAGGTCGCCGCTCTCCTCGGTCCGGTCGACCGCCGCGTTCTTCGTGTACAGGAGCGTTCCCGTGCCTGGCTCGACCCCGCGTTCCTCGAGGAGGAGCGCGTACGCGGCGGCCTGAATCTTGTCCTGGAACCGTGGCTCCCGGTTGGTGTTCTTCCCGGTCTTCAACTCGACCGGCATCCCCCGCCGGATCGCGTCGGCCCGACCCTTGATGCCGTATCGTTCCGAGATGAGCGTCACTTCGGAGCGCCAGCCGTCCTCGCCGTCCAGCGTCCCCTGTGCCAGCCACCCCTCGATGGCGGCGGCGTGGTCCCTGACTTCCGCGGTCACCGCGGATTTCGATTCGCCGAGGAGACCGAGTTCGAGGCCCGCCTCCTCAATGCGCTCCTCGACCGCATCGTCGAGGTCCCGGCCCCGCAGGAGATCACCGAACACTTCGTGAACGATGGTCCCCTTCGTGACGGGGGCGGCGAGGGGCAGCCCACCGAGTTTGTTGAGGTAGTACATCCGGGGGCACTGGACCCACGAGCGAACGTCGGTGACGTCGACGAGGAAGTCCGGCTCGACGACGACGCGGGACGCCCGGGACGTCCCGTAGCCATCCACGGAGGCCTCCGCGTCGGTCACCAGCAGGTCCATGCCCGGTTCGAGGTACTCGCCCGTCTCCGCCCACGATGCCCACAGGGAGACCGTCGTCGGTCCGTCGTCCGTCTCGAGGCGCACGTCGCAGACAGATCGATCGCCGTGCTCGGTCGAGACCGTTCTGCGGTCCCCGACCGCGGTCGCCTGCCCCCGGAGGTTCACGTCTCCCGGGAGGACTGCGGTGCCGAAAGTCCTGTCGTTCCGGGGAACGCCACGCTTAATTCGATCGGGGCCGGAGTGGCGTCCGATGAACGTTCGCGACTGGCAGGACATCGTCCAGGACGTCGTGGAGTCGGACGCCGATCCGGACGGCTGGCGCGCGGTCGCGGGCGACCGGACGGGCGGTCTGGGCGAGGACTTCTACGTAGGCCACCCGTCGGGGGGCGTCTTCCTCCTCAAGACGTACGCGAAGAACCCCTTCGAGGTGCGGAGCGTCGGCACCCGTGTCGCACGGCGGATCGACGAGGACCTCGCGGACCTGTTCCCGGCGGGCGACCGGGGCCGGTTCGCGGTCCAGCGACCGCCGGCAGACGAGGACGACGCCGAACGAAAGGCCCGGGACCTCGAGACGGTGCTCCAGACCCACGCGGAGGCGCCGACCGAACCCGCAGACCTGTTCGACGACGTGATGGAGACCCTGGAAAGCCCCGCCTACGGGCCGATGGACTACGACCAGTTCGACCGCCCCGATGGACTCGACGAACTCGCGGACACCTTCGAGGAGGCCGAGGACGTCCTCGACGCCGAGTTCGAGGACCTCGTCGAGGAGGACGAGGTCGGACGGGGGTTCCACTGAGAGTAGGGGGAGCGAACTCCGTTCCGGGGATCACCCGACCCGGTCGAGCCACCGCCCCGGGTCGGACAGTTCGTCTTCCGTGGGGAGGTTTCGCGGCCTGTCCCAGACCACGGCGGCCCCGTCGATGCCGCGTGCCCCGGCCACGGTGTCGAAGAACGCGCGGCCCCGTTCGTACTGACGGCGCTTCAGCTGGAACCCGAGGAGCCGCCGGACGAGCCGGGAGACGGGGTCGCCGCCACGACGCCTGGCGTCGAGTTTCGCCCGCAGGTCGGCGAACTCCTCGTCGAACGCGTGATCCATGAGGAGTTCCGCGTATCCCTCGACGGCGGTCATGGCGACGTTCAACTCGCCGAAGGCCTCACGCGGGACGTCGTAGTGGGTCATCTCCCGGACGGCTTCCTCGAGACGACCGGAGAGGTAGTCGCCCAGCCACGGGGCGGCACCGAACTCGGCGGCGTGGGCGACCTCGTGGAAGGCGATCCACCGGCGGAACCGGGGGTACTCCACCTCCAGGCGCGTCGCTGCGCGCACCACGTTGGGGTGGACGAAGTAGAGTTCGTGTCCGGCGTCGCCGTCTGCGAGGAGGAGCGGGTCGTACTGGCCGAGGACGTGGCGGGCGATGTACGCCAGCGCGCCGGCGGTCGAGGCGGTGTTCAGCGTTCTCGCCACGCCGGCCACCGGGCCGTGGCGCTCGGCGAGTGGTGCGAACGCTCGGCGGAACGTCTCCACGTTGGCGTCGATCCAGTGGTGACGGTTCTGGATCTGAAGGGTCCCGGGGACGTCGAAGTCGATCCCCGAGAGATCGCCGATGGCCTCGCGTGCGTCGCGGACGTCGCCAGCGTACCCCTCACGGTCGGCCGCCGAGAGTTCGAGGGTGCCAGGGTCCGTCGCCGATTTGGCGGCGGTCGCCGCGGCGTTCCAGTCCACCGGCTCGTCGCCCGACGCCCCCGCGACGGCCCGGAGACTCTTCGTGAAGTCCATCGTGTGTGCAGTAGCCCCCGTGCGGGCAAAGTCCTTCTGCTGGCGACGGAATTACGAGCGCCGTCGCCAGGCCACGATCGCCACGGCGATACCGACGCCGGCGACGAGGAGGGCGATGAGGGCGGGGGTCCTCTCACCTGGCCCATCCGTCGCCAATCCCGTCCCCTTCCGTTCCGTCTCCGTGGCCGGGGTCGATTCGTCGATCGACTTCGTGGGGGCGAACTCCCAGGTGAAGCCGACGTCGCTGTCGTGGAAGTGGATCTCCAGGAGTCCCATGGGTGTCCGTTCGTCGGCCGACGGCTTAGCGGTTCGGGCACTCGTATCGGTGCGTTGATACCTGACGGCACGGTATCGCCTCGTATGGACGCGGATACGCGAACGTTCCTCGACGAACTGCTCTCGACCCCCAGTCCCGCTGGATACGAAACCGACGGCCAGAAGGTCTGGCTCGACTACGTCGGGGAGTTCGCCGACGAAACCCGGACCGACGCCTACGGCAACGCAGTCGCGACCTACGAGGGGGGCGACGGCCCCCACATCGTCTTCAGCGGACACGCGGACGAGATCGGCTTCACCGTCGCAGCGATCACGGACGAGGGATTCGTCCGGATCATTCCCATCGGCGGCGCCGATCCGACGGTCTCCCGGGGCACCCAGATCAGGATACACACGGACGACGGCCCCGTCAACGGGGTCATCGGCCAGACGGCGATACACCTCCGGGATCGGAACGACGACGAGGACGTCCCCGAGATCCGCGCCCAGCACGTGGACATCGGGGCGGAAGACGGGGAGGAGGCACACGACCTCGTCGAAGTGGGCGATCCGGCCACCTCGGCGATGGGGGTCCACGACCTCGCGGGTACGCGCATCGCCGCCCGTGGCCTCGACAACCGGGTCGGGACCTGGGTCGCCGCCGAAGCGCTGCGCCTCGCCCGCGAGCGCGAGGTGGACGCCAGGATCTGTGCGGTCAGCACGGTCCAGGAGGAGCTCGGACTCAAGGGCGCAGAGATGGTCGGCTTCTCGCTGGATCCGGACGCAGCAATCGCCGTCGACGTGACCCACGCCGGGGACAACCCGGGATACCCGTCGGACTGGGCGAACGAGATCGCCCTCGGCGGGGGCCCCGTCGTCTCCCGCGGAACCGCGAACCACCCCAACCTCGTCGAGGCGGTCCGGGCAGCGGCGGAGGCCGAAGACCTGCCCTACCAGTTGCAGGCGACCGGCAGACGAACCGGGACGGACGCTGACGCCTACTACACGCAGAAGGGCGGGATACCGACCCTCAACCTCGGGATTCCGAACCGGTACATGCACACGCCCGCGGAGGTCGTCGACACCGACGACCTGGAGACCGCGGCGACCGTCCTCGCTGCGATGGCGGACCGCGAGGACGAGCGGACGTCGTTCGGCGTTCGGCTCTGAACTCTGGTTCGGTACGTTTATGCGCGTGAGGGGAACTTCCTGGGTGTATGAGCGGCCGACCACTCGACGTGCTGGAGGACACCCTCGACGACCCCGTGACGGTCAGGCTGAAGGGCGGCGAAGAGTTCACGGGAGTCCTGGCCGGGTACGACCAGCACATGAACCTGGTCGTCGAAGACCCGGACGGGGACAACACAACCGTTATACGCGGCGATAACGTCGTAACGATAGAACCATGACTGGCGCCGGTACTCCGAGCCAGGGGAAAAAGAACACGACGACGCACGTGAAGTGTCGTCGGTGTGGCGAGAAGTCCTATCACGTCAAGAAGGGCGTCTGTGCGAGTTGCGGCTTCGGGAAGTCTGCCAAGCGCCGCGACTACGCCTGGGAGTCGAAGGCGGGCGACAACTGATCGGCCGACGGTTCTGTGTCTCTCGCCGACGAGCGCCGCCCGTCGCGATTCGGTTGTCCACGTTCGTGGATATTCTCCGGCGTAGTTCCGGCGAATGGGGCACGAATTCGGGGACTTTTTACCCGACCCACCGTTATGCAGGAGCATGTCATCCGGTCGGGACTCGTCCCGTGCGGCCGTCGACGGCCCAACCGAGAAGTGCGGCGTCGTCGGACTCAGTCTCGAGGACCGTGACGTCGCGCTCCCGACGTATTACGCCCTCTACGCCCTGCAACACCGCGGCCAGGAGTCGGCAGGCATCGTCACCCACGACGGCTTCCAGCAACACCAGGAAGTCGCCATGGGACTCGTCGGCGAGGCGTTCGACGAGTCCGACATCGAGGGTCTCACCGGCCCGGCGGGCATCGGCCACGTCAGGTACCCGACCGCCGGAAGCGTCGACACGAACAACGCTCAGCCGTTCACCGTCTCCTTCAAGGGCGGGTCGCTCGCGCTCTCGCACAACGGCAATCTCGTGAACGCCGGTGCGGTCCGCGATGAACTGGCAGAACGTGGGCACGCCTTCACGTCCGACGGGGACACGGAGGTGATCGCACACGACCTGGCTCGCAATCTCCTCCAGTCCGACCTGGTCCGGGCCGTCAGGCGGACAATGGACCGCATCCACGGCTCGTACGCGCTCACGGTCATGCACGACGACACCGTCCTGGGCGTCCGGGACCCCGAGGGGAACCGACCGCTCGTGATCGGCGAACTGGCGGACGGCTACGTGCTCGCGAGCGAGAGCGCGGCCATCGACACGCTCGGGGGGACGGTCGTCCGCGACGTCAAACCGGGCGAGTTGATCGTTCTCCGGGAGAACGGGGCGGGCTTCGACGCCTACCAGTTGGCCGAGCGCGACCGGACCGCCCACTGCTTTTTCGAATACGTCTACTTCGCCCGGCCGGACTCCGTCATCGACGACCGGCTCGTCTACGAGGTTCGCCGAAACCTGGGCCGCAAGTTGTGGAACGAGAGCGGCATCCAGACCGACGTCGTGATGCCCGTTCCCGACTCCGGCCGGGCGTTCGCGTCGGGATACGCCGAGGTCGCCGACGACGTCGAGTTCGCCGAGGGTCTCATGAAGAACCGGTACGTGGGTCGGACGTTCATCATGCCGACCCAGGAGGCCCGCGAGCGGGCCGTCCGCCTGAAACTCAATCCCATCCGAAGCACGGTCGAGGGCCGGACCGTCACCCTCATCGACGACAGCATCGTCCGTGGCACCACCTCGAAGCAGCTGGTCTCGCTCATCCGCGAGGCCGGGGCCGAGGAAGTACACGTTCGCATCGGTGCGCCCCCCATCACGTCACCGTGTTACATGGGAATCAACATGGCGACGCGCGAGGAGTTGATCGCTGCGGAGAACGACGTGGAGGACATCGCGTCGGTCATCGAGGCGGACAGCCTTGCGTACCTCTCCAGGGAAGCCGTTGCCGACGCCATCGACATGGGGCGCGACGACCTCTGCATAGGGTGTGTGACCGGCGAATACCCGTACGACATCGAGGACGAGCGCACGGACCGCGAGGTGACCCGGCCGGTAATCGGCGACGGGGGACCGAGGGAGTAGCACCGGGAATCGGAGTCGGGCCGCGACTCGTCCCCGAGACCACGGGACGGCGTGCAAATGAAAGGGCTTTTAATCGGGCCAAGAGTACCGTTGCATGCACGCACACGGTCGAGCGTGGGTAGCCAAGCTAGGTCAAAGGCGCAGCGTTGAGGGCGCTGTCCTGTAGAGGTTCGCCGGTTCGAATCCGGTCCCACGCACTCCACGCGTTCTCCCGCGAAGCGAGCGAAAACCTACCCCAACCCTCTGGTTTGCGGTCCGGAGCCGCGTTCCGCCCTCGTACCACCCGCCGGCAATTCTGCCACGCAGTTCCGGCAGAACTGGAACCCGACGTCGTTCCGTGTCCCACACCGCCGGCACACGACGGTCTCGTCGCCCTCCGAGTCGCGGTCCGGAGCGGATACGGGGTCGACGGTTTCCTGGGTCTCCCGGTCGTCGTCCAGCCACCAGTAGAGCGCCACCGTCCCGACGAGGTGGCCGACGGCGATGGCCAGCAGGGCGTAGACCCAGGTCTGGACCATGGTAACTAATGACTACGTCGTCGAACGGCTTGATTGTTGGGTCCGATGACCGACACGGATGCGAAAAGGAGGGGGGAGATCACCGGGGTGACGTCTCGGACGGGGAGAGGCAGGAGTGTGGGATTCAGACGCCGTAGGCGTCGCCGTCCCGGACGACCAACCCTTCGCTCGCGAGGGCGTCGAGCAGGGAACGGACGCGGTCCTCGTCGTGAGTGGTGGTCTCGGCGAGCGCCTCGACGGTGGCCTCGCCGCGGTCTTCGAGTTCGTAGTAGAGGAGACGCGCGGAGGTCGAGGATACGTTCGTGATGCTGGGTACGGTGTCGTCGAGGTCGGGTCTCGTGGCTGCCATGACGTCAGAGAAATCTCGCTGCCGACATAAAATTGTACCGTACATATGCACCATATCATTAATGCTGAGTTAATATCCTATTACGACCTTTAGTTGACGATCGTCCACTTCGGGGTCCGG
>JBDGUD010000039.1:0-21943 GCA_042216165.1 Halanaeroarchaeum sp.
GGTCGCGGAGGTCCTCCTCGGGCACGCGGTCCATCCGGGTGTCGATCTTGAGCAGCGCCGACGCGAGGGCTGCAGGCTTGCCGGTGATCGCGGCCCCGCCCCGGTCGGCCGCGTACTCGCGGTACCGCGAGAGCGCCCGGATCAGCAGGAACGAGACGATCCAGACGACCAGCGACACCGCGATGGCGACGAGGACCGGCGCGCCACCCTGCTGCCGGTTGCGGCCGCCGGCGAACAGCCATCCCCACCGCACCACGACGAACGCCACCGTCGAGAGGAACGAGGCCACGGTCATCACCGTCATGTCCCGGTTCTTCACGTGGGCCAGTTCGTGGGCGAGGACCCCCTCGAGTTCGTCCCGGTCGAGCGCCTCGAGGATCCCGGTCGTCACCGCGACCGCCGCGTGGTGCTTCGAGCGGCCGGTCGCGAAGGCGTTCGGCATCCCGGAGTCGACGACCGCCACGGTCGGCGTCGGCAGGTCGGCCTGCTGGGAGAGCCGGGACACGGAGGCGTGGAGGTCCGGATACTCCGCCGCGGTGACCTCCCTGGCACCCATGCTCCACAGCGTCAACCGGTCGCTGAAGTACCACTGGGCGACCGAGAGGCCCGCCATCAGGAGCAGGAACGCGACCATCCCGCCGCCCACGTACCAGGCGACGAACCCAGCGAAGGCGAGGTAGAGCGCGAACAGGAGGAACATCGTCACGGCCATGCGGACGCGCAGGCCCCAGTCCGTGGTCCACTGCATACTGACCGGAGTTGGCGCTCGAGGGAGAAACGCCTTCCGGGGTCCCCGAACGGGTCCGGGCGACCACCGGACGGTCCAGACGCGCAACTTAACATTCCCGACCCCGTAGCCGCCGCCGATGACAGCCGAGTCGGGCGCGTTCTGTCCGCGGTGTGGGGACCCGGTCGAACCCCGGGAGTCGGGGGCGACCCGCCGCGAGCGCCTGCTCTGTGACGCGTGCTACCTGGAGGACTTCGCCCTCGTGGACGCCCCGGACCGGCTCACGGTCACCGTCTGTGCCCACTGTGGGGCGGTCCGACGGGGCGACCGCTGGGAAGACGTCGACGCCCGGGACTACACCGACGTGGCCGTCGACGAGGTCACCGAGGCCCTGGGCGTCCACGTCGCGGCCGAGGACGTCGAGTGGTCGGTGCGGCCCGAACAGGTCGACCCGACGACCGTCTCCATGCACGCGACCTTCACCGGGACCGTGCGGGGCGAGACCCTCTCCGAGTCGGTCACCGTGCCGGTCACCATCTCCACGGGGACCTGCACCCGGTGTAGCCGGATCGCGGGCGACTACTACGCGTCCGTGGTGCAGGTCCGCGCCGACGGGCGGGAGCCCGCGCCAGCGGAGACCGAGCGCGCGGTCGAGATCGCCCACGACGTGGTCGCGGACATGGCCGCGACGGGGGACCGGAACGCCTTCGTCGCGGACGTGATCGACGCCGACCCGGGCGTCGACGTCAGGCTCTCGACCACCAAGATCGGGAAGAAGGTCTCGCGCAAACTCGTGACCGAGTTCGGCGGGCGCGTCGACGACTCCGAGACGCTGGTAACCGAGGACGAGGACGGCAACGAGGTCTACCGGGTGACCTACGCGGTCCGCCTGCCCCCGTACCGCCCCGGGGACGTCGTGGACCTCGAGGGCGAACCGCACCCGGTGCTCGTCAGGAGCGCCCGGGGCAACCTCAAGGGAGTCGACGTGCACACCGGCGACCCCTTCGAGGCCAGTTACGAGGACGGCGACGCCCCCGAGGGCCGGGTCGTCGGCACGCGCGAGGACGCGGTCGAGACCACGGTGGTCTCGGTCGAGGACGAGCACGCGGTCCAGATTCTCGATCCCGAGACGTACGAGGCGAAGACCGTCCCGCGGCCCGGCTACCTGGACGCCGACGCCGAGTCCGTCCCCGCGCTGAAGAGCCGCGCCGGTCTGCACGTGCTTCCGGAGGCCTGAATGGCGCTCGCCGCGCTCGTCCCGAAACCCGAGGCCGAGGCGGCCATCGAGGCCCTGCGCGAGGAGGGGGTCTACGACGGGGAGCGTCGCGTCCACGAACACGACGCCGACCACGTCGCGATCCCGGTCACGGCGGCTCCGGTCGAGACGACGGTCGCGGCCGTCGTCGACCGCGAGCCGGACTACCGGACCGCGGGTCTGGAATCGCTGCTTCGCGACCGGGGGTTCGCGACGGCGGAGATAGAGCGCGCGCCGAACTCGTGGGCCGTGATCGGCGACGTGATCCTCGTCGCCTTCGGCGACTGCGAGCGCCGCGAGGCGGTCGGCGAGGCCCTGCTCTCGCTCCACGGCGAGGCGGACACGGTCCTGGCCCGGCACGGCGTCGCCGGCGAGACTCGCCAGCCGGACGTCGAGGTCGTGGCAGGCTCCGGCGACACCGAGACGGTCCACCACGAACACGGGACGGCCTACGCGCTCGACCTCTCGCGGGTCGTGTTCGCCCCGGGGAACAAGGCGGAGCGAGCCCGCATGGGGGAGGTGGTCGCGGCCGATGAACGCGTCCTCGACATGTTCGCCGGTATCGGCTACTTCGCGCTCCCCATGGCCCGGGCGGGTGCCCGGGTCACCGCCGTCGAGAAGAACCCGGAGGCGTTCCGCTACCTCGCCGAGAACGCGTCACTGAACGGGGTCGACGACCGGGTGGAACTCGTGCTCGGGGACTGCCGTGACGTCGTCGAGACGCGGGCAGCGGCTGGCGATCCCGCGTTCGACCGCGTCGTGATGGGCTACTACGACGCCCACGAGTACCTCGATGCGGCCCTGACGGCGGTCGCCGCCGGTGGCACGCTCCACGTTCACGCGGCCACCCCCGAGGCCGAACTCTGGGAGCGCCCCCTGGGACGGGTCCGCGCGGCCGCCGACCGCGCGGGTCGGGAGGCGTCCGTCGAGGCCCGGCGGACCGTGAAGACCCACAGCGAGGGCGTTCGCCACGTGGTCCTCGACCTCGCGGTCGAGTGAGACGATGACCGGACGACAGGTTCTCGCGATCGTCCTCTCGACGGTCCTCGTGATCGCCGTGATCGCCTACGCCACGACCTATCCCTGAGGCCCGTCGAAGTCGACGTCGAGGACGATCTTCCCCTCGAGGCCGCCGGCCTCGACGTCGTCGTGGGCGGCCGCGACGTCGCGGACCGACCTGACCGAGTCGATCACCGGGTCGAGGTGGCCCCGCTCGACGAGACGGCGGAGGCCGTCGAGCTTGTAGCGCTCCCGCTCGAGGAACAGCAGTTCGAGCGTGGGGTTCTTCGTGTACTGCGCACCGACGTCGCCCTGGGGATTCTGGATCGTGACCGCCGTCCCGTGGGGCCGGAGGACGTCCATGCTGTCCGCGACGGCCGTCCCGCCCACGGTGTCCACGACGAGGTCGATCGGTTCCTCGGCGTCGAAGTGCGAGCGGACGCCCTCGACCACGTCGTCCTCCGTGTAATCGAGCACGAGGTCGGCACCGAGATCCGCCACGATCGGGGCGGTCTGCGGGCTGGAGACGGTGGCGACCCGTGCCCCGGAGGCGAGTGCGATCTGGGTCGCGACGGAACCGACGCCGCCGGTCCCGTGGATCAGGACGGTCTCCCCGGCCTCCACGTCGCCGCGTTCGACCACGGCGTCCCAGGCGGTGCCCCCGGCCAGCGGGAGGGCGGCGGCCTCCTCGTGCGAGAGCGAGGGCGGCTTGCGGGCCACGACGTCGGCGTCTGCGACGTGGTACTCGGCGTTACTCCCCTCGCCGACGAATATCTCGGGCGTGTAGAACACCTCGTCACCGACGGCGAACTCGGTCACGGCCTCGCCGACCGCGTCCACCGCGCCGGAGACGTCGTATCCGATGATCTCGGGCGGCGAGACGTTCGCCCAGGACCCGGCCTGTCTGATCTTGGCGTCCACGGGGTTGACCGAGGTCGCCTCGACCCGAACCCGGACCTCCGTCGGCCCCGGCGTCGGCGTCTCGACCTCGCGCTCCTCGAAGACGTCGGCGTCCCCGAACGCCGTGACGACCATCGCCTGCATGGGCGGCGAGTCGGGGCCCTCGCCGCATCAACGTTCGGACGGGAGCGCCGCTCTCCGGTTGTCGGCGTGCGAGGGTTTACGTACCGGGACCGAACCACCTCGCGTCGATGCTCGCCGCCACGCCGATACCGCGACTCGATTCAGGGATCCCACACGTCCGACAGCGGGCTCCGGGTGCCCTCCGACCGCCCGTCGCCGCCCTCGGTGGCGGCCCGACTCGATCGTGACGCCCCCGTCGCGTCGGCGGGCCGCGGATCGACCGGTTCGACGCGCCCGCTCGTGGCCTGCAGCGCCGCGTCCGGGTCGGGATCGGGCAGGGTCGGCCGCTCCATCCGATCGACCGCCTCCCGGAACCAGTCCGGCATGTCCGTGCGCGCCCGCTCGAAGAGGTCGAGCAGGCTCCGGTCCGCCAGATAGGTCGCGCCGACGTCGTCTGGCGAGCGGACCACCCGACCGGCCGCCTGGATGACCGTCCGGAGCGCGTTCCGGTAGTACCAGGGCCACCGGTCGTCCGCGAGCCGTCGCGCGACCCGCGAGTCGTTGGTGTTCGGGAACGGGGCCTTCGTGAGCACCTGCCAGCGGGCCAGATCGCCCTCGAGGTCGAGGGCCTCCTCCATCTTCACCGAGAGGAAGACCTCGGGATCGTCGCTGTCCATCCAGGCGGCGAGCGACTCGTCGCGGGTGTCCCTGTCGTGCACGCGGACCCGGTCGTCGACGCCCCGGTCCGCGAGGTGGTCGGCGAGCGCGTCCTGGATCGCGTAGGAGTGGGCGTGCACCAGCCCCTTCTCAGCCGGATGGCGGGCCATGAGCGAGACGAGCGTCTCGGCGACCCGCGGGACGGTCTCCTCGCGCTCCTCGTAGGTCATCCGCCCCCGCGCGACGTCGTAGAGGGGCCGGTTCTCGACGGGGAAGGTGTGGGGGACGTCGACGAGCGCGACCCGCGCCGGGTCGAGGCCGACGCTCCGACAGAAGGCGCGCTTGTCGAGGATGGTCGCCGAGAGCAGCGCGAACCGGTTGCCCCGGTCCCAGATCGTGTGCGCGAGGTAGCGTTCCGGGTTCATCGGTTTGATCGTGATCGCGCCGTCGTCCCCCTGGTCGACGACCCACGTGGTCGCGCCGTCCGGGTCCCGGTAGTCCTCGAGGAACCAGTTCAACTCGGCGATGCGCTCCTGGAGGCGGTCGCGCCGGGCGGCCTCGGCCGGTTCGAGTTCGTCCGCCCGCAGGAGGTCGTCCTTGGCGGACTCGCAGACCCCGACGACCTGCTCGGCGAAGTCGGCCGTGCGCTCGACGTCGCCGTCGACCTCGGGGATCCGGAGGTCGTCCCAGACCGGCAGCGTGTTCGGGGCCAACTCGATGGCGGCGTACATCTCCGCCCACTCGCCCAGGCCGTGTGCCTCGTCGATCACGACCACGTCCCGGCGGCCGAAGACGTCGGACCCGGCGGTGTGCATGAAGTACGCGAGCGTCATCGCCGCGTACTGGCGGGCGCTCGCGACCGCGCGCGCGGAGAAGTACGGACACCGGTGTTTGACGGCACAGTCGTAGCCGCGGGTACGCGCGCACGGCGCGCGATCGACGGGGGTGTCCTCCTCGCCGGGGAGGATGCAGTCGTAGTTGCGCTTTCCCCGGACGATCTTCAGGTCGGAGAGCAGGTCGTCGTCGGCGACGTCGTCCAGCTGGGAGACCTGTGGCGTCGTGTAGAACGCGCCGACGGCGTCGGTCGGCTCGGCCTCGTCGGGCCGGCGGGCCGCTCCCATGATGGCCCGCGCGATGAGCGACTTGCCGGAGCCCGTGGGCGCGCGCACCAGCACGACGTCGTTGCCGGCGGCGAAGGCGTCGCGGACGTCACGGAGGGCCGTTTCCTGGGCACCGCGGTACGAGGGGGCGGGGAACTCCTCGGGGATGCGGTCTGGCTGCACGCTTCGTCGGGAAGCGGCGGCCGGGATTAACCCTGGCGCTCTGCGGCCAGCGCGGCGACGTCCTCGGCGATGGGGTCGTCTGGGAGGTCCTCGATGCAGGAGAAACAGCAGAAGTGCTCGCTGCCGTCCGCCAGTTCGAGCGTGAGGCCCCCCGTCTCGGTGTGATCCATCGTCCAGAAGTTCGCGATGCCGCCGGCGACGGGGACCTCGCGACCGCAGACGGCACAGCGTTCGCCCATACCCCGAGTCGGTACCGGGTCGGCATAAGCGTGGCTCAAACTCCCGTTTGATGGTACGCCACCGCCTTACCCGTGGGATCCGTCGTTCCCCCCATGCACTCGACTCGCTCGACACTCCTCGCGCTCCTGGTGGTCGCGTCGTCGATCGGCGCGGTGGGGCTCGCCGCGAGCGACCCATCGCCCCCGACGCCCCCGGCCGGGACGGCCGCCCCGGAGGCGCTGCCAGCGGACGTCCAGCCGTTCAACTCGAGCGCCGACTTCGCGGCCTACCGCGAGGCGGCGGTGGCGCGCTACGGCGCAGACGCCGGTCTCGGCCATCGCGTCTACCTGACCGAGGGGGTCCAGGTGTCCGTGCCCGTGGCGTCCTTCGACGCGAGCGCGGGCGCGGTGAAACGGGATCTCCGGGTGTCGAATACCAACGTCCAGGAGACGGGCATCCACGAGCCCGACCTGGTGAAGACGGACGGCGAGTACGCCTACTACAGCCCACGACGGCGGGCGGTGTACGGGGAGCGGGAGGACGGAGCCGCCACGAGCGTCGTCGATCTCCGTCCGCGTGAGAACGCGAGCGTCGCCGCCGAGATCGACGACGCCGGGCGCCTGCTCCGGTACGAGGACACCCTGGTCGTCCTCGGTGGCGACGCCGTCACCGGGTACTCCGTGGCCGACCCGCGGAACCCGGACCAGGTCTGGAATCGCACCCTCGACGGGCGGGTGGTCTCCGCCCGGCTCGCAGACGGCCAGCTCTACCTGGTGATCGCCGACGACGTCGCCAGCCAGCCCTGCCCTGTCGAGCCGCTCGAGGGCGTTTCGACCCCCTGCACGTCGGTCTACCATCCGGACTCACTGGTCCCCGTCGAGACGACGTACACGGTCGTCCGGATGGATCCGACGACCGGCGAGACCCACGAGTCGGTCGCCTTCGTCGGCTCGCGCGACTCGACGGTCTACGTCTCCGCGAACTCGCTGTACCTCGCGACGACCAGTCCGCCGGCCCGCGGCCACCTCCTCCTCGAGTTCCTGCTCGCCGAGGCCCGCGACGTCCTGCCCGACGACGCCGTCGCCCACCTGGAGGACGTCCGCTCCTACGACCTCAGCGACCGGGCCATCTACGCGGAGGCCGACCACGTGCTCGACCGCTATCTCGCCTCCCTCTCCGAGGAGCGACGACGGGAGGTGCGTCGCACCCTCGCCGACCGCTACCGGGCGTTCACGGCCGACCGCCTGCGCGAGTTGACCACCACGCACGTCACGGCGGTCGCCCTCCCCTCGCTCGAGGTGACGGCCAGCGGGTCGGTCCCCGGGAGTCCCCTCGATCAGTTCGCCATGGACGAGCACGAGGGCACCCTCCGGATCGCGACGACCGTCTCCGCCCCACGCCTCCGCTGGGAGGGCGCGAACACCTCCAACGACGTCTACGTGCTGAACGAGTCGCTGGGCGTGATCGGGAGCGTCCAGGGGATGAGCGACGGCCAGCGCGTCTTCGGCGTCCGGTTCGTCGGCGACACGGGCTACGTCGTCACCTACCGTCGGGTCGATCCCCTGCACGTGATCGACCTCTCCAATCCACGGAACCCGGTCGAACGGGGATCGCTGAAGCTCCCCGGCTTCTCCGGCTACCTCCACCCGCTCTCCGGCGACCGACTCCTCGGCATCGGGGAGGAGGACGGCCGGGTCAAGACGGTGATCTTCGACGTCTCTGACCCGACCGACCCCGCCATCGCGGAGAGCCGTGTCCTCGACGCCCGCTACTCCGCCGTCCAGTCGAGCCACCACGCCTTCCTCCTGGACGAGCGCCACGACGCGTTCTTCCTCCCCACGGACCGCGGCGGGAACGTGCTCTCCACCGAGGACCTCTCCACGAAGGGATCCTACTCCGTCCAGGATCCCCAGCGGGCCGTCTTCGTCGGAAACACGCTCTACGTCTTCGGCCGGCACGAGGTCGTGGTCGTGGACGAGACCACCTGGAACCGGGTCCACACCGTGCCCCTCTGAGACCGCCAGCGTGGGCACACCGACCGCGCCGAGATCGGCCGGGTGGCGGTCCCCTCCGGCCACACCGGGGCCAACCCGCACCGCGCTACCTTTACGGAGCGCTGACACGTAGCGGGTCGCCATGCGGGTGGACTGCGAGGGGTGTGCCGGCTGTTGTGTCGACTGGCGGGACGGCGAGAGCGCAGCCGACCACGAACGCAGGGGGCCACAGGAACCCCTCGACGACGTCTACAACCTCGTCCCGCTCTCGCGCGACGACGTCCGATCGATCCTCGCGGCGGGGCTCGCCGACGCGACGACTCCCCGCCTCTGGCGGGCCGAGGGGGACCGTGGCGTCGCCGTCGACGGCCGACGGATCGCGGCGATCGACGGCAAGCCGGCGTTCTACCTCGGACTGCGAACGCCCCCGAAGCCCGTCGCTCCGCACGACCTCGAGCCCCGGTGGCGTCCCACCTGCGTCTTCCTGGACCCCGAGACCCTCCAGTGCCGCGTCCACGAGGCCGAGACCTATCCCGCCGAGTGCGCCGCGTATCCGGGCCACAACCTCGCGCTCGGGGCGGAGACGGAGTGCGAACGCGTCGAGGCCGCCACCGGCGACGAGCGGCTCCTCGACGACGACGCCCCGGTGGCGGTCGAGGACCTCCTCCTCGGCCCGCAGGCCATCGGCCAGAAGGTCTTCGTCTACCCCGACCGGGAGGACCTCTCGGGCGTCGTCGCCCGTGCCGCAACTGGCGCGCTGACCCGGGAGGACCGGGCCCGGTTCGCCGCCGCGGCGGCCGCCAACGCCCCGGGGACGACCGAGGTCGACGAGGCCCACTTCGCGTCGGCGCTGGACCGCGCTCGCGCCGCGGATTCGTGGGCCGGCAGGGCCGTCGCCGACTGGCAGGACCTGGCGGGGGCGAAGCCGCCGGATCCCGGCCTGGCTCGGCGGGTCGAGACCGACCGCGGCGCACCCGAGACGCCCGGTTGGAACGATTAAGCCCCCGGCGGGCGTAGGTCCACCATGCACGTCCTCGTCACTGGCGCCGGCGGCTTCGTCGGCTCGAACCTGGTTCCCGCCCTCCTTGACGCCGGCCACCGCGTCCGGGCGCTGGTGCGCGACCCCGACCGGTACGACCCCCCGGACGGCGTCTCGGTCGTCACCGGCGACCTCCTCGAACCCCCCTCCCTCGAGGGGGCCTTCGAGGGCATCGAGGCCGCGTACTACCTCGTCCACTCGATGGGGGCCGCCGGCGACTTCGAGGAGCGCGACCGGGTCGCGGCCCACAACTTCGCCTGGGCGGCGAGCGAGGCGCGCGTCTCGCGGGTGATCTACCTCGGCGGTCTCGGCGGCCGGGAGGAGGAGCTGTCCGAGCACCTCCGCTCGCGCCGGGAGGTCGAGTCGATCCTGGCCAACGGCGACTTCGACGTGACGGTCTTCCGCGCGGCGATCGTCGTCGGGGCCGGCAGCGCGAGTTTCGACATCGTCGTCCAGCTCGCCAAACGCCTGCCGGTGATGATCACGCCCCGCTGGGTCAGGACGCCCTCCCAGCCGATCTACGTCGACGACGTCGTCGCCTACCTCGTCGGGGCCCTCGCGGACCCCGACACGGCGGGCCGGACCTTCGAGATCGGCGGCCCCGACGTGGTGACGTACGGCGAGATGATGGAGCGGACCGCCGCGGCCCTGGGTCGCCGGCTCTACGTCGTCCCGGTACCGGTGTTGACGCCCCGCCTCTCGGCGTACTGGGTCGATCTGGTCACGGACGTCTCCGCCTCGGTCGCCCGACCGCTGATCGAGGGGCTGAAGAATCCGGTCGTCGTCACGGACGACAGCGTGCGCGAGGCCATTTCGGTCGAACTGACGCCCTTCGACGCGGCGGTCCGGGCCGCCCTGACCGAGATGGGGGAGACCGTCGTCGATGGGTGAATCGTCGCGCCGTGCCGTGTACGGAGAGACCTGGGTCTTCGAGAGCATCGTCGGCGCGATCCCCGGCGTCGACCTCGACGACCGGACCGCCCTCGGGGTCCAGTTCGCCCTCTTCCAGGGCGCTGCGGTGGTCCTCGCGGCGGCCTACGGCCTCTGGAGCGCCCTGCCGGCGGCCACCGCGGGCATTCTTGTCGCGACGGTCGGCAGCGCGCTCATGCTCTCCATCGGTCGCCGGGTGCGCGCCGCGCCGGTGCCACGGTCGTACCGTCACCTCCTGTTCTCGTCGAGCCTCGAGGTCGTCCTCGGGGTGGTCGGCTACGCGGCCGTGCTCACGGTTCTGTTCGTCGCCCAGCCACGGGCCGGCCGCTCGTTTCTCGCCGCGATCCTCGGACCGTCGCCGCCGCTGGTCCCCACCTTCTTCTTTCTCCTCGTGCTCTGGGACCTCTGTTACCGGATCGGCACCGGCTGGTGGACGGCGCTCCTCGCCCTCTATCGCTCGGTCGCGCTCGACGTGGAGCCGGAAGCGAGCGAAGCCGTGCGGGCCATCGACGGCCGGACCGCGGTGTTCGGCCTGGTGCAACTCGCCCTCCTGCCGTTCCTCCGGCCGTACCCCCTCCTCCTCGCGAAACTCGTCGGGCACGTCCTCGCGGTGCTCGTGGTACTCGGGACGGCCCGCGCCAGAAGATTCAACTCGATTTGATCTCCTCGAACTGGGCGAGGAGCTCGTCCGCCGAGTCGCCCGAGTCGTACTCGACTGAACCCTCGTAGGAGGACCTGGTGTCCTCCTCGCTCATGTCGACCGCGGCATTTTTCCGCTCGCGACGCTCGTACTCGTCCTCGTCGTACGCTCCCAGTGACATGCCAATCCTACTCGTGCTTCTCAATGTAGGACTATATATGTAACGGAGGTTCATGGGGATTCGTCGGCACGTCACCGGCCGCGTCGGTGACGGGAGCGCCGGGCCCGGATCGCTCGGTGCCCGCCACGGGTCGGCTGCGGAGCGCCTTCAGAAGGAGACCGGCTCGTGGTCGTCGACGCCCATCGGACTCGGGTCCCGGTCGCTGTAGCCGTGGCGGCCGATCGCCTTGTCGCTGACCGCGCCGTAGACGGCCTCGCGCGCCTCGTTGGCGGATCCGAACCAGCCGACGCCCGACCGTTCGATGACGGTGGCCAGCCGCTCCTCCCCGTTCGGGAGGGACATCCGGTGGTCGCCCAGGTTCGTGGTCAACTCGTCGGCGGTCATCGGGTACGATTCGGTTTCGAGCAGGTCGGCGGTCTGACGGAGCGTCATTACCGGTGAGAGTCCGGTCCACCTACAAGAGGGTTGTGCATGAACAATAATGATGTATTGTGAGGGTGCGTGTGTGATTATATGCCAGGGGCGGCAGCCGGCCCCACAACGGGTTTGGCGCTCGCGCGGGGACGTGGGCCATGGTCTACGCGGACCTCCACGTCCACACGGCCGTCTCCGACGGGACGCTCGTTCTCCAGGACCTCCCCGGGGTGGCCGCGGAGGCCGGCCTGGGTGTCGTCGCGGTCACCGACCACGACCGGGTCCACCCCGGACTCGACGCCCCCGTGGCGGAGCGGGACGGCCTCACCCTGATCAGCGGCATCGAGTTGCGGGTCGCCGCCACGGACCAGCGCGTGGACCTCCTCGGGTACGCGCTCTCCCCGACCGACGCGCTGGTCGCGGAACTCGAGCGGATCCAGCGCGACCGGGTCGAACGCGGCCGGTCCATCGTCGCGTGCGTCGAGGACCGCCTGGACGTGACCCTCGACGTTGACGTCGTCGAGGGCGTGGGCCGTCCCCACGTCGCCAGGGCGGTCGCCGACCACCCGGACACGGCCTACGAGCGGATGGCGGACGTCTTCGAGGACCTGATCGGCGAGGGCGACCCCTGCTACGTCGCCCGCGACGTCCCGTCCTTCGAGCGCGGTCGGGCGCTCCTGTCCGGTGCCAGCGCCGTCGTCGGCCTGGCCCACCCGCTCCGGTATCCCGATCCAGGGGCCGCCCTCGACCTGAGTGCCGACCTGGACGCCGTCGAACTGCACTATCCATACGACGGCCCGGTCGGCGGACCCGGGGACGCGTCCCTCGCACTCGTCGAGGCCGCGGTCGCGGACCACGACCTCCTCGTTACCGGCGGCAGCGACGCCCACGGGACCACGCTGGGATCCGCCGGCCTCTCCCGGACGGAGTACGAACGGGTGGCGGCCGAGTTTCCGCCGGTGCCGTGAGATTCAGGTGGCGTCGCCCCGTACGGGCGGACATGGAGTGTCACTACTGCGACCGGAGCGCGGACCTCACCGTCGAGAAGGACGGCGTCCGCGTCGGCCTCTGCGAGCGCCACTTCCAGGAGCGCCTGGAATCGCTGGCCGACTCCGACGCGCTCGAGGACCTCCGGGAGCAGCTCGACATCGACCGCGCCTGACCGGCCAATGACCTCGCCCCTTCTCGTCTACGACGACGATTGCACGTTCTGCACCGACGCCGCGAGGGCGCTCGCCGCCCGCGGCGACCTCCGGATCGTCGGTTTCGGCGACCTGTCGGCCGACCTGCGAGACCGCCTCCCCGACGACTACCGAACTTGCGCGCACCTCGTGACCGAGGACGCCGTCTACTCCTGTGGCGAGGCGGTCGAGCGGGCGTTCGCACACCGATCGACGGCGGGATCGATGCTCGTCTCGACCGCCCGCCGGGTGCCGGGCTATCCGGCCCTCAGGGAGGCGGGATACCGGCTGGTCGCGAACAACCGGCACCTGTACGGTCGCGCCTTCGACTGACGACGGGTGGCTTTTCCCCGACCGGGCACTAGCCGGGGCATGCGACGCGTCACTCTCGACGACCTCGAGTCGCGCATGGGCCCCGCGGACGTGGCCTACGCCCTCACCGAGTCACTCCAGGCCGCCGACGTGGCGATCAACTACTACGAACTGGCGCCCGGGGACAGTTTCTCCTACGGCCTCCACGCCCACGCCGACCAGGAGGAGGTGTTCTACGTCCAGTCCGGGACGGTGACGTTCCACCTCGCTGACGGCGAGATGGTGGTCCAGGCGGGCGATCTGGTCCGGTTCCCGCCGGGGGAGTACCAGCGCGGCGTCAACGAGGGCGACGAGCGGGTCGTCGCCCTGGCCATCGGGGCCCCGCAGGACCCGGGCGAGACGGACGTCCGTCGGACGTGCCCGGAGTGTGGCACGCGGACGAGCCAGTCCCTCGAACTCGCCGACGACCGCTCCGAGATCCGGACCGTCTGCGAGGACTGCGGGACCGTGACCGGCCGCTTCGACTGACCGGAAGGCCAACGCTTTCCTTCCGCCGCGGGCTCCGTAGAGGCATGGATCTCGACATCGATGGCAACGCGGCGCTCGTGACGGCGTCCTCGAGCGGTCTCGGCAAGGCGTCTGCGAAGGCACTCGCCCGCGAGGGCGTGGACGTGGTGATCAACGGCCGCGACGAGGACCGGCTGGCGGCGGCCCGAGACGAGGTCGCGGCGGTCGCGACTGGCGAGGTCGTCGCGCAGTCCGGAGACCTGACGGAGCCCGCCGACGTCGAAGGGCTGGTCGAGCGAACCGTCGAGGCGTTCGGCGGGCTGGACCACCTGGTGACGAGCGCCGGCGGTCCGCCGTCCGGCGCCTTCCTCGACACGGACGACGAGGACTGGTACGAGGCGTACGACCTCCTCGTGATGAGCGTCGTCCGGCTCGCGCGCGAGGCCGAACCGTACCTCCGCGAAGGGGAGGGGACCATCGTGACGATCACGTCCCGCAGCGTCAAGGAGGCCCTGGACGACCTGGTGCTCTCGAACGCGGTGCGCATGGGCGTCATCGGCCTCGAGAAGACGCTCTCCAGGGAGTTCGCGCCGGCGATCCGGGCCAACGCCGTCCTGCCCGGCCCACACGAGACCGCCCGCATCAGAAACCTCGTCGAGGCGGCCGTGGAGCGCGGCGACTACGACTCGTACGAGGAGGGCCTGGCGGAGTGGGCGGCGAACCCCCTCGAGCGGATCGGTGACCCGATGGAACTGGGGGACACCGTCGCGTTCCTCTCCTCGCCGCGCTCCGGCTTCATCAACGGGACCGCCGTCACGATCGACGGGGGCGCGACCGGGGCGAACCTATGAAGCCGGTCCCGTTCGAGGCGGCCGAGACCTACGAACCGGAGGCGGGGTGGCGTCGCGCCTCCCTGGCCGGCAGCGACCGGGTCTCGATCGAGTGGTTCGAGAAGCCGCCGGGCCACAGTTCCCCGATGCACGACCACGAGAACGAGCAGGTCTGCGTCTGCCTCCGTGGCGAACTCACCATTGCGACCGTGGACGACGAGGTCGTCCTCCATCGAAACGACTCGGTCCTCCTCGCGTCGAACGAGGCCCACCGGGTCGAGAACACGGGCGACGAACTGGCCGTCGGCCTGGACGTCTTCGCGCCGGGTCGTTCCTTCGACTTCTGGACCGACCGGGCGTGACCCTCAGCCGTCGGGTCGATCGCCCAGCACCCCCGCGTCGTAGAGGTCGTCGATGCGCTCCGCGTCGTATCCGACCTCGGAGAGCACCGCCTCCGTGTGTTCGCCCAGCCGTGGCGGGTGTCCCCAGATCTCCGTCGGCGTCCGCGAGAAGTGCATCGGGCTGCCCGCCATCTCGACCTCCCCGGCGGTCGGGTGCTCGACCGTCTGGCGCATGTCCCGGGCGAGCACCTGGGGGTTCGAGAACAGGTCCTCCATGTCCTTGACGTCGCTGGCCGGCACGTCGTGCTCACGGAGCAACGCGAGGAGGTCGTCGGTCCGGTAGCCGGCCAGTTCTTCGGCGAGGAGCGCGTCGAGGGCCTCGCGGTGCTCGACCCGGTCGGCGTTGGTCTCGAAGCGCTCGTCCTCGAGGAGGTCCTCCCGATCGATGGCGCGACAGAAACGCGGCCAGATGTGTTCCGAGGCGACCGCCACGACGACGAAGCCGTCGGCCGTCTCGAACGCCTGGTAGGGGGCGATGGTCGGGTGCTTGCTGCCCATCCGGCCCGGGCTCTCGCCGGTCGCGAAGTAGTTCGAGGCCTGGTAGGACATCCAGGCGACCTGCCCGTCGAGGAGGCTCACGTCGATCTTCTGCCCGGTTCCGTCTCCGACTTCGCGCTCGAAGAGGGCCGCGAGGGTCGCCTGGGCCGCGTACATGCCCGCGCCGATGTCGGCGATGGCGACGCCGACCCGGACCGGTTGCCCGTCTTCGATGCCGGTGATGGACATCATGCCGCCCTCGGCCTGCATCATGATGTCGTACGCCGGTCGGTGGGTGTCCGGTCCCCACTCGCCGTACCCGGAGAGCTTGACGTAGACGAGGCCCTCGTCGTCCGCCCGCAGGTCCTCGTAGCCGAGGCCCCACTCCTCCATCGTCCCGACGCGGAAGTTCTCCACGAGGACGTCCGCCTCGGCGGCGAGGTCGCGGAAGACGTCACGGCCCGCCTCCATCGAGAGGTCGAGCGTGATCGAGCGCTTGTTCCGGTTCACGCTCATGTAGTAGGCGCTCTCCTCGCTCTCGCCGAACCGCGGCGGGTACCACCCCCGGGTCTGGTCGCCGGTCCCCGGGCGCTCGACCTTGATCACGTCGGCACCGAGGTCCCCGAGTTGCATCGTACAGAACGGTCCCACGAGCACGCGGCTGGCGTCGAGGACGGTGATGCCGTCGAGGGGACCCGCGTCGCCCGCGGGATCCTCTGCCTCGCCGGTCATGTGAACGCGTTGATGCCCGTCAGGTCCTCCCCGACGATGAGCGAGTGGATGTCGTGGGTGCCCTCGTAGGTGTAGACGGTCTCCATGTTGGCCATGTGCCGCATCGGGGAGTAGTCCGCGCTGATGCCGTTGCCGCCGAGCATTTCCCGTGCGATGCGGCTCTGGTTGCGGGCCATTCTGACGTTGTTGCGCTTCGCCATGGACACCTGCTGGGGGCGCAACTCCCCGCGCTCCTTGAGGTCGGCCAGCCGGTGGGCGAGCAGTTCGGCCAGGGAAATCTGGGTGGCCATCTCGGTCAACTTCTCCTGCTGGAGCTGGAAGCCGGCGATGGGTTTGCCGAACTGCTCGCGGTCTTTCGCGTACTCGAGGGCGGTCTGGAAGGAGTCCTTGGCGGCGCCGACCGCCCCCCACGCGATGCCGTACCGCGCCTGGGTGAGACAGGACAGCGGGCCCTTGAGCCCCTCGACGCCGGGGAGGACGTTGTCCGCGGGAATCCGGACGTCGTTGAGCCCGATTTCGCCGGTGATCGACGCGCGCAACGAGAGCTTCTCGTCGATCTCGTTGGTGCTCACGCCGTCGCGGTCGGTCTCCACGATGAACCCGCGGATGGGGTCGTCGTCGGCGGACCGGTCGCGGGCCCAGACCACGGCCACGTCGGAGATGGGGGCGTTGGTGATCCACGTCTTGGTGCCGTTGAGGACGTAGCCGTCGCCGTCCGCCTCGGCCGTGGTGGCGTCGGCCGCCGCCTGGTCCTCCGCCCGGGTCTCCATCCCGCCCGGGTTCGAGCCGTGATTGGGCTCGGTCAGGCCGAAGGCGCCGACCGCCTCGCCGCTCGCCAACCTGGGCAGCCACTCCTCCTTCTGTGCCTCGCTGCCGTAGGCGTGGATGGGGTACATCACCAGTGCGCCCTGGACGCTGGCCATCGAGCGCATGCCCGAGTCGCAGGCCTCGAGTTCCTGCAGGAGGAGTCCGTAGGCCTTCTCGCCGATGCCGAGCATGCCGTACCCCTCGAGGTTGGGGCCGTAGAAGCCCAACTCGCCCATCTCGGGGATGACCTCGGTGGGGAAGGTGCCCTCGATGTAGTGCTCGGCGATGTCGGGACAGACCTCCTCGCGCACGAACTCGCGGGCGGTATTGCGGATCATCCGCTCTTCCTCGGTCAGGTCGGACCCGAGTTCGAGGTAATCTAGCATAGCCCGTGGTCGGACTGGGCGGGAGAAAAAGACTTCTACTCGTCCACTGGAGCCGGCCCCTCGGGCCCGCTCACTGGTGCCGCGGCGACGGCGCCCGCCACTCGCGCGCCATCGCGAGGAAGTTCTCGAAGACGAGGGCCGCCGGTGCCGCCGCCGCGACCGCCTCCTCGGTGATCTCCGACACCACCGCGTCGATGCGCTCGCGGGGCAAGTCCTTGCGCTCGGTCACCTCGACGGCCATCTCGCGGTCGTACTCGGGGTGGAACTGGACCCCGAAGGCGCGGCCGTCCCGGAACGCCTGGACGCCGTAGTCGTTGGACGCGAGGACGGTGGCGGACTCGGGGAGGGACGCGACGGTGTCGGAGTGCGTGGTGAACGCGAGGAACGTCTCCTCGACGCCCTCGAAGAGCGGCCCGCCGTCGTGGGTGATCTCTCGGTAGCCGAGCTCGTACTCCCCCATGTCCTCGACGGTGCCACCGATCGCGGACGCGACCAGCTGGTGCCCGAAGCAGACGCCCAGGACCGGCGTCCCCCGGTCGACGGCGCCTCGCACCCATTCGGTCGTCTCCTCGATCCACGGCTCGTCCCAGTAGACGGAGGAACTCGACCCCGTCACGACGACGGCGTCGAAGCCGGTCTCCTCGGGCAGCACTCCCCCGGCGACGTCGAACTCGACGAGGTCGGCGTCGAGTTCGCGGCGGAAGTTGCGGCGCGTGTCCCCGGGGGAGTGAGAGGCGTTCAACAGCGCGACGCGGAGTCGATCCATCGATGAACCGAAGGCACGCCAGACCAAAATCGGTTGCGCTCGAAACGGTTGCGGCCGGCGGTCCGGCCCGCCTGCGACCGCCGTCTGGAGGGGGCGGAGTATGCGGTCGCATCACGTGCCCCCGATGGCCGGTCACCGAGGGCGCCCCCGATGGCCGTTCCGCGGGCGTATCGCTCGGTCGCCGCGCCCGCCCGGTCAGGCGTTCGCGACGGTTCGGAGGATGTCGGGTGCCGCGGCGAGGGCGTCGTCCAGGGCCGCCGCGTCCGGACCGCCGCCCTGGGCGAAGTCCGGCGGACCGCCGCCCCCACCGCCCACGCGGCTGGCCAGTTCGCTCACGACCTCGCCGGCGTTGACGGGGACGCCGTCGGGGACCGCCACGACGAACTGGGCCCCGTCGCGACCGCTGCCGACGACCGCGATCTTGCCCGACTCCTCGATTGCGTTGGCGGTCGCTCGCAACTGGTCCATGTCGGCGTCGACGCGCTGAACGACGGCCACCGCGTCGCCGACCTCGACCTCCTCGCCGCCGGTGCCGCCGGTGGCCCGGGCCGCTGCCAGTTCCTCCTGGAGGTCCTCGATCCGCTTGCCGCGCTCCTTCCACTCGCGGAAGAAGCGCTCGGCGGTCTCGGGCACCGCTGCCGGCGAGACGTCGAACGTCCGGGCGGCGTCGAGCAGGTCGTCTTCCATGTCCTGGACGTGCTCGATGGCCGCCTCGCCGGCCGCGAAGGTCAACCGCTCGACGCCGTCCTGGACGCGCTCCGTCGAGAGGATCTTGATCGCCCCGATCTCGCCCGTCCGCCGGACGTGCGTCCCCCCGCAGGCCTGTACGTCATCCGCGACGTGGACGAGTCGGATCGTCTCGCCCGCCGGGATGCCACCCTGGTAGAGGTCGAATCCGTACTTCTCCTCTGCCTCGTTCCGGTCCGGCCACTCCTGCTGGACGGTCTCGTCGTCGGTGACGATGTCGTTCGCGACCCGTTCGATCTCCTTGACCGTCTCCCGGTCGAGGCGCCGGAAGTGTGTGACGTCGATTCGCGAGGAATCGACGCCCTTCTGGGCACCGGCCTGCCGGACGTGATCGCCCAGCACCTGTCTGGCCGCGTGGATCACCACGTGGGTCGCGGTGTGGTGGCGCATCAGCCGACGGCGACGTTCGACGTCGATCTGCCCGCGCACGAACTCGCCCTTGCCCGGATTCTCGTCCGTCCGGTGGAGGATGACCCCGTCCTCGCGCTGGACGTCGGTGACGTCCACGGTGGACTCGTCGGTCGCGAGGGTCCCGTGGTCGGCCGGTTGACCGCCGCCCTCCGGGTAGAACATCGTCTGGTCCAGGACGACGTCGTACCCCTCGTCGCGCTCGAAGACGTCGAGGACGACCGCCTCGAACTCGGTCCGGTACTGGTCGTCGTAGTACAGCCGGTCGGTCTCCGGCAGGTCGCCGAGTCGTTCGTCCTCCTCGTCGGTCTCGGCTGCGCCGCCTGCCGTGTCGTGCCGTTGCGCGACGAGACTGTAGAAGTTGTCCGGAACCTCGACCTCGGCGCCGACCTCGGCGGCGATGTCCTCGACCATGTCCGGCTGGATCCCGTGGGAGTCGTAGAGCTCGACGAGGGTCTCCTCCGGGATCGGGCGGTCGTCCCGGGCGTGTTCCCTGGCGAGCTGGCGGACCCGCCTGCCGCCGCGCTCGAGGGTCTCCTGGTACTTCTCGACCTCCGAGCGCACCATCTCGCGGATCGTGTCCCGGTTCTCGTAGTCGAGGCGCTCCGCCTGCATGTCCACGAGTTCGTCGAGCGGGGCGTCCACGCCGACGTCGTCGACGAGGCGCTTGGTCCGCCGGAGGACCATCCGGGCGAGGTAACCGGTGCCCACGTTCGAGGGCACGATGCCGTCGCCGAACATGTACGCGAGCGTCCGGGAGTGGTCGGCGATGGCGTAGATGTCCTCCAGCGGCGAGACGAGCGACTCCACGTAGTCCGTCTCGACGCCGAGTTTGTCGGCGATGTTGTCCCGGGCGGCCCGGACGTCCTCGACCTCGTCGATGTCCATCCGGCCGGCGAGTTTGGAGGCACGCCGGACCAGGTCCCGTTCCTCGGCGGACAGCTCGATTCCCGCGTTGTCCTTGAGGAAGGCGATCATGTCGGGGTAGACGGCCTCGTAGACGGTCGGCGTCCCCTGGCTGACCCAGGTCCATCGCTCCAGCCCGTAGCCCGTGTCGACCACGTAGGTGTCCATCGGGCTGTAGCGATTGCCGTCCTTCATCTCGTACTCGCCCTCCGGGTCCTGCTCCATCGACATGAAGACGAGCGTCGCCAGCTCGGCCCCCCGGTAGAGCACCTCGAAGGCCGGACCGGCGTTGCCGCCGCCCACCCAGGGGTCCTCGATGTAGGTGAGTTCCTCGAGGTCCGCGCCCATGTCCGCGAAGAAGTCGTCGCAGAGCTCGACCGTCTCGTCCTTCCAGTAGACCTCGCCCTCGTAGGCGTACTCCCCCTCGGCGTCCTCGCGCGTGTTGAAGGCGTGGTGGGCCATCATCTCGAAGGCCATCGTGTGCCGACCCGTCTTCCCGACGTTGTCGATGTCCTGCATCCGGATGCAGGGCTGGCTGATCGTCAGGGGGTTCGCCGGTGGCGGCGTCTGGCCGCTGGTGACCAGCGGCTGGAAGTCGTAGATGGACGCCTGGGTCAACAGGACGTCGTCCCGCCACCGGTTCGCCGCGACGGGGTAGGGATCGACGCGCTCGTGGCCACGATCCTCGAAGAAGGAGAGGAACGCCTCGCGCATCTCCTCCAGGCTGTAGGTCTCCTCGAAGCCCGGATTGTCGATGAACTCGTAGTCGTCGCAGGGGGGCTCCCCGCAGGTCTCCCGGTCGTCGTCCCGCGTCCAGAAGTGCGCCCCACACTGGGTGCACTGCTTGCGGGTGAATCCCTCCTCCTCGAAGTACTCGAGGCGGTACGCTTCGGCCAGGTCGCTCATTGCAAGGTAGTGACCGACGCGCAAGTAAAACAGTTCCGGGACCCCGATCCGGCCGGTCTCGCCCGTCTCGGGCCCGCTGCAGCCTGTACCCGCTGCGTTGCCCGACTCGCCCCGTCGCTTCGATCCGGGGCAAACCGGGTCCTCGGTCGGCGGTCGTCTGGGGACGTCACGGTCCTCGCTTGTCCCGCGATCCCGGATAAACCCTCGTCAGTCCGCGCGCAGTGCGACGGCCGCGAGCAGCGCCTCGAGTTGGACCCGTTCGTTCGCGCCCTCGCTGATGCGGTAGTCGGCCTCGCCGACGCGGTCCATGAGGAAGACGGCCGTCTCGTCGTCGAGGTCGAACTCCCAGACGGAGCGGTGCAACTGGTCGATGATGTCCCCGCCCGCCAGGCCCCGCTCCGTGACGAGCTCGTCGAGCTGGCTCCGCGCCGCCGCGAAGTCCCCCTCGATTGCGCTGTCGACCATCGCCTCGATCTCCTCCGGGCGTGCGGTGGAGGTGATGGTGTAGACGGCCTCCTCGTCGACCTCCTCGCCGGTCGCGGAGGCGGCCTGCAGGGCGTTGATCGCCTTGCGCATGTCGCCGTCGGCGGCGTACACCAGGGCGTCGATGCCGTCCCCGGTGTACTCGACCCCCTCGTTCTCGGCGATGTCCCGGATCCGCCCCGCGACCGCGTCGTCGTCGAGCGGCGTGAAGCGGAAGACGGCACACCGCGACTGGATCGGATCGATGATCTGCGAGGAGTAGTTGCACGAGAGGACGAAGCGGGTGTTGTTCGAGAACTGCTCCATCGTCCGGCGCAGCGCCGACTGCGCGTCGCTGGTCAGCGCGTCTGCCTCGTCGAGGAAGATGATCCGGTAGTTGTATCCCCCGAAACTCGAGCGGGCGAAGTTCTTGATGCGGTCCCGGACGACGTCGATCCCCCGCTCGTCCGAGGCGTTGAGTTCGAGGAAGTTCTCGCGCCAGTCGTCCCCGTAGAGTTCCTTCGCGATGGCCGTGGCGGTCGCCGTCTTCCCGGTGCCGGCCGGTCCCGCGAACAGGAGGTGCGGGAGGTCGTCACGAGCGACGTAGCTCTGGACGCGGTCGATGATGGCCTCGTGGCCGACCACGTCCGCGAGCGTCTCGGGTCGGTACTTCTCAACCCAGATCTCCTGTCGCCCGTCCGAATCTGCCATGGGTCGAGTGAGGGTGGTGGGAGGTAAAAAGGCCGCGAGATGC
>JBDGUD010000007.1:0-21140 GCA_042216165.1 Halanaeroarchaeum sp.
GACATGGAGATCTCCGAGAAGCTGCTCTGTCTGTTCAATGCGGAAGTGACGCTGAACGAGGACAAGTACGTCGTCGAGGTCCCGCGCCGCGAGATCGAGAACGGCGTGGTCGATCCGGGGGACGTCTACCGCGTCGCGTTGATCGCACGCGACGAAGGGGGGGAGGCCGAGGAACCCGCAGAAGAGGACGCCGTGTCGCCATCCGAGCCGCAACCGCCCGTCGAGGCCGGCGAGATCAGGTACGTCGAGATCGAGGACATCGGCAAGCAGGGTGACGGCATCGCGCGCGTCGAGCGCGGCTACGTCATCATCGTCCCGGACGCCGAGGTCGGCGAACGGGTGAAAGTCGAGATCACCGAGGTCAAGTCCAACTTCGCGGTCGGCGAGATCGTCGCCGAGGACTTCGACTGACTAGACGAACGGGTCGAGGGCGTCGTGGTCCGGCGGCGTCCCGTCGGCGCTGTTCACGACGATGTTCCCGGCCGTCTTCTGGCCGATGCCAGGGATGGCCGTGAGTTCGTCCATCGTCGCGTCCTCGACGGACAGGGGGTAGGGCACCCCCGTCACGGAGCGGTAGCCGTGATCCGTGACGGCCACGTCGAGGACCGTCCCGAGGTCGCGTTCGCCCGGGATTCCGACCAGTAGCGGGTAGGTACCCAGTTGCCGCCCGAAGGTCGTCCCGTTCTCGTGGTACTCGAGGTGAACGTCCTCGAGAACGGTCCCGACTGGTGCCACGCGCTGGAGCATCGGGTTGTCTATGGTCTCGCGCACCGTCCGCTTGTACTCCTTGAAACGGGGCTTGTGGGCGTCGGCGAGGTCGGTCCCCGTCTCCGCCATGTCGGTCCCCTCGAAGGCCATCACCTGCCGGATGTTCACCCGCCTGAGGAGCAGGCCCTCGGCGAGGATGCGCTCGAGGAACTCCCTGTTGTGCTCGAACGTCTCCTCGCGCTCTCCCGCCAGACCGTGGACCAGATTGATCCCGGGCAGGAGTTTCGGCAGGCGGGGGCTGGCCTCCGACCCGTAGGTCGGCGCACCGTCCCGGTCTTCGCCCGGCCGCCAGCCGCCCACCTCGTTGACGACGCGGACGGCCTCGAGGGCCTCCTCGGCCGAGACGAGGAGGTTGTTCTGCTCCTGGACGACCGGGTCGGCGCTCTCGACGCCGAACGCGGCGGTGTCACCGGGCGTGTTGTGACGGGCGACGACCTCGATCGCCTCCCGGGACGCCTCGGGATAGTCCACGATCGTCACGGGGTTCATGTTGTCGAGGTGCAACGTCTCGAGGTCGGGGGCCACGTCGCGGATTCCGGCGTAGAGGTCGCGCAGCGCCTCCGGGTTCGGTTTCTCGCCGTCGCCACCGTAGGCGAGGATGTCCGCCTGGCGGCCGATCCGGAAGTCCCTGTGTCCGCGCTCGTAGAGGGCCTCCACCTCGCGAATCACCGACTCGGGGGGCCGGAAGTCCGGATCCCCGTACATCGGTTCGGTGCAGAACGAGCAGCGGTACGGACACCCCCGGGAGGTCTCGAGTTCCGCGATGAGGTGGTCCGGGAAGTTGGGGTGCTGTTCCACGACGAAGGCCCCGTCCACGGCCCAGCGGGAGACTTCCTCGACGGTGCGATACCGCCGGTTGAATCCCTCGAGGCCGTTCGAGACCAGGTCGTGGACCGCTGCCTCGACGTCCCCGCCGGCCACGAAGTCGAAGTCCAGGTCGTCGCGCTCCGTCTCGACGCCGCCGGCGTTCTCCTCGCCCACGCCGAACCGGACGGGACCGCCCATGACGGAGGTTCCCGACGCGGTCCACGCGATCTCCCGGACCTCCTCCGGCTCTGCCGGGGTCCCGCCGACGTACTTCCCGGGAACCGTCATGCCGCCGAGGTAGACGAGCAGGTCGGCCTCGTCCACGTCGCGCCACCGATTGCGGTCCTCGCGAAGCCCGTCGATCGTGTGGTAGGTGACCTGCCCCGGCGGGACCCCCGCGTCGACGAGCGCACCGGCGACGTAGCGCGGGTACGTCGAGACGTACGGAGGGACCCCGAAGTGAGCCGGTTCGTCGACGTACCCGTCGACGAGGGTCACCGCGAGGTCGTCCGGGTCGGTCATCGGGGACGCGTTGGGTCTCGAGGGGGATAAGCCCGTCCGATGGACGGTCGGTTCCCCCCCCCCCTCTCGTGGCCCGGTAGGCCGGCAGGTTTTTCGGTGACGCTCCCCGTGTCACGTGTAGGCATGCCAGTCCCCGGGCCGATCGGCGCACAGACTGTCGTGCCCGTCCTCCTCCCGATAGACGATCCAGTAGCCGAAACCCACGACGACGCCGACGAGGAGACCCACGTTCAGTGCGATCGCGTACGTCGTGAATGACAGGGCGATCCACGGCACAGACGCACACGGCTCGGGCCTGCAGGGACAGAAATCTTGCCCCGATTGGGCCCGGGGGCACTCGCGGCTGGCCGGGTTCGGCGGTCCCGCGGGCTTATGCCGATGGCGACCCTACGGACCGCCATGCCAACGACGATGGAGGTCCGGTGTACGAACGACGAGTGCACCCTGGACATGTTCGAGTTGCACTACACCTACGACATGCCCGAGGACACCACCGTCGAGGACTTCGCCTGTCCGTACTGCGGGCGGACGGACGCCCTGGAGGAGTTGGCGCCATGACCGTCGAGAAACCCCAGTTCGTCTCGACCGGACGACGCCTCGGCGAACGGTTCATGGAACAGGTGGGCCGGGTGGCCGCACGGGTCCAGGAGACGACGCCGCTGCGAGCCGACGTGCTCGAGAGCAAGGACGCCTTCCTGGTCGTCGTCGACGCGCCGGGCGCACACGCCAGCGACGTACAGGTCCGGTTCACAGAGGGGGTCCTCGAAGTCCGCATCGATCGGTTCCGGGAGTTCCGCGAGGACGCCGAGATGATCTTTCCCGGCCGTGGTCTCTCGATGGACGGCCGAATCGAACTCCCGGAGGACGCCACGGTGGACGCGGCGGGCGCGAGCGCGGAACTCCGGGCTGACGGCACGCTTCACGTCACGCTTCCGAAAGCGAGCGACGATCGGCCGACCCAGGACGAGGACGTCGAACTCGACGACGGCGATTCCTGATCAGGCGACGAACTCCCCGACCCCCCGGGCGGGGTACCCGACGACCGTGTCCACGCCCGCGGACCGCAAGGCGTCGACGCGTTCTCCGACCGTGTCCAGCGACCCGACGAGCGCGTAGTCCCGCGCCGCAGACAGCAAGACGGTGCGCGCCCGGCCCGTCGCGGTGCTGTCCGTCGGTGCGCCGTCTGGCAGCGCTCGTGCAACGGGCTTGCGGCGGGAGACGTACCCCCCGAGCGCGTCGAGGATCTCGTCTTCGTCGTCGGTGAGGACGGTCGGTGCGTACACGGCGATATCGCCGCCAAACCCGGCCGCGCGGATGCCCCGGACCTGGGTCAACGTGTCCCGGGAGAGCAACTCGAACTGGGTCGCCCCTGTGGCGAGTGCCATCCGTTCGATGCCCTCCGTCCCGACCCAGGCGTCGTCCTCGCCGTCCATCGCCGCGCCGAGGCGGGGCGCGACCGCACGTTCCCGTTCGTGCGATTCGAGGTAGGCCGGGTTGCCCGCGACGTAGACCCGATCCACAGTATCGGGAAGCGTCTCCAGGGCGCCAGCGTCCCCGAGGGGATCGAAGCCGTCGGCCCGGACGGGGATGGTGACTCTGACGTCCCTGTCCGCCGCCAGTCGGTCGAGCGTGCCCACGTCGGGGACGTGATCGTGGCCCTCGTAATCGACGGTGATGGACCCGACGTTCGCGTCGACGACGCGGTCGAGGTCCACCTCCCGTGGCTTGATCGCCGTCCCGTCGAGCCCCACCGCGTCGAGGGCGCCCCCACCGACTGCGGAGGTGCCGGTTCGTCCGACTGTCTCGCGACTGTTCAACATTCGCGATCACCGCCGAAGAATCGATACGCCGTGCTACTGAGAGAATCAGTGCCCTGCCGGAACGCGATCCATCGTCGTTGCGACCATGTGATCCACCCGTACACCGGTCAGCGGGTTAAGTGTACCGGCCGCGTCAAGTACCGTCGGTCGGCGGCAGGTCTGCCTCCGGGTCGACGACGTGCTCGACGCCGGAGGGAGGCTCCCACCCCACGGTCAACCCGAGGAACTGCACGAGGATGCGACCCGTCGCGCCCCAGACCGTGTAGCCGCCGACGTTGAAGAAGTGAACGAGTCGTTCGCCGAACCGGGGGTGTTCCCGCTGCGCCGCCTCGTAGTTCGCCGGGTCGGTCAGCGCGGCGATGGAGAGGACGACGACCTCCGAGACCTCCCGCTCGTCGTGCAGGTAGGTCCGGTCCGGCACGCGGCCGACGAAGGGGGTGATCGCGTACCTGCTGGTCGTCCGGATGTCGTCGAGTTGGCCCACGAACTCGATCTCCTCGGCGCGCAGGCCGACCTCCTCGTTCGCCTCGCGGATGGCGGTCTCCCGCAGGTCCGCATCGCTCGGTTCGTGGCCGCCGCCGGGATAGCTCATCTGGCCGGGGTGTTCGCCAAGGTGGTCGGCTCGCTTGATGAACAGCAGGTGGTCGCCGTCCGACCGGTGGATCACCGGGACGAGCACCGCCGCGTCCCGGTCCTCGTCCGAGATGGTCGACGGCTCGTGTGAAGCCACCCGGCCAAGGTCCATGTCACTATCGAACGCGCGAAGGGTCTTAACTCACCCGGGGGCCGCATCGTCTGCCACTCGTGCCAGTCGCTCGCGGACGGCCGTCAGGTCGACGTCGGTCCAGGCCTCCGCGTCGTAAGTCACCTCGATCAGGTCGGCGGCCCGTTCGGGGTCGGAGACCTCCCGTGCGGCCGCCTCGAGGCGGCGCCCGATCGGGTCGGCGAGAGCGGCGCGGTCGACCTCACGCCGCGTCGCGTCCAGGATGTGGGGCAGGTCCTCGGCGCCCGGGGGCATCGCCGGAAACGCGGTCGGCCCGGGGACGAGGACCGTCTCGTCCTCCCGCTCGAAACGGAGCAGGACGAAGTCGGCGACCGCGTCGTCGATGGCACGCTCGACCGCGGACGCCTCGAAGGGCTCGTCCCGCCGGAACGCCAGTTCGCGGACGGCCGCGAGCAGGTCCGACCGTGGAAGCGCCCCGAAGAGGTCGACGATGCCTGCAAGTTCGTCCGCCTCGAGGTCCATGGACGATGATGGCGGCGGACGCACTTTACTGTACGCGGTTCACGTCGGCCTCGATTGCCGCCCGGAGCGCGGCCTCGTCGATCGTCGCTTCTTCCCAGGCGGGCAGCCGATCGTCCTCCCCCGGTGGTGCGACGGCCGCGGCGTAGGTCTCGACCTGGCGACGTTCGTCCGACTCGTCGAAGGTCAGGTCGTTGAACCGCGCGTCTGCTCGATACTGGCGGACGAACCGGTCGGCGACCGATCGATACCGGTCGGGGAGCGTCCCGTAGTCGAGGACGACACCGCCGTCCTCCACGACGCGGAGGAGCGATTCGGCCACGCCGGCGGCCATCGCGGAGAGCCCGTTCGGGCCGGAGACGGCCCGGTGTTCGTGCTCGTACCGGCCGAGGTCGACCTGTGCACTCCCGGTGAAACCCACCGTTTCGAAGGCCGCTCCCAGGGTACCGACCTCGAGACCCCATCGCCGCGGCATCCGTATCGAGCGCGCGAGGTCGGCCGTCATCGCCAGTTCACCCGCCAGAGCGTACCGGAAGGCCGACAGGTACGAGAGGAGGGGCGCGTCGTGGGTCTCGGTCAGGGCTGCCACCAGTGGAGCGTAGAGAAGCCGGTAGAGCCGCCCATAGAGACGGCGGTTCTCCACCCTGGCGTAGAACCCCTTGACGAAGGAGTGGTCGCCCGCGAGCGGCGCGACCAGTTTCCGGAGGTCGCGGGACTCGTGCGAGGTGACGTCGGCGTCGTGGAGGGCGATGTAGTCCGCGTCGCCCGCCAACGCCGCGCCGAGCCAGACGTCCCGTCCCTTTCCCGCCTCGCCGGCGAGGCCACGGTCGGCGAGGAACGACTCCAGCTCGGGGCCGTTGCACCAGACGGGCCGGAGGGGGAGGTCGAAGCCGTCGAGCCAGTCCAGGATGGATCCGATCCGGTCCCCGGGGGCCCTCACGGGGACGACGACCCTTGCGACGTCGAGGGTGGCGAGCGACGCGAAGACGCGCTCCGCGGCGAGCCCACCCGCGTCCCGGTCGGTCATGGGGACGACGACTGCCGTCCGATCGGTGGGCGCAGACGGGTCGGCGTCGCCGAAGTCGTGGAGGGTCGCGACCCGCTCCTGCGTGTAGTCCATACCCGAGCCCGCGGGCCCCAGGACGAATTACCTTGCGGCGTCGGGGAGGCGGTCCGCCTTCCGGAGGGCGTAGAGCACGAACAGGACGAGGACCAGGACGACCGCGAACGCACGGAAGACGGCGTCGTAGGCGTACCCGCGCTGGACGAGCCAGCCCACGACGACGCTCGCGCTGGCCTGGATGAGCATCATCGCCGCGCTGTACGCGGCGTACGCACTCGAGCGGTCGTGGTCGGGGAGGGTGTCGAGCAGGTACGTGTCCAGAGCGGGAAAGAGGCGGTGAATCACGTACCCCATCGCGATCGAGACGGCGATCACGCCCGCGAGGCTCTCGACGACCGTCAGCGCGAGGAGCGCGACGACGAACCCCGCGAGGATGGCCAGCATCAGCGTGACGTGGCGCACCCTGTCGGCGAGTCGGCCAGTGTACCAGAACGCCGGGACGCCGGCGGCGAAGACGCCGGTCAACAGGGCGTTGGCGACGCCCCGAGAGACGTCCTTCGTCGCCGTGAGGTAACTCACGTAGAAGTTGAACAGGCCGTTCCAGACGAACCCGGTCGCGCCGATGATCGCCACCCCGGTCACCACGATCGGCCACTGGTTTTTCACCGACGCGAGCAGGTGGCGGTCGTGGGCCTGCACCGAGGGAAGGTCGGCACGCCGTGCAGTCGCGTACAGGGCGAGGGTCCCGACGAGCGACACCGCGCTCACCGCCCAGAAGACGGTCCGCCAGGTCGCGACCGCCAAGACGACGGTGACCGACAGCGGCGCGAGCACGGCCGCCACCTGCGAGGCCGTCCCGTGGATGCCGATCACTCGCCCGACCCGGTCCGGGAAGAGTTCGCTCACGAGCGGGTTGCCGGCGACGAAGTACGCCCCGCTGGCGCTCCCCATCACGAACGCACCGATCCCGACCGTGATGATGCTGTCCGCGGTGGCCGTGAAGGCGGACGCGACCGCGAGCAGGAGCCCGGTGAGGAGAGCGACGTGGTGGCGGTCGACGTACGTGAGGAGGTAGCCGGTGGGGAGTCGGGGGACGGCGCTCCCGAGCCAGGCGAGCGTCGCCACCGTGCCGACCGTCGCCTCCTCGACGCCGAAGGTCTGCATGAACGGGTCGAGCAGTGGCGCGAAGACGATCCGCCCGAAGTTCACGAGAAAGACCAGCAGACACAGCGAGCCGAACACGTGGACCCGTCTGGAGTCGTCGGCCGTTTCGGCGGTCACGCCATCGGATACCGACGAGAACCGTTCAAACGTTGCGGTTTCGCGGCGGATTCGGACGTGCTACCACCGAACACGGTACTTTTTCACAGTTGAGCCCGAAGGGTTCGGTATGGAGAGCGTCCGAAAGGGGCTGCGAAACGGGGACCTGGAGCGGGACACCTACGACCGGCTCGTGTGTTCGGAGTGCGAGACCAGCCTCAAACGCCGGGACGACCCCGACGCCGTGGGCACCGTCCGGTACTGCCCGAACTGTGGGGCGGAGTTCGAGCAGATCAGGTGAAGTCCTTCTCGCGTTCGATCGCGAGCGCGACGCTCGCGTACTCGGCGAGGGACATCGGCTGACGACCCTCGAGTTTGGCCTGGATCTCCTTGGCCGTCAGCCCCCCGTCGAGGAGACGTTCGAGCGCGTCCACGTCGAGGACTGCCGAGCTCATCCCCAGCATCAGGTAATCGCGTACCTCGAGGCGGACGGCGTCCGGGTCGGACCAGTCCTCGGACAGCGCCAGGATCTCGCAGGCGTCCTGGAGGGTCATCTCAGGGGTGTCGCCGTCGGCCAGTCTCTCCAACGTCTCCCGGGCGACCGCCGATTCGGCGGCCGCCGTCTCGACGCCCACCGACCGGACCACGTCGGCGAGTGCCTCTGCGTACTCCCGACGCAGGTCATCGGCGGTTCGCTCCTCGGGGGCGTCGATCGGATCGACGAGCATGGTGGGACGTACTCGGCGGGGGTAAATGGGGGTGTCGTTCACGGTGTCACCACCCGGGTGAGCGCTCGTCCGCGTTGCCGTCGGTGTCTCCCACGCCCGCGGCACCGGGCGGGACCACGACGACCACCCCGGTGTCCGCGGCGAGGTCGATGGCCCGGTTGCGCCCGAGCACCTCCCGGTAGCCATCGCCGTCGACGTCGAGCCGGACGGGCGTCGACTCCCTGACGTAGGTGACGGTCCCGTTGGCGACCGGGGTGGCGCGGGGTGCGTGGACGGCGAACCGCTCGTATCCGCCCCTGACGGACACGACCCAGACGTTGGCCGTGGCGTACCACTGTCCCGGGACCGGCAGCAACGGCAGACCGGCTGGCATCGAGGCCATCGACTTCCTGAAGGCCCGACGCTTGGCAACCCTGGCGCCGCGCTGGACGGCGACCCGCGTCACCTGTTGTGCGCCCGTCCGAAGGACCGGACGGGCCCGATCGGCTGCCGCAGACACGGTCGACTCCGCGAGCCGGACCGTCGCGTCGCGCCTGGCGCGCACCGTCGCGGTCCGGAGTTCGACCCGGGCCCGATCCCGTTCGACGCCCGTGAGCGACCCCGACAGGTGGCCGGCGATCGTCCCCGCGATCGAGCCGTCGACGACCGCCTCTCCCCGCTCCCGGACGGACCCGTAGTCCGCGTAGCCCGCCTCGATCGCCGCCCGTACCTCGCCTCTCGAGGTCGAGGGAACGCGCTCGAGTGCCCGTCGCTGGGACGTCCGTACCGCTTCGAGCGAGCGCTCGATCCCCCGACGGAGCCGGTCCCGTCGCGCGCGGAGGGCAGGATCCGGATCGGTCGCCAGCGCCCGGTTCGTGGCGGCGAGCGTGTTCACGGCCGCCGACAGCGATACGTCCGCGTCGTCCCCGCCGATCGCGCTCCCCACCGCGTCGGCCGCGTCGCCGTAGGGGACGGTGAAGAGGTTGAGATTGCGTGCCGCTAGCGGCGGCTTCTCGGGCCCGGTGGCCGCGAGCGAGAGGTATCGCGGGTCTGCGTCCACGTCGGTCGCGATTGGCTGCAGGTCGTCGGATCTCCCGGAGGGTGGACGGGACGGGACGGCGTGCCGGGCCATGGCGTCGCCGAGGGCACGCTGGACACGCCCGAAGACGGACCCGTCCTCCTCCAGGTCGTCCAGGAGCGCGTCGAGGTAGGAGACGCGCGCGGCGTACCGCGCGACGGTCGCGGCCGAGTCGTATCGCGAGGGGGCGCCGACGAGCGCGGAACGACGGCCGCGAATCGTCCGGGCGAGACGCACCGAGGGGTTCGATCCCGAGACCATCGACAGTCGGTCCGCTTCGACGTGGACGTCCCGGACGGCGTCCCTGAGGTTCGCGGCTCCTCGATAGGCTCCGTCTCGAACCGCCTCCGGCGGCTCGACGGCGATTCGGGCCCAGCGGTGGTCGTCTCGACCCCGTACGGCC
This sequence comes from Halanaeroarchaeum sp., assembly GCA_042216165.1. Lineage (GTDB taxonomy): Archaea > Halobacteriota > Halobacteria > Halobacteriales > Halobacteriaceae > Halanaeroarchaeum. Next base: position 9,672 of record JBDGUD010000007.1, read on the forward strand.
GCCAGCGCGACCGCATCTGCACCCCCGTACCGGACATCGAGCGCCCGTTCGGCACTCTCGACGAGGTCGCTGCGGGCTGCCGTTCCGAAGGGACAGGTCTCGCGAATCCGTGCAGCCGGGGCCGTGCTGGGACGATCGTACCGGCACCGGACCGAGCCGGCGACGGCGTAGGTTCGCTCGTGGCTCACGCTCGTGGAACCCGCGTACGTCCCGTTGACGAGCCAGTAGGAGTGCTCGGTCTCGGTGACGGAGACCGCCCGTTCGAAGACGAGGAGCGTCGAACCCTCCCCCTCGTCGAGGCCACCCCCGGACACGTCGTACTCGGTGTCGTGGGTGGTGAAGGCGAGGGTACCGTTCGACGGCCGGTCGCCGCTGTGGGAGACGTCGGTGTCGGTCCGGCGTGCCGACGCATCCGGCCTGACCCGGGCGCGATAGGCCGACTGCACCGCCGCGTCCAGGTCGCTCGCGGAGCCGGCGACGAACGAGACGAACGCCTCGTCAGCGGCGGTGTCGGCGCCCACTCGCTGGCGCTCGTCCATCGATGAGGGCATCTCGACCGCGCCGATGGGCGCGCTCGCTCCGGGGCCCCTCCTGGAGGCGTTCTGCATCGCGCCGGTGATCGCCCCCTGGACGCCGGCGAGTCCGTCGACCACCGCGACCTGCGCTGCGGCCCGTGCGACCGCACGGCGGCTGTCCGGATCCGCCCGCCCGAACGCCGCCGCCTGTTGATCGACGAGGGCGTCGTTCGTCAGGAGACCGACGTGGCGGTTCGCCACGACGTTCGCGATCGGGGCTCCGCCGTACTGCGCGTACCCCCGGACCCAGGCAAGCGCGTAGAGCCGGAGCGTGAGTGCCCTGGCCAGGCCAGGTTCCGCGACGCCGGCGTTCAGCCGGCGTTCGAAGGCCTCGACGCGCTCGTGGACGGGGATCGCCGGGAGCCCGACGGTCGCGGAGAGGTTCGTGTCGGCGCGTTCCACCACGCGACCCGACCGCCGGACAGCGACCGTCGCGTCGTCGAGCGTGACGCGAACGCGGTTCGAACCGAGGCGCTCGAGGTGGACGGCATCGAGCGCCCGCCGCGTCGACGCGAGGTCGGTCACCGGCGGGAGGTCGACCCGAACCGTCACGTCCTCGGCCCGCCGCTCGAGCGGGAACGTCTCGCGGGCCCCGACAGCGATACGGAGGGCGAGCGAGCGTTCGAACGGCGCGTCACGGATCAGCCTGCCGATCGGGGTGTCGCCCGCGACCAGGACCGGGTGCCTCGCCGCCTCCCTGCCGGCGTCCCTGGCGACCGTCGCGAGGTGGAGACGGGCGTCCCGTGTCGCCGTCTCGACGATTCGCGGGGCGACCGGCTCCCGCGGCGCCTCGTGGACCAGACCGGTGGTGTACATCGACGTACTGACCAGCAACAGGGCCCCGATCAGCGCGAACGGGACCCGGCCCCGGTCGTCGCCCTCCAGACTCACGGCGACCACCGTCGCACCACGACGGTCGGACGGCAATCGTCGACCCCCTCGGTCGCGTTCCACCGGTAGGCGGTGGCCCGGATTCCGCGGGATCCGGCGGGCGTTTGCCCGGCGACGACCGGGTCGTCGCCCGGACAGGCGCCGACGATCTGAGCGCGGACGCCGGTTTCCGCCAGCCGGTCATCGACGGCGTCGGTGACCGCGGCGACGTACCGACCGCCGACACCCCGGTGGCGAGCGATGGCCGCGTCCCTGACCAGTCCAGCCACGGTCCCTGTGACCGCGGCCGACGCTCCGTCGGCCCGCTCGTACCGCACCGTCATCGTACTCCCAGCCACCGCCTCGCCACCGGTCCCGGGTTGCACCCTCGGCGCCGGATCCGCCGGATGGACCCCCGAGAGGACGGCGACGCTCGATCCGACCAGGAGGATGGCGAAGGCGACGTCGACGACCGTGCTGAGGCCGCGCGTCATCGCCACACCCAGACGCGAATGCGTCCGACTCGCTCGCCCTCGTCGGTCGCGACGAGGACGGTTCGCGTGGCGGTCTCGGCGCCGTCGGGGGGTGCCGGTCCGGCCTGCCAGTGCCGATCCGCGACGCGGACGGTCGTTCGCATCCGGTACCCCCTGGGCGGTTCCGCGCGGATCGCCCTTGGGTCGAGGATCCCACCGCGAGTCGCTGACCCGACCTCGTGCGCCAGGGCCTCGCGTGCGATCGGGCGCTCCGTCCCGGTCGGCACCTGGTGGAATGCCCCGGCGTAGACGCCGAGCGCGGCGACGAGGGCGCTGACCGCGACCAGCGCGGGGAGCGGTTCGACCTGGCCCCTAGCGGCCGACGAGGACACCCGCCACCTCCCCGTACTGGACCCGGCGAACGCTGAGTTCGGTCGGGGCGGGCCGCCAGGTGCCGCGCCGCGACTCGGCTCGGTCGAGGGCGTGGCGGAACGTCGCCGGCGACGCGAAGACGTCCGCCGGATCCGCTCCGCGGAGGACCCGGGCGAGGTCGCCGTCGCGCACCGGTGCCACCGGGCCGTATCGGACGGTGGCGTAAGCGCGCCCGCCCGCTGACTCGAGGGCGATCCGAGTGGATCCGAGACGGATCCGGTCAGCGTCGAGGGGGACGGTCGAACTGGCCACGTGCCCGGTCGCTGCGACGCGATCGACCGCCATCGCGACGCGCTCCGCGTCCGGTGGCGGTGCGGTGGGGTGGGCGAGAACTGCACCGGCGACGGCGGCACTCACGACGAGCAGTGCGATCCACACGTACGGCGCGTCCGCGGGTACGTCGTCCATGGGCCGGAGTGGTCCGGTCTTCCGATTTAAACCTGGACCACGGTCCGGGCGGCGACCGCCGTGATCGGGTACACCGCGCTGGCCGTGAGGAGCGACACGCTCACCCGGTAACCGATGAGGCCCACGTCGGGACCACGTTCGAGGACGACCGACAGGGCCGGCAGGACAACCGCGAGCGCGAGGACGTACGCCCCCACGACGACGCCGAGGGCGTCGACCGGGACGGTCGTCCCGGCGTCGCCGATCGACTCCATCCCCGTGGCGAGGGCGACGGTGACCCCGGCGATGGCCGGTCCGAACACGAGGGCGGTCTGTCTGAGCGTGTCGGTGGTCCGGGCGAGTTCGCGGCGAGCCTCGCGTTCCATGCGGTCGAGGTCCCGGAGGTACGACGCCACGCGCACGAGCGTCTCGCCACCCTCTGGGCCCGTCCGGGCTCCCGCGACGAGCAGGGCGACCGCCGTCTCGGTCCGCGGGCTCTCGATGCCTGCGAGCGCCCCGATTTCGCCCGAGAACGCCTCCGGGACCGTCACCCTGACTCGGCGAAGGACCTCGCCCGCCGTCTCGAACAGCGCACCGGTCTCGCCCGCGAGCCGGGCGCCGACGTCGGCGACGGCCGTCTCGAGTGGCTCCCCGGCGGCCAACCGGTGGCCGATCAACGAGACCGCGTCCGGGACGCCTGCTTCGAGGGCGAGCACCCGCCTCCGCCGACGGCGCAGTGGCTCGAACCAGTAAACGCCCGCCGCCCCGAGGGTCGCGCCGGGCACGACGATCCACGCGGCCCACGAGGGAAGCGCCAGGACTGCCGCCGACCCCGCGACGACGCTCGCGCCAGCGGCGACGGCCAGCGTCGAGGCCGGCGATCGGTCCGAGGCCAGGGCGTCCGCGTTCGTCGGTGGGCGGGACACCGCGGGGCGACGTGCCGCGAGCCACCCGCTTGCGACCAGTAACCCGAGCGGGACGACGCCGTCGTAGAGGACGGCGATGGCGGCCGGGGACACCCCGGCACCGGCGGCGGCCGCGACCGGGAGCATCCCGACCATCGCCAGTGGCAGGAGAACCCCGAAGGCGTAGATCGCAGTGGCTGGTCCGCGAACGTCGGCGGCGAACGACGCCACGCGGTCCCGCGATCCCTCGAGGACGGTCGCGAGTGCCCGATCGAACAGCTCCCCCCGTGCCGGAGCCTCGGATTCGATCCCCGCGGCGAGCAGTTCAACTGCCCGCGGGAGCGCGTCGTCGAGGTCTCGCCACGCAGTGGCGAAGGCGGTCCAGCTCTCGCGGCCCGTCGGACCGTTCGCCACGTTCCGGGCCAGGTCGCGTCCCAGCATCCCCGTCGACTGCTCTGCTGCGAATCGCGCTGCCAGTTCCAGTGACGGCGTGAGACGGGCCTGGACGACGGCGTACGCGATCACCTCGGGAGCCGCCCCGACCGCCGATCGGCGACGAAACGTCTCGATCTGCGCCGGTGCGAGCCAGGTGAAGCCGGCGGCGGAGAGCGCGAGGGCCCCACCGAGGCCGGCGACGACCGAGCGGGCCGAACCCGCGAACGTGACCGGCGCGAGAAGGGCGATGACGCTCCCGACCGCCGCCAGTACGACCCCGGCGGTCGTGACGCGAGGGACCTCGTCGAAGGCCGGCGCGTCCTCGCCCGCGACCGCGGCGAGTGCGGCCGACACCCGTTCGCAGCGGGCCGACCGTCCGCTCATCCGTTCTCCGCCTCCAGTCCCCCCGGTCCGTCCGCCGCGAATCGCTCCGCACGGCTCCCGATCGCCGTCCTGACGTCCGCGTACGACTCCCCTGGATCTGCGAGGGCCGCCGCGAGTTCGCTGTTCCCCCTGGCGATCCGTCCGGTCGCCTCGAGCGCCTCGCCGCCACGTGCGAAGAGCGCGCTCGATCCGACGTCCGTCACCTCCTCGATGCTCGCGACCCGTCGCGCGGCCCCGTCAGGGACCGTGGTCACGACCAGGTCCGTCGTCCGGAACGACGATTCGGGGACGCCGAGGTCCGAGACGACGCGTTCGCGCACCCCCTCTGCTCCCTCGCCGTGAATCGTTCCGAGGACGGCACTACTGGCAGCGCCAACGCGCATCGCCTCGTAGAGGACCGCCGCCTCGGGGCCCCGGACCTCCCCGACGACGAGGGCACCGTCCCCGAGTCTGAGGGCGGTCCGGAGGGCTTCCGCCGGCGTGAGGTCCGCCCCATCGTCCGTGGACGCGTGCAACCGCTGGGCGTCCCGTCCCGCCCCCTGGATGGCGTCGATGGGGAGCTCTGGGGTGTCCTCGATGGCGAGGACGCGGGCGTCCGTCGGAAGTTCCCAGAGCAACGCCGACGCGAGCGTCGTCTTGCCACCCCCACGCGGACCGGCGACCAGGATCGCCGCCCCGCGTTCGATCGCCAGCGAGAGCAGACCCGCCGCGGCCGGCGTCACCGTGTCGAGGGCGACCAGGGTCGAGAGGCGCCACTCGTCGGTCGCCTCGGCCCTGAGTGCGAAGGCCCGGCCGTCGCTCGCCGGCCGCCGTACCCCCGCGACCCGGACCGCGTCGGCCGATCCGACGTCCCTCAGGAGCGCGTCCACGGTCGGGTCGGCCCGGGAGAAGGCGCGCCCGCTCTCCCGGCGGATCCGTGACGCGAGGAGGGCAGTGCCGCGCTCGGTCAACCGGACGTTGGTCCGGACGGTTCGGTCGTCGATGCGGACGTGGAGGGGCGTCTCGTCCGCGGGGGCGTTGACGGCGACCTCCCCGACGCGCTCGTCGGCGAAGAGGTCCTCGAGGACCCCGTACCCGCGGGCGTGTTTCGCGAGCACGCGCGCCATGGCGTCGACGGGTTGGTCCGGGGTCGCGACCGCGCGGACGGCCGCGTGGACCGAGCGAGTTCCGGTGGGTCGTTCGGCGAGCGAGCGCCAGGCGGCCGCGAGTCCGTCGAGGACCGGCCCCGCGAATGTGTACTCGAGCGGCTCGAGGTGATAGCGGGTCGCACCGTCCGCGCTCTCGTAGAGGCGCGCGGTCGCGCCGGAGTCGAGCACCCGGGTGTCCGAGAGCGACGCCCCGGGTGGCGGATCGGGATCGATGCGTGCCGCGGCGATGGAGGGACCGACGAACCGACGGATCGACGCTACGGACTCGTGGGCCTCCGCCAGCGTCCCGAGGTCCGTCTCGGCCGCGATCTCGGCGACCGGACCCACACGACCGACCGCGTCCTCGGCCGCCCCGAGCGGATCCCTGCGAGCACGACGGGCCAGGGCGTCGTCGTAGACCGCCACCCTCGCCGCGAACGACCCCGCGGCAGCGAAGAGCGCGACGACCTCGGCCCGGTAGTGGACGGCCCGGCCGCCGCGCTCGACACGTATCTCGTCGAGCCGGCGCCCCGCGAGGGCCTCGATCACGGTGGCCCGACAGGCAGACGCGGTCGCGAGGTCCCCGCCGCCGGGGCACTCGCTCGCGTCGACGACCAGGACCCCCTCGCTCTCCGTCGGATCACAGGAGCACTCGACCGGTTCGCGTCGTAATCCCAGCACGCGACGGAGTGAACTCGTCTTCACTTCTACACCCTCGTCAGAGTGACGGTGGGTTCGCCGTCGACGAGGACGTACGCGAGGCGGAGACGCGACCGCTCGCGTATCACGATCCCTCGGTCGTCCGCGAGCACCCCCCTGCTGCCGACGGCTCTCGCGTCGACGGGAAGTCGCTCCAGGCCCGTGGCCCCCGAGCGGCTCACCCAGGAGACCACGTCCGTGCCGTCGCCATCGGCCGGTTTCGCCGACGGTACGCCACCGATCCCGACGCGCGTACCCGAGGGCGGATCGACGGTCAGGATCCGTCTCGACCCCGGAACGCCACGGGGAACCGGGTCGTTCCTCCGCGAGAGGGTCGCGACGGCGTCGGCGACCTCGTGGGCCTCCCGCTGGACGTCGGCGGTTGCGACGCCGTCCCGGGCGTCCCCGATCGCTGGCGCGGCCGCGGCGATCAGGGCCGCCGCCACCAGGACGGCGAGTACGACGCGGACGATCACACCAGATCACGGAGGCGGTCCAGGACCGATTCCGACTCGTCCTCCGGATCCGCCGCCGGCGTGGGATCCGAGACGTCCACGTCCGGCTCGGCGACGCGGGCGATTGCCGGCGGTGGCCCGGACGCCTCGGAGAGTCGCTCGACGGCGGCCAGCGCGGCCGCCGCGGTTCGCTCCACGTTTTCGTTGACGGACTGGATCTCGCCGACGTATCCCCGGAGCGCCGTGACGGCCGCCTCGGTCTCCGCGGCTCGCTCGGCGACCTCGTCCACGCGCGTCTCGAGCGCGCCGATTCGTTCGGTCAGCGCGGCTGCGTCGTCGATTTCCGCGACCGGTACCGCCTCGTCCGTGATGGCGCGTTCGACGGCCCGGAGGCGCTCGTCCACGCTCGGTGACCCGGACATCGCACCGCGGTTGCCCCGTCATCGTACAAAAAGGCTCGGAGCGTCCAAACGTTCATAGGCCGCCGCACTGACCCACGTACCATGAAAGCCGCCCTCTTGGGAATCGGTCAGGCCGGCGGGAAGGTGGCCCAGGCCCTTCGCGACGCCGACCGGAAGGCGGGGTACGACGCGGTGCGAGGCGTCCTCGCCGTCAATACCGCCCAGTCCGACCTCCAGGGACTCGACGTCGAGACCCTCCTCGTGGGAGAGGAACGGGTCGAAGGTCACGGGGTCGGGGCGGACAACGAACTCGGCGCGTCGATCATGCAGGCCGACGTCGGCGAGGTGATGGGGGCCCTCGACGGCATCGTGGATCCCGCGACCGAGGCGGTCTTCGTATTGGCCGGCCTCGGGGGCGGCACCGGAAGCGGAGGTGCCCCGGTCCTCGTCCGCGAACTCGAACGCGTCTACGACGTCCCCGTGTACGGAATCGGCATCCTCCCGGGCGCCGAGGAGGGGGCCATCTACCAGGCGAACGCCGGCCGGTCGCTCAAGACGTTCGTCCGGGAGGCGGACTCACTGCTGTTGATCGACAACGACGCCTGGCGGACCAGCGGGGAGAGCGTGGCAGAGTCCTTCGAGGCGATCAACGAGACCATCGCCCGGCGTCTCGGGCTGGTCCTGGCCGCGGGCGAGGCCGTCGAGGGCGTCGGCGAGGCCGTCGTCGACTCGAGCGAGGTGATCAACACGCTCCGGGCGGGTGGACTGAGCGCCATCGGCTACGCCTCCGCCGAGGCAGCGCCGGACGCCAGCGAGAACGTCAACGTCATCACGAGCACCGCGCGCAAGGCGCTGATGACCGGGATGAGCCTGCCCGAGACGACCGTCGCGGACGCCGGTCTCGTGATCGTGGCCGGCGAGAAGGAGCGCATCCCCCGCAAGGGCGTCGAGCGGGCGCGGAGCTGGATCGAAGAGCAGACCCAGAGCATGCAGGTCCGCGGCGGTGACTTCCCCCTCGACTCGGAGCGGATCGCCGTCGTCGTGGTCCTCTCGGGGATCGCCCGTTCCCCCCGGCTCGAGACGTTCATGGAGCGGGCGAAGGCGGCCTCCGAGACCGAGGGGCGCGAGGATCCGGCGGACGCCTTCGACACCGACCAGCTCGACGGCCTGTTCTGATCAGGCGAGACTGACCCCGTCGAACTCGCCGGCGTCGTACTCGACGTCCAGGAGGTCGAGTATCGTGGGCGCGACGTCGAAGAGGTCCGCTCCCTCGCCGATCGACACGGCCGGGTCGTCCACGAGGAGGGTGGCGTCGGCGAACGTGTGCATTCCGTTGCGGGGCCCGGTGTCGAAGACCGCCTCGTGGGCCCCGAACCCGGCCTTCAGGTCGAAGCCGTCGTTCGGGATGGCGACCAGGTCCGGTGCGATGGCGTCGTGCTCGCCCCGGAACGCCTCCTCTTTCTCGACGACCCTGTCCACCACCGGGCGGCCGTCTGGCGCCTCCAGGGCCAGGATGTCCGCCTTCAACTCGTCGCGCACGGACTCGTACGCGGACTCGGGTACCGACCCCCGGGGCTCGCGGTCCTCGAGGTTGAGGTAGATGCGGCCCGGAATGAACGAGTAGGCGCGGGACTCCGTTGCGATGTCCGCCAGGTCCTCGTGGTCCTCGTCGTCGAAGGAGAGCCACCCCTCCCGTTCGAGCCACGCGTTCAGGTGGACCTCGTAGTCCAGGGTCGTGAACCCGTGGTCGCTGGCGACCATCAGCGCGACGTCGTCGGGCAGCGACTCGCGGATGTCGCCGACGTACTCGTCCACCGTCTCGTAGAAGGAGAGGAACGCCTCGCGGTACTCGCCGTCGTGCTCGTAGTCCCGGAAGAGGAAGTGATTGACCCGGTCCGTGGTCATGAACACCCCGAAGAAGAGATCCCAGTCGTCGGCCGCCACGTAGTGTGCGAAGGCCTCCTGTCGGGCGTCGATGGTCTCGTGCGCGTCATCGATGAAGGCCGATTTGTCGTCCTCGTGCCCGAGTTTCGCGTCGACGTCGATCCGGTAGTCGATGGACTCGAGGTAGGTGGCTTCGTCCGGTGGATGGGTCGCCTTCTCGACCGAGGGCGAGAGGAACCCCGAGACCATCCGCTGGACCTCCCGCGAGGGGGGAAAGGTCACGGGAACGTTCAGCACGGTGGCGTCGCGCCCCGCGTCGTTCACCCGATCCCAGAGACGGTCGGCCTGGACGTCCCGTCCCATCGGAACGTAGGTGTCGTAGGACCCGATTTCCCTGTCCTGAAAGCCGTAAACCCCGGTCCGTCCGGGATTGACGCCGCTGGTGAGCGACGGCCAGCACGCCGAGGACTCGGGCGGGACGATGCTGTCGATCGGGCCGCCCGTCCCCGCGTCCGCGATGTCGTGCAGATTCGGGAACACGTCGGGGTTGTCGGCGACGAGATGCCAGGGGACGCCGTCGATGCCGACGAAGGCGACGCGCGGCCCCTCCTCGCCCCGCAATCGGTCGAACAGTCCCATGGCGGGGGCTATCGTCGTATTCTACAAGTACCTTCCCGTCTGGCGGTCACGACGATCGGGCCCGGTCGTCGTCCGTCTCCTCGTCGACCTCGTCGATGTTGGTGGGGACCACTGTCACGTGGTCGATGCCGGGGCGGGACGGGGTAGCGGCCATCACGTCGTCTCGTACGGGGCCCGCACACATGAAATTACCCATACGCATAATACATGTCCTGCGCGGGACGATATGCCTCCGGGACATACCTTCCCCGCAGACCCGGGACTGGATCGTCTTCTCGACCGGTAGCCCCTGCACTCACCGATATTGTGCAGAATGCACACAGTCAAGTGCCCGGGGCGGTGATACCGGATCGATGAGCGCGGACAGTTGCGAGCAGTCGCGGGGGCTACACAATCCGACGTTGCTGGGTGTCGGCCTACTCCTGATCGGCCTCGGAGTACTCCCGTACCTCGGCGTTCCCGTCTTCTCGGAATGGACCGGGTCGTGGGCCTTCGCCGTCGGGGCAGCGGTCGGGATCAGGGGCTACAGCGGTGGCTGCCTGAGCGGACTGGTGCCCGGCGTCGAGCAGTGTTCGGCGGACGGCGACTGAGCGGTCCGCAGACTGGGTGGTCAGCCGAAGTGCTCCTCGTAGAGGTCCTGGGCGTGCTCGATGGCCTCGTAGGCCGCCTGCCGGTCTTCCCAGCCCAGCGTCTCCGTCTGCTTGCCCTCCTCGAGGTTCTTGTACGTCTCGAAGAACTCCGAGATCTCGGCTTTCGTCTGGTCGGTGATGTCGTCGACGTCCTCGACGTGGTCGTAGCGCGGGTCCTCCTCGGGGACCGCGATGACCTTGTCGTCCTTCTCGCCGTCGTCGTCCATCTTCATGAGGCCGACCGGGCGCGCCTCGACGATGCAGCCGGGGAACGTCTGGTCCTCGAGCAGGACGAGGACGTCGAACGGGTCCCCGTCGTCGTAGTACGATCGGGGAATGAACCCGTAGTCGCTCGGGTAGTGGACGTTGCTGTGCAGCACCCGGTCCAGGACGACACCGGGGATGTCCTTGTCGTACTCGTACTTGTTGCGTTCACCCTTGAGACACTCGACGACCGCGTAGATGGTCTCGGGTGGATTCGGGCCCGTCTCGAGGTCCTCCCAGAGATTCGGCATGACGACTGGGGACTCGACCGGTATCGAGGTTAACCTTTCGCATCGCCCGGGCGGGATTCGAATGGACCGAGCGACGTCCAGATGTCGCCAGGAGAACCGATCGAACGTCGAGAGACCCGGAGATATCTGCCGCAGGAATTGTGGATCTGTCCGAGGTGCCTTGAAATAAACCTGTGAGACCAGTGAGAAGAGTTTAAATAGGACGGTAACTTGTCAGTAGTTATGTCAGAGGCACAAACGGCGGTGCAACGGACCGCCCGCGACCTGACAGCGTTCCAGAAGAACATCCTGACCGTACTCGCAGAGGAGCCCCGGTACGGTCTCGCGATCAAACGGGAACTCGAGTCCTACTACGACGACGAGGTCAACCACGGACGGCTGTACCCGAACCTCGACGACCTGGTCACCAAGGGACTCGTCGAGAAGAGCGAACTCGACAAGCGAACGAACGAGTACGCCCTCACCGACGACGGCTACGATGCCGTCCTCGACGACATCGCGTGGACGCTCTCCCGCTTCGTCACGGACGGCGACCGCGCGTCGCGGGTCCGCGCCATCGTGGACGACCAGTCGAACTGATCGGCCAGGTCGACGTCCAGTCGACCTGATCGCAGCGTCGACGACCACCCGAACTGATCGGCAGGGTCGACGACCAGACG
>JBDGUD010000053.1:0-20102 GCA_042216165.1 Halanaeroarchaeum sp.
ATCACGAGTGGGTGTATCGTCGGGAGGACGTGGCGGCGGCGTACACCGATCAGGAGTTCGCGGACACCTTCGAAAACTACCGGCTGATCGCCCCGCTCGTCGCGGACCAGGAGGACCTCCTCCAGGCGGGTGACCTCCGCGCCAACGTGCAACTGTTCGATTCGGTGATCCTCATCCAGTACCTCCATCCCTCGGGTGCGGGGACCATCATCTCGTTCGACGCGGACCTCGGTCTCGACCTCGTCGAAATCGTCGCCACCGGCCTCCAGCTCCTCGTCGGTGGAGAGACGGACGCCGAAGGCGACCTCCCGGAGTGGGCGGCGGAGTGACGATTGGGGTGGTGTTTCCGCGAGAGGCGACGAGCGCCTGCTTGGAACGCTCGAACCCCCGTTCAGCCGACGACCCCCACCATTTCGAAGAGCAGGTACCCCGCGTACCCCAGGACGAACGCCAGCAGCAGCGATCCGATCCAGGCGCCGACGGTCCTGACTGCCTTCCTGCGACTGACTCCGCCTCCCCCGCCCGCGAGGCCGCTCCCGACGATGGCCGAGACGATGATCTCGTTGAACGACACTGGAATCCCGTAGAAGACCGCGACCTGAGCGATCGCGAACGCCGGGATCAACGCCGCGATCGACAGCGCGGGGTTCAGCGCGGAGTAGTCCTGGGAGAGGGCCTTGATCATCCGTGGCGCGCCGGTCCAGGACCCGGCGAGCAGTCCGAGACCGCCCCCGACGAGAACGAGCGTGAGGGGAAGGTCGTACGGGTCCAGCAAGGGGAGCAGCGGACCGAGCGCCAGCCCCACCTGTGTCCCCCCCGCGGAGAAGGCGACGAGTGCGCCGAGCGCGAGCAGGAACTCGCGGTTCGCGGCGGTGGGATCGCGCGCGGCGGGTCTGTACAGTGCGCCGGCGACGACGCCCGCGATCGCGAGCGTGGCGAGGGCCAGACTCGCGGGCGAGGGCTCGGCGACCGTCGCGGCGACTGATCGGGCGATGGAGGCGCTCCGACCGGGTGGCCCCAGCAGAGCCAACTCGACGTTCGCGACGATGGCCCCCACCACCCCTCCCAGGAGGGCAACCGTCACGGCCGTCGAGATCCCGTCGCTCCGAAGCAACCGGCCCAGTGCGTAGGAGGTGGCACCACCGACGATGGGGACGAGAACCCACAGGGTCCCGATCTGGACGTACTTGTCCATGGCGGGCTGGCCGCCCAGCGCCAGGCCCGTGCCGACGACGGCACCCGTGACGGTGAACGCGGTGGCGATGGGATAGCCGGTGAACACCCCGACGGCCACCAGAGCCCCGGCGATCACCAGCGCCAATGTCGCCGCGACGGGCGACAGCGTCGCACCGACGATCAACTCCCGGCCGACGGCCTCGGTGACGTTTGCCCCCTGGAGGACGGCACCCGCGAACCCCAGGATGCCGACGAGCAAGCCGGCGCGGAGGGTCGTGATCGCGTTCGCTCCCACCGCCGGTGCGAACGGGGTCGATCCGCTGGATCCCGCGCCGATCGACCACGCCATGAAGGCACTGGCTGCCCCCGCGACGAGCACCATCGCGAGACCCGTTCCGGCGACCATCGGTTTCGGCTGGGACAACTCGACCGCTCAGCAATAACCTGTCGCTTCTCGCCCCCGGGAACCGGCCGAATCCGACGGGGTTTCGCCCGATTCCGCCAGGGTGACCGCGGGTCCGATCAGGGGACAGTGCACCGGGTGGCCGGCGTCACCGAGACGACGGTTGGGACCTCTGGGGCGACCCAAATACGATAGCGGGTGTGTCCGCCGTCGTGCAACTGTTCACTCACCACCTAACGTATTCCATGCGTTCGTCAGCGTTTGGGTCTCCTCTCACACAGCGGAAGCGGCGATCGCACAGTGCGATCTGAAAATGGCCTCGTCACCCGTTCCCATCCGCTGTGAATTTTCCGAACTTTCATTAGGTTACTGCGTGCACTCCCGAGTACATGACAGATAATCTGACACGAATTGGCCGCAGAAAACTGATCACAGCGGGGGCGACGGCGGCAATAATCGGCACGTCCGGATGCACGGCCGAGATCGATGCACTCGGCAGTGGGTCATCCACGACGAAACCGTCGGTGGATGCATCCATCCCAACGAAAGAACGGTTCAGATTCGACTACCTGGCCAGTTCGAACCGGGTGAAGATCACGTACCTGGGCGGAACCAGGGTCGTCGCCGGAACTCTCTGGATCCAGAGTGCGAGTGACGGGACGAAAGTAAACTGGCCGCAGTTGGGCTCCACTTCCTCCGCCGCCGATGAACCCCTCACGCGAGGCGACACCGCTGTCATTGGAAAGGGGGTACTCCATTGGCCGACGAACGTCGACCGATCCGATACGATCCGGCTCGTCTACCGAGAGGGGGATGCCCCAACGACGATTGCACGATTTTCCCCACCCGAACGAACGACTACGGTCACGACGACCGTACCGCCGAAGGAACCCACCGGTTTCTCAGATGGCTTCGAGGACGGCGATCTCGAAGACTGGTCTGCCGTCGAACTCACGGAGGGTGCCCTGGACCGGAATGGCAATAACTGGTCGGTGGTCTCCAAGGCCATAACCGGCGACTACTCGCTCCATCTCCGATCCCTGGGCGATCACTCAGACAACGGACTGGCAACTGACGAGTACGTCGTTGACATGACGGAGGATTTCACGCTCTCCTTCGACTGGATCACGCCGGACCCGAACAACCGTGGTCCAGGCATCCGGCTCTTGAACCAGGATGGAACTAATTTCGAAGAGACATCGCGCGAAGAAATATTGGCACGTGATGCGATCAGTATGGACTACGGTGCGGACGCGATATCGAGAGCGGGCTCTCCCTTCAAGGGGAAGGCAAACTTTGGCGGCGTTCGATTTGAGCGAATGAGTTACGAGCCAAATACGGTCCACAGCGTCAGGATCGAGAAGGCCGGATCCGAGGCCGACCTGTATTTTGATGGTCAACACCAGCAAACTGCACCGGTCGATTCACGGGGAACATATCGATTGGTACTCGTGAATTCCGGAACGTGGGGGGACGAATCGACGATCCGTTTCGACAACGTTGCGGTGAGATACGGTGATACCCAGGACGCCCGCTCACCGAACGTCGATGGATTCGAATCGAATTCTGGAGACATCCCCACGGCGTGGAACGTCAAGGAGGAAACCGGGGAGATCAGGGTCGTTACCGACGCCTATGAGGGGGCGTATGCACTCCGGATGCCTACTGGCGGAAACAAGATATGGCAGCCCCTGTCCGGACCGATTCGGGACGGTACCGTATTCGGAGCGTGGGCGAAAACAGACCGAGTCGGGCCGCGCAATCATCGCGTCTATCAGGTCGGTGACGGCGGCGGATTTGGGACGGGTACCTACGTGTCGATGCGGTTCCGGAAAGGGGAGGTACACATCAATGGAGATGCAATCACCGCAGAGACACTGTTCTCCGAGCCCGGGGAGAATACCTGGTATCGGTTTGAGATGGAGGTCCTCGGGGACGGCGAGGTCGAGTTCCGCCTCCGGAACGCGACGGGGCAGGTCCTGGCACGGCGGACCAAGACGGCCTCGAACAGTTCCGACTACAGCCGAGTGGAGCTATGGACGGGGGACGTAAGTCCCGAAGGAGCTCTCGTGTGGTTCGACAATGTTCGGGTGAACGTCTGATCGGAAATGATCGATTGCAGGTACGCTTGAGGCATCGACCCGGATCGCCCACCCCTGCCGAAGGGGGAAGAAACGATGGTGTGCCGACGGCGTCACGTCGATTGGGTATGCCGAGATAGGCCCATACAGTCGACCGATATCGCCGAAGACTGACGGGGTCGCGTGGCTGTTCTTCGGCTCCCACCGATTCCGTTCGGTGTCGTCGTTCTATTCGTCGCCCTCTTCGGGTTCACCACCACTCACTTCGATCTGTTCGACGGCGTCCTCGAGGGTCTGGAGGTCTTCTTTACGTTCGTCGAGATCGTGCTCGACCCGCTCGAGATCATCCTCGACTGTCGGGCCCACGCCGACGAGCCCATCCGGAAGTCTGTCGCGTTCGAAGTAGAGGAGTTCCACGGCGACGACGATCGCTGCGATGGCCAGGACCATCCAGAAGGTGCCCGGTTATCGGTGGTAGAGGTTCCAGAACATCACGGGGGCGAACACGAATGCCCCGAGTGCACCGATCGCCGGGGGGACTGGACTGATGGCCTCCTGGTCTCTATGCTGGAAGGCGAGGACGCTCATTGATCCGAAGACGACGATGAACGCCAGGGACGCGAAGGACGTGATGGCACCGAGGCTTCCCCACGCGGTGAACACAGCGGTAATTGCACCGAGAATGATGATGGTCGTTTCGGGGACCCCATCCACGTCAGTGCTGCCAAAGTGGTCCGGCAGGAGGTCAGAACTGAGCATCCCTTTCGCAAAGTGTGCACTCGAGAACAGTGTCGCGTTGATCGCGCTCCCCGTCGAGAACAACGCCGACAGCGAGATGATGAGAAATCCGAGTTCCGACAGTCCGAAATACCCGAGCATCGCGGATGCGGCGTCGGCGAGGGCGATGTGTGGATGCGTCTGAATTGCGCGTGGCGCGAGATTCGTCGTTACGACAGCGACCAGGATGTAGATGACGACTGCCGCGGGAATCGCGATGTACACTGCTCTCGGAATGGTCTCCAGCGGGTTCTCGATGCTCTCCTGGTCGTAGAAGAGCAGTTGCCACCCCTGGAAGGCGACGAACGATATCGACGCGGCCATGAGCGGGGTG
The DNA here is from genome assembly GCA_042216165.1 of Halanaeroarchaeum sp. GTDB lineage: Archaea > Halobacteriota > Halobacteria > Halobacteriales > Halobacteriaceae > Halanaeroarchaeum. The sequence goes on from JBDGUD010000053.1 coordinate 4,772, forward strand.
ATGCCCGCGAGTCGGCCGAGACCGAGCTTCGTCGGCTGTCCCGTGAGCGGAACGAGATAGAGCACCCCCCAGGCACCGAACGCGATCAGGATGCCGACCTTGGCCGCCACGAGGACGTTCTCCGCGGACCCGGTGACGCGGGCCCCCGCGACGTTCAGAAACACGAAGAGGGCGACGGCGGAGACGGAGATGACGGGACGTAACTGGACCCCTCCGAACTCGGCCGGAATCATGTTGAATCCGATCGTAAATTCCGCAAACGCGAAGGCATACATGGCCATCGACCCGACGTAACCGAACAGCAGAGACCAGCCAACCATCCCGGCGACCGTGGAATTGCCCACGAACTCCTGGACGAACGAGACCGACCCGCCGCGCGTATCACCGATTTGATTGAGTTTGACGTATGAGTAACTGGCAGAGAGTGCCACGACGCCGGCGGCCACGAAGCCGAACCACGTTGCGTACATGGCGACCGTGGCCACCACACCCAGAACCGCATAAATTCCGCCGCCGATCATGCCCCCGAGGGCCATCGAAACGCTCTCTTCGAGGCCGAATTGGTCCGACATCGTGTGGTATTGCGCTCGTGTACTGTTTCGCCGAGAGGGGAATCAGTTCACTGGTCGTGCGCTCACTTCTCGAAGATCGTCGTTTTCTCGCCCGTCGAAGCCAAAAACCGGGACCCCCAGAAGATGACGATTAGTGCGAAGAGAATCGTGAGCGACGCCGTGACCACCGTGCTCCAGAAGAAGACTGTCCCCGGCGTGTGTGCGATCAGCGTTCCGGTCAACAGGAGGACGCCGAGGACGAGAACGAACCAGAGTGAGGCCAGTTTCGTCTCCGGCCGCCGGTGAAGCTGAATCAGATATCCCGTGGCAATGACTGTGACCGTCCCCCCGAGGAGAACGTGGACAAGTTCGAATTCGGCACGGGGGAGGATGAAGGGAGCAATACCGATCCAGAGGCCGAATAGTGCCAGGATCGCAGTGAGCGATTTACTGATCCTGGCGTATCGGTCATCGTCCTCCATGGTTGTCTCCCGCTGGGGTCACACGTCGGAACTGCCGACCGGTCTGTCCGTTCGTCGGTGGGTCGACCGGGCCGTTCGTATTTGAATGCAGAGACCCTAATAGTATGTGGTCGCCTCGAAATCTCGGTCGAAATCCAGGTGCTGACCGGACAGTCGGCATCCCCACCATCTCTCTCAGAGTAGATCCCCCTCTCGCGGGAAATGGCGGGGATCACTCCATGCCGTGACCGACGGGGCGATCGGAGGCCCTCATTCGAGCACGCCCTCCCGTTCGAGGAGGTCCGTCAGTTCCGCCATCGTGGCGACGACGACGTCACACGCGGGTTCGACGTCCGGTCTCGGATCGAACCCGATCGCCAGCCCCGCGACCGCAAACATCGGGACATCGTTGGATCCGTCGCCGACGGCGATCGCGTCTTCGCGGTCTTCCCCGACGGCCGCGGCGAGGACCTCCAGGGCGTCGTCTTTGGATCCATCGACGAGCGGGCCCTCGACCTCGCCGGTCAGACGGCCGTCCGCGACGGGCAGGCGGTTTGCCACGACGGAATCGACCGCTACCCCCTCGCGTTCGAGTGCGCTGGCGACGCCACGCTCGAAACCGCTGGTGATTACGGTGACGTAGACGCCCACGTCGCGGAGGGCCGCGATCAGGTCGGCAGCGCCCGGCCGGAGTTCGACCCGATCGAGGGCCTCCCGAGCGTCCTCCGCTGACAACCCCTCCAGGAGCGCACACCGGCGACGGAAGCTCTCGGCGTCGGCGATCTCGTCGTTCATCGCTCGCTCGTGGATCGCGGCCATCTCCTCGGCGGCATCGCACTGCTCGCCCAGCAGGGCCTTCATCTCCGAGTCGGAGAGCGTCCCGCGGAAGTCGAAGGCGACAACCGTCAATGGCAGGTCCTCCTGCTCGATTCATTCGCGGTCGACGGTTTCGCGTCTCCCTCCATACGGGGGCCGACGTTCTGGCCCGACAAAAATATTACTTTTTTGATAATGTCGCGTACAAAACTGAATTTGAGATGGTATTCTTACACGTTCCGTGGGCCCACCCACTCCTTCTCGACCACGGGAACCACACGGCGTCCACCGATCGCATCACCCCGCCAGCCGCTCGACCGTTCGTCGGTGGTCGAAGACCTCGACGGCGACCGGGTGGTTCCGTTCGTCGTCCGTGTCGACGACCGGGTCGGGGCATTCCGGTCGTCCGAAGCGCGGACGGCGCCGACCGCGTGCCGGTGACCTCGATCGGTACCCTCTCGGCGGCGAGGCACGGCCCGGTGGCCACTTACCGGTTCCAGGGTGCGTCGGGGAAGTCCACCTGTCGCTGGGTCCGATCGATGCCATCGATCCGATCGATCGCCGATCGGTCGAGTTCGACCGTCAGCGCCTCGAAGTTCTCCCGGACGTGCGTCTCCGACGACGATCGGGGAATCGGAACGACGTTCTCCTTCGACAGCAGCCAGGCGAGCGAGACCTGTGCTGCGGTCGCATCGTGTGCCGCTGCGACGTCCCGAACGACCGGTTCTTCGGTGACCGCCCCCTTCGCGAGCGGGGCGTACGCCACGAGATAGTGGTCGCGATCGCGGGCGTATCGACGGAGTTCCTCCTGCTGCAGGAGTGGGTGGCACTCGATCTGATGGGCGAACAGCGGCGCGTCGAGCACGGCCATCGCCTCCTCCAGGAGAGACGGGGTGAAGTTCGAGACGCCGACGGCGCGAATCGCGCCCCGGTCGTGCAGTTCGTCGAAGGCGGCGAGCGTCTCCTCGGGATCGTAGGCCCGTATCGGCCAGTGAACGTAGAGGAGGTCGATCGCCTCGACGCCGAGCCTGTCGCGACTCGCGTTCGCGTGCTCGAGGACGTTCTCGTACGAGAGGTTCCGGGAATGGATCTTCGTCGCTACGAACACGTCGTCCCGCGATACGTCAGCGAGGTCGATCGCCCGACCGACGGCCCCCTCGTTCTCGTACATCTCCGCCGTATCGACGTGTCGGTAGCCCACGTTCAGCGCCGAAGCGACGGAGGCCGTACAGTCGTCTGGCCCGAGATCGTACGTCCCGATACCGATCCGTGGCAACTCCTCCGCGGGGACGGCGTCGTCGGAGGAAGTGCCGAACCCCGGGGACGGCGTCCCCATCGCTACCCGCCCTCCACTCGCTGCGTGCTCGTCCGACGACGGAGCGCCGTCTCGGTCGCCTCGACGAACCGGTCGACGGCCCCCTCACTCGTCGACAGCCCGAGGTGCGGTTCGATCAACTCCAGTTCCATCAGTTCGAACTCGCCGCCCCGCTCGAGCCCGTCGACGCGGGCGTACACGAACGCCGTCTCGTCACGTGAGAGCACGCTGCTGGCCGTGGACGTCGCCTCGCTGGCCTGGTCGACGAGTGTCTCAGGGGGGTCCTCCGGCTCGACCGACCCCCCGAAGTTCGGATGCGCCCTGAAGTCGTCCGTGGCCGGGATGCTCCGGTATGCGTGACTGAACTCGCCCCCGAAGAAGACGAACGACAGCTCGCCCTGAGCGACCTCCGGGGCGAACTCCTGTACGAGCACGTCGGTCTCCGAGAGCCGGTCGTGGAATCGGGTCGCGGCCGATGCATCGACCGGCCTCGTCACTCGCCAGACGTCGTGCGAGCTGGTGCCGACCGCGGGCTTGACGACGGCCTCCGTCCACCCGTTCCGCTCCAGTACCGTTCCGAGGTCCGCGTTCGAACCCCGGTCGACGAACTCGGTCGGGATGACGGGGACGGCAGCGCGCTCCAGGTCCCGGAGGTAGTACTTGTGCACGTTCCAGCGGAGCACGTCCGGTTCGTTGAGAACGTGGATCCCCGACCGGTCGACCCCGTCGATCCAGTCCCGGAACGCCTCGCTGGCCGTGTAATAGTGCCAGCACGAACGGACGATCAGGCAGTCGAACTGTCCCCAGTTCACCGACTGATCGTCCCACCTGACCGGATCGGCGGTGTGTCCCCGTTCACGTAGTGCGGCGAGCAGTCGCCGTCCGTCCTCCGCGAGTTCCGGTGCCCGCTCCCCTGTCACGATTCCCGTCCTGGTGGCCCCGTTCGATCCCATACCAACCACTGGACCCCTGCGAGGATAGATCTTGGCGAAAATAGATTATAGTTGGTTGCACTATACACCACGTTCAGTGACACAATGACGACCGAGGACGATATCGCCTTCGAGGACGCGTTCTCGTTGCTCGGCAACGAAATCCGTGCGGACATCGTCAGGTCGCTCGGCGACGCACACCTGGAGAAGGGGGATTCCGCGTCGCTCTCGTTCTCCGACCTCCACTCTCGGGTCAGCGAGGACCTCCCGAGCAGCCAGTTCAACTACCACCTCCAGAAGCTCGTCGGCCGATTCGTCGAGGACACCGACGACGGCTACCGGCTACGCCCGGTCGGAGTGAACCTCTACCGGGTGATCCGGGCGGGAACGTTCACCCGGGAGGTGTCGATGGGGCCCGTCGAACTCGAGGTCGATTGCCACAGCTGCGGCGGTGGCGTGGTCGCGTCGTACGACGACGGCCGGTTCGCCATCGGGTGTCGGGACTGCGGCCGGCTCTTCAACCGCGTCTCCATGCCGCCGAGCGCCGTCGACGACGTGGATACGGGGACGTTGCTCGCCCGGGTCGATCAGTACTCCCGGCACGAACTGCTCGCCTCCAGCCAGGGGGTCTGTCACTTCTGCGTCAACGAACTCGACACGGCGATCCGACCCGCCTCGGACACGCACTGGGGGAGTACAGATGGAATCGACGTCGTGGTATCCAGGCACTGTGGACACTGTGGATACCATCACGACACGTCGGTGGGAGTTGCCCTGCTCTACGAGCCGACGCTGATCTCCTTCTGCAGCGAGCACGGGGTGGACGTCCTCCAGACGCCGATCTGGGAACTGGAGTTCGCGATGACCGACGACGGCGTCACCGTCGCGTCTACCGATCCATGGCGGATAGCGTTCCGGCACACGATCGACGGGGACACCCTGGAGCTCGTGGTCGACGGGGATCTCGCGGTGCTCGAGACGACGCGAATCGAAACCGAGCAGATGGAGAGCTGAACCGGCGGCCAACGGTGGCTCGATCGGTCCCCTCCCGCACAAGAACCGTCGGTACGATCCACCGGCCCCCTCTCGCGGGGCCAGTTCTCCACGCACGACGTCCACTCTCGGCCGGTCCCGGGTCAGCACGCAAGTGCTCTCGTCCCGTCACGACGGGGACGGGCACGCGACACCCCGTGGCCACGCGCGAGCGCCGCCGCGAACCCGTCGACGGGGTCCAGTTCCCGGCAAGCAGGGCTGACGACGCATTCGACTGGCCCTAGGGTGACACACCGTCGCGACTGGTCCCGACCGTTCGGTCGGCGAACACGCAGGGTGGTGGTGCAGCGCGAGACACCGTCCCTCGTCTTTCGGATCAGGTGGCTGGCTGGAGGCGATGCACGCCGCCGCTGTCACCACTTCCCAGGACGTACATCTCGCCGCCGTGGCGCTGGAATGAGAACAGTCGGGCCAGTTTCCCGGCGTCGTCCTCCGCGATGGGAAGGGTCTGTACCGGCCACAGTCCCTCGCTACGGGGGGTGGCGACGAACAGCCGCCCCTTCGCCCGGAGGTCGCCGAACACGAACCGGCCACGCAGGCCGGGGAGCGCCTGGCCGCGGTAGACGTTGCCCGTGATGACCGAGATGCCGCTCACGGCACCTCCCTGGTGTGGATACTCGACGACCGGTGCCAGGAGTGGCTCGCCGCCCCGCACGCGCTCCGGTGTGGTGTCCGGACAGGCGTCCGCCCCGTAGCAGTGCGTCCCCTCTTTCACGTTCCATCCGTAATTACCCCCCTTCCGGACCCGATCGATCTCTTCGAACCGGTTCTGTCCCACGTCCCCCGCGTAGAGGTCGGCCCCGTCGAAGGCGAGTCGCCAGGGATTCCGGAACCCCCACGCGAAGTGCTCGTCACGACCGGACGTCCCGACCAGTGGATTGTCGTCCGGGATCGCATAGCCCTTCTCGCCCCGACTGCCATCGACGTCGATCCGGAGGACGCTCCCGAGGAGGTTGTCGGTCACGTCCTGGCCGTTCCCTCCCGGGACGGCGTCGTACCAGTCGTCGACGTGTCCGCGTCCCTCGTCCCCACCCGCCCCACCGTCGCCGACCCCGACGTAGAGGTATCCCTCCGGACCGAAGACGATCGATCCAGCGTTGTGGTTCGACTGTGGTTCGGGGATCGTGAGGACGGTTCGCTCGGAGCCGGTTCGTATGGCGCGCCCGTCTCCCGTGACTCGGAATTCGGCGAGAACGAAGGTGTGGCTGAACCCCGACGGCGTCCCCGCTCGCGGCGGGGCGGAGTAGCGCACGAACAGGCGGCGATTCGTCTCGAAGGCGGGATGGAGGGCGATGCCGAGGAGCCCCATCTCGTACCCGGTCACGACCCTGTCGCGCAGGTCCAGCAACGGCTCCGACCGGAGTTCGCCGTTCGCCAGGACGCGAACCACCCCCCGTTGCTCGGCCACGTATCGAACGGGGACGTCCGACGCGAACGCGATGTCCAGTGGGACTCGCAGACCGCTCGCGATCGTGTCGAGCCCCACAGTCCCGGGGAGGGACGGTGGGGGCGTCGTTCCGTCGTCTGTCGGGGTTCGGTCGGTCGTCGTCGGTCTGCTCGGTCTGGGGGTGGCACATCCCGCGACAGTCCCGATGACCCCCGTCAATCCACCGAGAAATCTCCGCCGGTCCATGTGCCGTCTTGTCCCGTCGATCGTATAGGTCTCTGGGTGCCGGACGATCTTCAATTACGATCACGTATCACACATCCGCTCCGTCGACAGTCCGCTCTGATCCCCACTCCGTGAACGTCGAGCGCCTCGAACCGAAACCTGGGCGAGACGCGGTCTCACCGTGGCCCCGTCGTTCAGGATTCGAGGTGACCCCGGAATTCGTACTCACGAACAGGTTCACCGAACGGGACCGTCTCTCGGTCATCGATTGTCCTGTACCCACGTTTCCGGTAAAACGCTAGGCCGACGTCTTTGTTGGCGAGCACTTCGAATTGGATCGTCTCGTATTACTGTTGGCGAGGGAAATTCCCGAAGGCGTTCAACGACGCGGTTCCAGTCCCGGTTCCCCAGCGATCGCGATCAACGTAAATGCCACCCAACGTAGCGAGGCACTGTTCAGATACGATTGCGTTGTACGCGAGCCTGGTGTTTCCGCCGCCTCTGAAAGCCCCCTCGCGCTCGGCGTCGCCGGGCGGCAGGCCGCCCGGCTGGTAGCGATTTTTCCGGAATCGCCCTGGCTGCGAACCTCGCTGCGCGCGCCTACGGCGTGCGTGCGGGTTGGTTCGAGAGAGCGGTGCTCTCTCGTCATCACGAAAGACGCGCCGCGTCTTTCGAACGATCTCGCTCGCCGACCGCTCGGCCCCGTTCGAATTCCCACCCGACGCCGGTTGGTTCACCTGCTTGCGCTTAACTGAACAGTGCCCGTAGCGACCCCCTCGTTACTCGGCCCCCCACTCACGTAACCACGAACCTCTCCACCCTTTTCTGCCACGAAGAACGCTACTCCATTTTGTCCATAATTGTTCGTGGACCGTTGCATCGGTACCACTTCGCCATCGTTCTATCAATCGTCTTCCGTGAAAGAAAAACCCTATACGCTGCGTTCCATCCTTATTCGGCGATTCGCACAAATTTTGGCACGTCTTCCGACTCCGCCGGGCGAACCGTCACTCCACTCATTGCCCATCAAATCGGCATCGCTGCTGAAAACCGTTCGCCGATTCTGAGATAGTGGATGACGGCTCCGTATTGCACACTCCGCACATCGCATATCAGTTGGAAAACACCACGTAGGCACGTTCGTCACTATTTGGAACGATTCGTGAGTATATCACTTCAATTCTGTTCGGATCGCTCATAATTGGCAAGAAACGAGCCAGTCCCGTCCATGAAAACTGATTTACCCGAGGCATTTGTCACATCGAATATGGTGACCGAAGACGAACTACACGCGCAATTAGAAGACGAAGGACCGTATAGTGCGTTTCCAGAAGAGAACGGGTGGGAGGTTGCGAAGGAAGTCTATGAGGAACTTTATCGTAGCGATGATGCCAAGGGCGTCGCCAAACTCGCTGACACTCTCGATCGTGAACACGCACCGATTAGAGATGCGGTCGTACGTGGAGAAGAAGAGGGATATCTCGAGATTGGGGCATATGGGTACGAGTTAACTGATAAAGGGCAACAAGAATTTGCAGATCTGTTTCCCGAGTGAGAGCGTGAGGGTGTCGGTGAGCGAGCGCTCGATGGCCGTGTCGAGGTTTCTGCGAAGCGCCGCTACGAGGTCGCCGTGTAATCGCTCCTCAACCTCCGTCGACGGCGTGTACTCTTCGCCATACAGTGGGAATGGCTCGGCATGGCAGTCCGTCTATGCGACCGCCCGGAGTAAGAAGACGGGAGTGGCCCTTTCGGACCTTCCGAGGCGTGTAGATTACGCCACCACATCGGAATTGTCACTGTTCCGATCACCTCTCGCTGCCCGAAACGCATCCGGTGTCCCGACTAATTGGCCTTGTGGTTACCTCTAGGTTTGCTCCAGGTACGTTATCGGGTCATTTGCATACCGTTCGTAATTTCCTTCCACGCTAATACCCGGGATTTCTGGAATCCAGTCCTCTCTGAGCAGTTTATCCGGATCTCCGTATTTTGACGCAATATTCCGTATTTCCGGGTCGTCAAGGACCGACAACCTCCCCTTTTCGATGATTTTAACGATTTCTCCATCGTCTCGGTGAATTTCTACGGTTGGGAAAAGGAGGTGGACATGGACATGCCCGTAGGGCTGACTATTTTCCGCCGCCCACTTCGTGTTGTCGCTCGTTGGACTCGTGCCAATGCCAATGTGGATCACGCCGGACCGGAGCCGTTCCGCCAGTGTTCCCGACCCAGAATGTCTAATGAATTTTTCATGGGGTGGACGGAACGCCTTGGGTTGGGTTCCAACCACGAATTCAAACGGCCACAGCATCCCTTCTGATCCAAATTCGGGGTATTGAATGGTTTTCGTCTCCTCGTGAAGGTCTCGAAGGATTTGGCCATACCGGCCACCACCAACGATCCGGGTCGTCTTTCCGTCGTCAATATGGAACTCGACGTGCGGAAACGGCGAGTTATAATGCGCGGTGGTCCCGGCAAGAACCCCGTTCATGTCTGCGTCCTCGCTAGGCGTCCCGAGCGGGTGGAAACTGATGTGTCCTTTGAGGTACTCCGGTGTGTTATCGTCTGACTCTCGAGACCCGACCGCTTCAACATATTCGGGCAGTAGCGTGAACGAGAAATGTGTCCCCTCAGGGTCGGAGATCTCGACTGTGGCTCCTTTGTTTTTTACATCCCATATTCGGTCGAATGTTTTCTCATTTATTGCGGTGTATAATTCGCTCGGAAATGTGGTTGCGTTTCCGAGGACCTGTTCTGGAGTTTGCCACGGAATTCTTTCAAAGTAGATTGGATCGCCCTCGAAATGAGTACTTGCCGGTCGAATTGGTCCAGCGACCGATTGAATGATTAAACTGTACTCTTCTTCTTCCGCCATCCGTTGAGCAGGCCCGAACAATCCGAGATATTCGGCATATTTCGATTCAAAGACACCTACATTCAGATCTCCTTCCTCAATATCCACGGCGTGTAGTCCAGTGATTGCCGTAAACACCTCGTCCTCAGGGATGCGATCTCTGTCTTGGCCATGGTCGTAGGTGATTATGTCGACCTTAATTCCACGCTCTCGCAATGCACGGACGACTCCCTCAACGACGAGATCGTCGTGAAAGTTACTAACTGCAATAAGAGCCGCGTCTCCCTTTGTGACCATTCCATACCCGGTTTCACAGAAGAACGGGCCTCGCTGACCGGGCCGCTTAGCGACTTCACGGAGGGTCGGCAGTAGATCTTCTACGCTATGGGATTCCTGTATTGTTGGTGATCGAGCGTCAGGGTATTCTTCATTTCCTGCCATATTCCATCTCCGACATCCTATTTATAAATTCATTCCGGTGATAGTCATTATTATGGAAATCGGACGGTTGAGTATATTGTTTATACGTTATAAAGCGTGCCCTTAGCGTCCTATACGGAAGCGACAAAGATAAATTATAAAAATAATGATATTACATAGTTATAAATCCACTCATATTACAGGCTCACTTTTTCAACCGAATGTCCTGATGAATGATATATGTCCGGTAGCTCCGTTAATCGATTGAATCAATCATTGAACAACCTCGGTGGGTCTTCCCTCAGACGCACTTTTTTGAAAGCAGGTGGCGTGGGCGTTTCAACCCTCCTCGCGGGGTGTTCTGGCACCAAAGTTGGAAATATAATTGGGGGTTCGAAATCCCGGACTGAAGTCACCTACCGAGGTAGGTACAAGCGAGTGGGATTGGTTGCGGCTGTTAACGAAGCGGGTGCCCGGTTGGGTCCCTGGAAAAACCAAGGTCTGGACGTCAACTACAAAATTTCAGGTGGCTCTCTAGCCGCTGCGAAATCTGTCGCGAGCGGCAAGGATGCTTTCGGAAATGGAGGATTCGGCGCCGTATTGCAGTTAATTGAATCTGGAGCCCCTCTGAAGATCATCGGTGTTTGCACATCTCCGTTTGGTGGGGTAATCACGAAGAAATCCAGTGGGATACGGACGTGGAAAGATCTTGAGGGTACCACCGTCGGCCAAATACCGTACGGAAGTACTGCACCCGTGGCCAAAGCGGCAATGAGAAAACGAGGAGTAGATCCTTCGAAAATCACGTTTCAGAATGTGCAACCCGGTGCGGGTGTGAAACTGATGATGGAGGGGAAGCTTGATTCAATCATCAGGTACGTTCCGCAAACCAGTGCCCGGTTGGAACACGCCGGCATTGAGACGGTATCGCTTCTCTCTGCCGACGTCCTTGATCATCTAGGTGTCGCTCTATATACCCGTAAAGAAATTGCAAACTCACACCCAGAGTTAGTCAATAAGTTCACCCGCGGGTGGTTGAACGCGTTCCAAGTGTGGGCGACGGATTTCGACGAGGTGTTACAAATGTATAAACCGCTAATGGTGGGAGAGCCGAATATGGAGGTCGAACGCATGTATCTTGGACCGCTATATGCTTCTCAGGTGCCGAACAAAGACATTGGACTGGAACACGGCAAGGGCTGGGTTCCAGAACAAAAAATGACGAATACAATTGAAGCGTTCAAGAGTGCTGGATTATTGGATTCGTCACCGTCTATTGATGACGTATTCACGAATCGTTTCCTCCGCAACAACGAACAATTAGCCATCGAAACTGCCAAAGCCCTCTATGACCGACTAAAGGATTTCAAAGTTGGTCCAAACTATATGTAATTGCGGTTAACGAATTTCCCCCCATTCCTCCTCTTTCCGAACGATCTTCTCAAGAATCAAAAATGGGATGCCCTCTCAGTAGAGACCGGCAGTATTTATATAATCATTTAACAAATATTATGGTTCATGAACTGAGGATATTTCGTAACAATGACCTATAACGATTCGAGAGTAGTTAGGTCCCTGAACTGATATGATTGTATCCCCTTACGTTATCTGTCCGGGCTGAATGGAGCATTAAGGCACCTCTCCCCTTGGCATCGTTCAACATTGCGCGAGATTGTGAACCCGTTGCGAACCTCACTGCACTCGGTTCGCGTGATTCAAATCCCTTCGCCGGCGGTTCGCTGGCGTTGGCTCACTCGTCGCGTCGCTCCTCGTTCGCGATGCGCCAGCAGAACACGCCCGAGGCGGGATTTGAACCCGCGTCACGACCGTGACAGGGTCGTATGATGGGCCACTACACCACCCGGGCTTCCGGCATCCATCGGTATCCGGGTGACAGGTATAAGGCTTTCCAAACGAAAGATCCGTGCGTTACGGTGACAATCGAACCGGCGCGCGATCGTTCGCCCCCTCGCACGGGTAGCGTCTGCGTTGCCCGACGCACTTGACAAGACTTAACTTCGCCCCGCCGGTATGCAACTGTAGTATCTCGTGAGACGCACTTCTGTCCCCACCCAGGTGCATCCATGGTAGACGTAAGCCAACACGAACTCGTTCCGGAGCACACCGTCCTGTCGGACGACGAGGTCGAGGTCGTCCTGTCGGAGTACGACGTCGATCGGACGGACCTGCCGAAAATCAAGACCGCGGATCCGGCGCTGCCCGAGGAGGCGGAGCCGGGCGACGTGATCGAGATCGTACGGGACTCCCGAACGACAGACACCGCAACGGTGTATCGACTGGTAATCGAATAATGCAGACGGAAGACAGACGCGCCCTATCGCGTTCGTACTTTTCGAAGGAACGGCTCGCAGAACACCATTTCCGATCGTTCAACGCCTTCCTGCGGCGGGGGATGCAGGAGGTCGTGACCGAGAAGGAGCGGATCGAGACCGACATCGGCGACAAGGAAGACGAGGAACCGGTCTGGGTCGAACTGGGCGACGTCCGGGTCGTCACGCCCCGGGTCCGGGAGGCCGACGGGTCCGAGGAACTCCTCTACCCGCAGGAGGCCCGTCTGCGGAACATCACGTACTCCGCGCCGGTCTTCATGGAGATGACGATCAAGCGCGGCGGGGAAGAGGAGGAGATCCAGGAACTGGACACGACCGAGACCAAGGTCGGCCGGATGCCGATCATGGTCGGCTCGGAGAAGTGCAACATCGCCGGGTTCTCCGACGAGGAACTCATCGAAATCGGTGAAGACCCCGCCGACCCCGGCGGATACTTCATCATCAACGGGTCCGAGCGGGTCCTGATGACGAGCGAGGACCTCGCGCCGAACAAGATCCTCGCAGAGTACGACGAGAAGTACGGCGACGAGATCCAGGTCGCGAAGACGTTCTCCCAGCGCCGGGGCTACCGGGCGCTCGTGCTCGTCGAACGCAACCGGAGCGGGATCCTCGAGGTCTCGTTCCCCTCCATCTCGGGATCGATCAACTTCGTCACCCTCGTGCGGGCCCTCGGCCTCGAGTCCGACGAGGAGATCGTCCACCGCGTCTCGGAGGATCCCGAGATCGTGAAGTTCATGCTGGAGAACCTGGAGGAGGCCGAGGTCCAGACCCAGGAGGAGGCGATCGAGACACTGGGTCGTCGCGTCGCCTCGGGCCAGGGCAAGAACTACCAGCTGAAACGGGCCAACTACGTCATCGACCGGTACCTCCTGCCACACCTCCACGAGGAGGGGATCGAAGAGGAGGAGGTCCGGATGAACAAGGCCTACTACCTCTGTCGGATGGCGGAGGCGGCCTTCGAGTTGGCGCTCCGTCGGCGTCAGCCCGACGACAAGGACCACTACGCCAACAAGCGCCTGAAGGTCTCGGGCGACCTGATGAAAGACCTGTTCCGGACTGCCCTCAACAAGCTGGCTCGCGACGTGAAGTACCAGCTCGAGCGCGCGAACATGCGCAATCGGCAGCTCACGGTCAACACCGTGGTGCGCTCGGACGTGCTCACCGAACGCCTCGAGCACCCGATCGCGACCGGAAACTGGGTGGGCGGGCGCTCCGGCGTCTCCCAGCTGGTCGATCGGACCGACCACATGGGCGTCCTCTCGCACCTCCGGCGGCTCCGGAGTCCGCTCTCGCGGAGCCAGCCCCACTTCGAGGCCCGTGACCTGCACGCCACCCAGTGGGGACGCATCTGTCCCTCGGAGACGCCCGAGGGGCCGAACTGTGGACTGGTGAAGAACTTCGCCCAGGCGATGGAGCTCTCCCAGAACGTCGAGGACGAGCGCGAACTCAAGGCCGAACTCGCATCGATGGGCGTCGAAGGCATCCCGGGCATCACGACCGAGCCCACACCCGCGGACGACTAACATGAGTCAGGGACGAGAAGCGAAAGTCTACGTCAACGGTAGCCTCGTCGGGACCCACGAGGATCCCCAGGGGCTCGCAGAACAGATTCGGGAGGCGCGCCGACGCGGCGACGTCTCCGAGATGGTCAACGTGTCGGTCAACGACCGCACCGACGAGGTCATCGTCAACGCCGATGCGGGCCGTGCTCGCCGACCGCTGCTGGTCGTCGAGGACGGCGAACCGCTACTCACGGACGACGAGGTCGAGGCGCTCCAGGAGGGTGCCATCGACTTCGAGGATCTCGTGCACGCGGGGAAGATAGAGTTCATCGACGCCGAGGAAGAAGAGGACACCCTCGTCGCCGTCGAGGAGGACGAACTCAGCGAGGACCACACCCACATGGAACTCGACCCCGCGCTCATCTTCGGGATCGGCGCGGGCATGATCCCCTACCCCGAGCACAACGCCTCGCCGCGCATCACGATGGGGGCGGGCATGATGAAGCAGTCGCTGGGGCTGCCGGCCGCGAACTACCGCATCCGGCCGGACACCCGCCAGCACCTCATGCACTACCCCCAGAAGGCGATGGTGAACACCCAGACCACCGAACAAATCGGATACGACGAGCGGCCGGCCGGCCAGAACTTCGTGGTCGCTGTCATGTCCTACGAGGGGTTCAACATCGAGGACGCCCTGGTCATGAACAGGGGGTCGGTCGAGCGCGCCCTCGCCCGCTCGCACTTCTTCAGGACCTACGAGGGCGAGGAGCGTCGCTATCCTGGCGGCCAGGAGGACCGCTTCGAGATCCCGGACAACGACGTCCGTGGCTCCCGGGGCGAGGAGGCCTACACCCACCTGGACGAGGACGGTCTCGTCAATCCCGAGACCGTCGTCGACGACAGCTCCGTCCTCCTGGGGAAGACCTCGCCCCCGCGATTCCTCGAGGAACCGGACGACATGGGCGGGCTCTCCCCCCAGAAGCGTCGCGAGACCTCGGTCACCATGCGGTCGGGCGAGGACGGCGTCGTGGACACGGTCACGCTGATGGAGGGCGAGGACGGGTCGAAACTCGCGAAGGTCTCGGTCCGGGACGAGCGCATCCCCGAACTCGGTGACAAGTTCGCGTCTCGACACGGCCAGAAGGGGGTCGTGGGCCACCTCGCACCCCACGAGGACATGCCCTTCACCCAGGAGGGCGTCGTCCCCGACCTCATCCTGAACCCCCACGCCCTTCCCTCCCGCATGACGGTCGGCCACGTCCTCGAGATGCTCGGGGGCAAGGCCGGGGCGATGGACGGCCGCCGCGTCGACGGCACGGCCTTCACCGGCGAGGACGAGGAGGAACTCCGCGAGTCACTCGAGGAACACGGCTTCAAGTCGAGCGGCAAGGAGGTCATGTACTCCGGCATCACCGGCGAGAAGATCGAGGCCGAGATCTTCGTCGGCACCATCTTCTACCACAAGCT
>JBDGUD010000058.1:0-19898 GCA_042216165.1 Halanaeroarchaeum sp.
TTGTCCTCGGTGAACTCCTCGGGGACGAGGCGGAACTGCTTGATCTGCTCGTAGTGCTCGAAGTTCTCGTTCACCGCGTCGACCTCCTCCTGGATCCGCTCCTCGACGGCGTCGGTCCGACAGATCGCCGCCTGATCGTCGGGGAGGTCGACCTCGTTGCGGTCGGCCCACCGCCGGACGCTCTCGAAGTCGGGGACAAGCAGGGCGCTCACGAACTTCTGGTCGTCGCCCATCACGAACGCCTGGTCGACGAGTTCGCTCGGCGCGAAGGCGTCCTCGAGGGGGCCGGGGGCAACGTTCTTTCCTGTGGAGAGCGTGAGGATGGACTTCGCGCGCTCGAGGAACGCGATGTATCCGTCCGAACGCAGGTCGACGACGTCGCCGGTGCGGAACCAGCCCTCCTCGGTGAACGCCTCCTCGGTCTGCTCGGGGAGGTTCCAGTAGCCGTCGAATACGTTCGGCCCCTTCACGAGCAACTCGCCCGCCGTCCCGTCGGCGTCCTCGCGCTGCTGTGGCGAGGCGATGTCCTCGTCGACGGTCACCTCCTCGTCGATCACCGGCGGCCCGATGGTGCCGACCTTCGGGGCCTCGGGCGGGTTCACCGAGATGACCGGCGACGTCTCGGTCAGCCCGTACCCCTCCAGGATCGGCAGGTCCATGCCGTGATAGAGCGCACAGAGGTCCGGCGAGAGGCTGCCGCCCCCGGAGATGAAGAAGTCGATGTTCCCGCCCAGCGCCTCGCGGACCTGCTCGAAGACCAGCGCGTCGGCCACCTCTCGCTGGAGGGAGAGCAGGGCGCCCGGCGAGTCCGTCTCGTGGTATCGGCGACCGACGTCGGTGGCCCAGGAGAAGATGCGCGACTTGAGCGCCGAGCCGGTCGCCTGGTCGCGGATCGCGTCGTAGAGCTTCTCGTAGACACGGGGGACGCTCGTGGCGGACGTCGGTTCGCAGAGCGTGAAGTCCTCGCGGAGCGTGTCGGGGTCCTCGGCGTAACAGACCTGTGCCCCGTTGGCCAGGACGTGGAAGTGGCCGGCGAGTCGCTCGAAGACGTGGGCCAGCGGGAGGTACGAGACAGTCCGGGAGTCCTCGTCGATGACGGGGACGTCGCCCTTGTCCGGGCGCGGCCCGAAGCGGGCCTGGACCTGGTTGACGTTCGACCGGAAGTTCCAGTGGGTCAACATCGCGCCCTTCGGCTTGCCGGTCGTCCCCGAGGTGTAGATGAGACTCGCCAGGTCCTCGACGTCGCGCTCGTCGATCCATGACTCGTAGGCGTCGGGATCCCAGGCGTCCTCCCCCATCTCGTAGAGGTCCGCGAGCGTGTAGACGTCCTCGCGGTCCCCGGCGTCCACGTCGTCCATCGCAACGACGAACTCGACGTCCAGGTCCTCCTCGACGGCCAGGACCCGGTCGAGCATCGACTGGTTCTCCACGACGACCCCCATCGACCCGGAGTCGCCGAGGAGGTGACGGGTCTGGCGCTCCGAGGAACTCGCGTACACCGTCGTGACGACACCACCGGCCGCCAGGATGGCGAAGTCCACCTGCGCCCACTCCATGCGCGTGTGCGAGAAGATGCCAACCCGGTCGTCAGCCGCGACGCCCAGCTCACGGAGGCCGGTCGCGAACCGCCGGACCAGGTGACGCATCTCCTCGTAGGTCAGGTCGGCGTACTCGCCCTCGGGCGCGGGGTCCACCACGTCGGGGGTGAGCGTCCGGTCGTAGATGCCCCCCTTGTATCCCTGGGCCGGATTGTCCGGGTAGCGCTCCGCCGCGTCCTCGAACATCCGGGCGAGCGTGGTTCGTCCGACGACCTCGTCGTCGTAGTCACGTTCGGCGTCTAACCAGTCCATACCATTGAACTACGCGTCCCTGGTCTTAAGGTACCGCAAAACGCCACGAACGTTCATTTCCGTTTCGGCCCGGGCCTTGAACGATCCCCAGAGGTCGCCCATCTCGGTCGCCTCGACGAAGTGCTCGACGACGGCGTCCTCGTCCCCGGTCTCCCGGAACTGCTCGTCGATGGCTTCGACCCACTCGGTGAGTCGCACCTCGTACTCGTCCAGGGCCGCCAGGGGATCCTCGTCCACCGGTCCGAAGTGCGCGTAGAGCAACAGGGACGGGTCCAGGTCGCGGATGGTCTGCACGTCCTCGAGCGCCCGTTCGAAGTCGAAGTTCGGCGGGGGCGTCGTCTCCCGGACGGCCTCCAGTGCGGGCACCCAGATGCCGGCCGCGTCCGCCACGTAGACGGCCTCGTCGCTCGCGTCGTGGAAGACTACCTGGTGGGGGGCGTGCCCGGGGGCGTACAGCACGTCGAGTTTTCGGTCGCCGAGGTCGATCGCGTCACCGCCCCGGATCTCGGTCACGCGGTCCTCGGGGACGGGTTCCGGTTCGACGTAGAACTGCCACTGGTCGCCGACGGCCGCCTTCGTGCCCTCCACGAGGCGACTCGGGTCGACCAGGTGGGGCGCGCCGACCTCGTGGACGTAGACGTCGGCGTTCGGGGCCGCCTCCGCGATGAAGCCGGTCCCGCCCGCGTGATCGAGGTGGACGTGGGTCGGCGCGATCACCTCGAGGTCCGCCAGGTCGATCCCGACCGACTCGATCGCGTCGAGGACGAGGTCCACGTTCGTCCCGATGCCCGCGTCGACGATGGCCGGTCGCTCGGCGTCGACGATGTAGACCGCACCGTACTCCGGGGTGTCGTACATCCCGGTGTCGACGTAGTAGACGTCGGTCGCCGCCTCGACTTCGAAGACGTCGCCAGGTGCCATTACCTCACTCCGCGCGCCGAGGATGCAAAAAGCGTTCCCCGTCCCCGACACCAGATGGCACGGATGCGATACGGTTTTCCCGGGGCCACGAAAACGTACTCGCAATGATCTCCCGCCAGCTGCTCCGCGAGCATCCCGACCGCGTTCGGGAGAGCCTCGCGGACCGGGGCGTCACGGACGTGGACCTCGAGGAGGTGCTCGCGATCGACGAGGAGTGGCGCGAGCTGAAAGCGCGGGGCGACGACCTCCGCCACGAGCGCAACGAGGTCAGCGAGCGGATCGGCGAACTGAAACAGCGGGGCGAGGAGGACGCCGCACAGGACGCCATCGAGCGCTCGCAGGACCTGAAGGCCGAACTCGAGGACGTCGAGGCCCGCGCCGAGGAACTCGAGGCCGAACTCGAGGAGCGCCTGCTCGAGATCCCGCAGGTGCCCCAGAGAGACGTCCCGGTCGGCGACGACGAGAGCGACAACGTGGAGGTCCGCCGGTGGGGCTTCGAGGAGATGCGCGACCTCCCCGGTGAGGTCGAACCCCACTACGACCTCGGGGAACGCCTCGACGTCATCGACGAGGAGCGCGGTGCGAAGGTCAGCGGCGCTGGCTTTTACTTCCTGAAGGGCGACGGCGCGCGCCTCGAACACGCGCTCATCCAGTTCATGCTGGACGTCCACCGGGAACAGGACTACGTTGACGTCTTCCCCCCGATCCCGGTCAACTCGGCCGCCATGACCGGCACCTCCCAGCTCCCGAAGTTCGAGGAGGACATGTACAAGATCGAGGGCGACGACCTCTGGCTGTGCCCGACGGCGGAGGTCCCGGTGACGAACATGTACGCCGGAGACATCCTGCTCGCCGACGACCTCCCCGTCAAGCACCAGGCGTACACGCCGAACTTCCGGCGCGAGGCCGGCGAGCACGGCACCGAGACGCGGGGAATCGTGCGGGTACACCAGTTCAACAAGGTCGAACTGGTCAACTTCGTCGAACCCGGGAACAGCGACGAGCGCCTGGAGACGCTGGTCCGCGAGGCGGAGGAGGTGGTCCGTCGCCTCGGCCTTCCGTACCGCGTCGTCACGCTCTGTACGGGCGATCTCACCTTCGCGTCGGCGAAGACCTACGACATCGAGGTCTGGGCGCCGGGGGACGACATGCCCGAGGGGCCGGCGGAGGGGGGCCGCTGGCTGGAGATATCGAGCGCGTCGAACTTCGAGGCGTTCCAGGCTCGCCGCGCGGGCCTGCGATACCGCCCGGAGCGCCACGAGAGCGCCGAGTACCTCCACACGCTCAACGCCTCCGGGACCGCCATCGGACGGGTCATGGTCGCGATCCTCGAGTACTACCAGAACGAGGACGGGACCGTCACCGTGCCCGAGGCGCTGCGCCCCTACATGGACGGCCAGGAGATCATCGAGGGCCACGAACCGCTGGGCGAGAGCGCGCTGGGCGCCGGCCGTCGGGACTGATCACTCCCGGGCGAACGTCCGGAGGTGCTCGATGGTCCCGTCCCGGATCGAGAACACGTCCACGAACCGAAACAGCACGCCGTCGCCCTCCCCGCGCAGTCGGCCGGTCACGGCGACGCCGCCCGGTCCCGCGAAGACGTCCTCGACGTCGTGCGTCGTGTCCGTCCGCGGTCGGTCGTCGCGCATGAACGCGACGAACCGCTCGCGCCCCTCGAGGGTCCGATCGGGGCGCTCGTGGACGAAATCCCCGTCGAGCAGCGCAGCGAGGTCGTCGTACGCCCCCGCGTCGATGGCCCGGTAGTAGCGCCGGGCGAGGGCTTCGGCCTCCATGGCTGGCCGTTCCCCCGGCGGACGCTAATCGGTTGCGCTCTCGCCCGGCCGAAAACCGTTAACGCCCCGACCGAATACGCCCTCCCGTGGAGGTACACGTCCGGTACGAGGGGGACGACGACCCCGAGAAGTGCACGGCCCGGAAGCTCTCGCGGTTCGACATGGCCCGTCTGCACCGCTCGAACCGCTCGACCCCCGCCGGCCTGGTCCTCGATCCGTTCGCCGAGCGCGCGCTCTCGCCAGCGGACCGGACCGCGGGCGACGTCCTGGTGGCCCTCGACGTCTCCTGGGAGACGGCCGAAGCCGAGGGGGTCGCCCTCGCCGGCGAGCACCGCGCCCTCCCGTACCTCGTCGCCGCCAATCCCGTGAACTTCGGCCGCCCCTTCAGGCTCACGACGGCCGAGGCGGTCGCCGGCGCCCTGGTCGTCCTCGGCGAACGCGCACAGGCCGAGGCGGTCATGTCGAAGTTCACCTGGGGCGAGACGTTCCTGGAACTCAACGAGGAGCCCCTGCGCCGGTACGCCGCCGCCGAGGACTCGACCGAGGTGGTCGCCATCCAGGGGGAGTACCTCGACCGGGGCGGTGACTGAGCAACCGGCGACCATCGATGATCCTCCAGGGCACGTCCAGGGTCCCTCCAGGTGACCTCGAGGGGCCCTGCACGATCATTCGTGGATTCTCGACCGACCGGCAGCAGCCTCTCGTTCGTCGGTCGAAATCCAGTCGACGGCCGTCGACCGGACGGGTCCCACCCGGTTTGCCGTCACGGTCGACCAGCACCCACCCGGAATGCGGTCCTGGCGGAAGAATCACCACGGGCGAGCGCCCGAAGGGCGCGAGGGCTTGGTAATGCTTAAACGCGCCGCACCCAAAGTCGGGGTATGACCAAGCACATGTCCGTCGAGGACCGGCTCCTGGGCAAACAGGTGTGCATGCGGTGTAACGCCCGGAACTCCGAGCGGGCGACGCGGTGTCGCAAGTGCGGCTACAAGAAGCTCCGACCGAAGGCCACGGAACGCCGAGCCGCGTAACCGCGATGGCGGGCGACCCGTCGATCGGCGACCGACTGTCCGCCTTCGGCTGGGTCAACGTCGGGACGGTGCTCGCGTTCGGACTCCTCCTCGTCTGGTACCTCGTCGCCTCGGAGCCGTGGCTCATCAGCCTGGCCGCCGCGGCGGTGCTCCTGGGATTTCTCGCGGACCGTCGGTAACCCCCCGATGCGGAGGGACCGGAGTGGCCCGGTCGTCAGTCTCGCCACTCGTGTTCCAGGATCGCGTACCGATGGACGTCGACGAACTCGCCGTCGGCCCAGTCGGCCTCCCGGTGTCGCCCCTCGTGGCGGTAGCCCAGTTTCTCCCAGATGCGCTTCGAGCCCTCGTTCGGGTCGTAGACCCGGGCCATGACCCGATGGTACCGCCGCTCGCGGAACGCGTAGTCCGTCATGAGGCGGCTGGCCTCGGTGCCGTAGCCCTGGTTCCAGAAGGCCTGGGCGAGGTTGATCCCGATCTCCGCGGAGCTGGGCATCTGTGGCATCTCGCCGACGCTGACGACCCCGGCCGGGTCGCCGTCGGCCACGACGAGCAGGGTCGTCGCGCCGTCGCCGTTGACCTGCTCTTCGAACCACTCGCGCTCCTGCTCCATGGTGTAGGGCTGGCGGTTCCCGAGGTAGCGCCTGACCGCGGGGTCGTTGATCGTCTCCTGGAGGAAGGGGAGGTCCTCCTCTTCGATCGTGTGGAGGTCGACGCCGTCGCCGTGGACGAACGGGGGACCTGGCATACGCCAGAGGTGGGGAGTGACCGTCTAAGCGTTTTCCCGGGCGTGCGAACGTGTGCCACTCCCCGGCGCTTCCCACCGGTTGGGAACGACCGCGCCCGTTGATTTTTCGACCCCCGAAACGTACCCGTACGGAATGATCGCTCCTCGCACCACGGATCCCGCCGCAGCGCTGGCAGCCACGCAGGTGCTCGCACACCTGGTGATCGCAGTCGCCGCGGTCATCCTGTTGTGGTACCTCTACGCCTACACCGAGTACGTGGCCGTCGGGCCCGCTCGCCACCGCACCTGGTACCTCGCGATCGCCGTGGGCGCCGCGTTCCTCTACGGATCCTCCGGCGTGCTGGCGCTCGAGACGGACATCGGCTGGTCGGCGGTCTTCTCCGAGGGAGCGACGCTGTTCTTCATCCTGTTCCTGGCG
This sequence comes from Halanaeroarchaeum sp., assembly GCA_042216165.1. Taxonomy (GTDB): domain Archaea; phylum Halobacteriota; class Halobacteria; order Halobacteriales; family Halobacteriaceae; genus Halanaeroarchaeum. The sequence continues at coordinate 6,759 of JBDGUD010000058.1, forward strand.
CTGTGGCTCCGGGCGATGTACTACTCCTGTCGGCGGGGCGGGGAGACGGGCGAGAGCCCGCTGCCGTCCTGGATCGACTACCTGATCATCGGGGCGTTCGTCGTCGCCTGGTGGAGTGGCTTCCTCGTCGCCCACCGGTTCACGCCCGTGGTGGTCAGCGTCGGGTGGGTGCTGGCCTCCGTGTGGGCGCTCTGGTACGCGATCCTCGTCGTCCGACGGCACGAGGGAACCAGCATCGCCGCCCTCACGCGCTTCCTGTTCCCGGCGGTCCTGGCGTTCACGGTCACCGTCCTCGCGGACCTCGTGGGGTCGACGATGGCGGGGGCCGAGTCGGTGGTCGCCGGCACCTGGATCGTTGGGACGGTCCTCGTGGGGGCCTTCCTGTTCACGACGGCGGTCGCGATCCGACAGCAGGGGGGCGAGGTGGAGCGGATGTACGACTGGACGACCTGGCGGGCGGGCGGTCGGGCCCGAGAGGACGACGAACGGTCGGCGTGATCGACCGGCCGAGGCCGCGCGTCACTCGTCGGGATACTTCGGTTCGTGGCGTTTCGCCCGCTCGAGCGCGGTCTCGACCACGTCCCTGACGTCGCCCTCGAAGTCGTCCCCGTGTCCGGCGTAGAGCCTGCGGACTCCGGCGGGGAGTCGCTCGAGCAGCGTCTCGATGCTCTCGACCAGGACGGCACGCGACTGGCCGGGCTGGTCGGTTCGGCCGAACGACCCATACGCGAACGCCGCGTCGTCGTGAACGACGACGTCGCCGGAGAAGAGCGTCGTTTCGGAGACGAACGCGAGGTGGTCATCGGCGTGCCCGGGGGTGTGCACGGCCTCGTAGGACTCCCCGCCGATACGCACGTTGTCGCCGTCCGCGAGTTCGTCCGTGCGGAGCGGGTGGGAACCGAAGGCGTAGACCGCCGGATCGAAGGCCTCGACGACCCCCTCGAGCTGGCCGACGTGATCGGCGTGCTGATGGGTGAGGACCACGGCGTCGAGCGCATCCACCCGATCCCGGATCGCCTCGACGGTGCCGGGCATCGCCCCGGCGTCGACGAGCGTCGTCCGTCCGCCCCTGACGAGGTAGGCGTTGCTGGTGAAGACGTCTGCGTCCGCCGTCAGGCAGTCGACGGCCATGCCGGAACCGTCGGCTCGCAGTCCCATCAAAGGCCGGTTCCGGGGCGACCATTTTTGTGCGGTGGGCCCATAGGATCGAATACGCATGGGTTTCGGGAGCTACGACGAGTCCGAACAGGAGCGCCAGTCGCTCGACTCGGACGACATGTCGGGGGACGAAGGGATCGAAACGACCCAGCACGAGCACGACGGTGACGTCGACTACGAAATCGGCGCGTCGAACGACGAGTTGCTCGACAAACTCGAGGACATCAAGGAGTAACGCCCGGTGAAACCTGGGGTCCGCGCCCTCGGGATCGCCGAGTCGTACCGGGGCGACCGCTCGACGATCGGTGGGGCCGTCGTCCGGGCGTCGCGAGTCGTCGATGGCTTCTCCTTCGAAACGTGCACCGTCGGCGGCACGGACGCGACCGCCGCCATCGCGAGCCTCTACGACGACCTCGATCGCGAGGACGTCCGGTACGTGATGGTCGCCGGCGTCGCTCTGGCCTGGTTCAACGTGGTGGACCTCCAGGGGATCCACGAGCACACGGGTCGACCGGTCCTGGCCGTGACCTTCGAGGAGAGCGATGGCCTCGAACCCGTCCTCCGTCAGGAGTTCTCCGGCCAGGCGCTGGACCGTCGGCTCGACGCGTACCGCTCGCTCCCGGACCGGCGGCCGATGACCGTCGACGAACGGCGGCTGTTCGTGCGGCGCGTGGGTCTCTCCTCCGACGAGGCGCGCCGCGTCGTCGAGGCGTTCACCCCGACAGGGGGTCGGCCTGAGCCGGTGCGGGTCGCACGTCAGGCCGCGCGCGCGGCAGACGAATACGTGCGCCGAACCACCGACGCTTAATCACCCGGGTCGCGTCGAGCGGCACATGGAGCACTTCGACGGCCTGTCGGTCACCGGGTGCACGCGCTGTGGGGACCTGGTCGAGTCACGGAGCCGAATCGTCAACGGCGTCGGTCCCGCCGACGCCGACCTGCTCTTCGTTGGCGAGGCCCCGGGCGAGCAGGAGGACGAGCAGGGCGAGCCGTTCGTCGGGCGGAGTGGGGACGTCCTCGACGAGGTGCTCCGCGACAACGGCATGGACCGGACGGTGGTGCGGATCACCAACAGCGTTCGCTGTCGCCCGCCGGCCAACCGGGATCCGACGAGGGCGGAACGCGAACACTGTCGTCCGTACCTCGAGGGCGAGATCCAGCACGTGGACCCGTCGGTGATCGTCACGCTCGGGAAGGTCCCCTCGGAGAACCTCCTCGATCGATCGGTCGCCGTGACGAACGAGGCGGGCACCCTGGAGACGGTCGCCGTCGGCGATCAGGTCTACGACCTCCTGGTCTGCGTCCACCCGGCGGCGACGCTGTACGACCGCAGTCAGCGCGAGACCCTCGAGCGGACCGTCGCGAGGGCTGCCGACCTGGCCGGCAATCCACGCGGCGGGCAGTCCAGCCTCGGCGAGTTCTGAGACGTCGCCGCGACGGAAAGGGACTTGACCCCGTCTCGTGTACCCAACGGTATGCGCCACCAGTCGCCCGGGCAGACGACCGCCACGGTCGTGGTCGTCGATTACGGGCTCGGGAACCTCCGGAGTGCCACCAGGGGCCTGGAACGGGCGGGGGCCGAGGTGACGATCTCGGACGACCCAGCCGCCCTCCAGGACGCGGACGGCATCGTCCTCCCCGGCGTCGGTGCCTTCGGCGACGGGATGGAGAACGCAGGTCCCTTCCGCGAGGACCTCGTCGCCGCGGCCGAGTCGGGGGTGCCGATCCTCGGCATCTGCCTCGGGATGCAGATGTTGCTCACGACGAGCGAAGAGGCCGAACGCGCGGGACAGGGGGACGTCGAGGGACTGGGCCTGATCCCCGGTCGGAACGTCCGCTTCAAGAGCGACGTGAAGGTCCCGCACATGGGCTGGAACGACCTCGCCGTCGAGCGCGAGCATCCACTCGTCGCTGGCATCGACGGCGAGTACGCCTACTTCGTCCACTCCTACTACGCCGAGCCCGAGGACCCCGAGGCCGTCCTCGCCACCACCGAGTACGGCGTCGAGTTCCCCGCAGTCGTGGCCAACGAGGCGGGCAACGTCGTCGGCACCCAGTTCCACCCGGAGAAGTCCGGCGAGACGGGGCTACGGCTCCTCCGGAACTACGTGGAGATGGTCGCAGAGGGATAGATCCAGGCCCGATTCGGGCCGGATACTCGTCGAGAGATGGATCTCCGGGGATGGGGGTTGGCTAACAGGCGGTCGCCGCGGCCGGCTGACGCCGAATCACCCGGAGCGGACGACCGCACTCCCGCCCAGTGCGCTCCGGGCCGATCAGCAGGGCACGTCCCGGGGTCGTCCGGTCCTCGCACTTGAACCTACGCCTCGACCCACTCGAGCGGCAGGTATCGGCCGCGGAGCTGGCCCGGCGTCGGTACGGTGCCCGCGACGCGCCACGTCGAGTCGGCCTCTCGGAGCAGCGTCCCGCGGTGAGTGCCCGCGAGGACGTCGCCGTCCGTCACGGTCCACCCGATGGCGAGTTCGTCGGGACGCGGCGTCTCGACTGGCTGGAGGTCGTCTGGTGGCCCGACCAGCAGCACGTGTTCGGGGTCGTCGTCCCAGTTGGGCGACGCGGAGGGGCCGCCGCCAGCGTAGATGGTTCCGTCGCGAGCGAACACCGACCTGAAGTACCGTTGATCGACGTGCTCGTCGAGGCGGGTCCACGACCGCCCCGCGTCCGCCGTCCGGAAGAGCCCGAACCCGGTCGCGGTCAGGAACTCCTCCGGCCCGACGACGAACAGTTCGTGTACGTCGTCGTGGGTCCCGGTTCGCCGCTCGGTCCAGGTTCGCCCGTGGTCGTCGCTCAGGTGGACGCCGCCGACCTCGACTCCCGCCACCACCCGGTCCGGTCGGTCCGGGTGGGTCTCGAGGCTCCGGACGTGTGCCAGGTTCTCGTGGCGAGGCGTGTGCCATTCCTCCCGGGAGGGCAGTTCCTGGAATGCCTCGCGTTCGTTCCACTCGGGGTCGTCCGGCACCCGACCGTCCTCCAGGGAGGCAGCGTACACGTGTGCCGGTCGCGTCCCGGCGTAGAGACGACTCCCGTCAGGCGACGCGCCCACGGCGTAGACCGACTCGCGAGGGACGTCGAGTCGCGACCAGTCCTCACCGTCGGCAGCGTGGTAGAGTCCCGAAGCCGTCGCCGCGAAGAGCCCCTCGACGCCGTCGAAGGAGCGCACTCGCATCACCCGACCGCTGTCGAGGACCTTCGTCGTCCGGGACGCACCCGCCTCGTCGATACCGTCGACGCGATAGACGCCGTCGTCGGATCCGGCGTAGAGCATGCCACAATATGGTGGGGCGAGCCACAAAAGCACTCGCTGAAACGCAGTCGTGTAATTCAGATGAACTCCCGGACGTCGGCGTACCACATGTCGTGGTGGTCGACCTCGCCGATGCGTTCGGCGACGTCGACGGCGATGGCGTGCCAGCACCGCTGGGATGGGTCCTCCGGGTCGAGGTTGTACTCGCTGTCCTTGCAGGTGCACTCGCCACCCTCGACGATGTACTCGTCGCCGTGGCCCACCACGACGGTGAAGTCCCTGTACCCCTTCACCCGGTGCTCGGTGACGGCCTCGATGGCCCGCTGGCCCCTGTCCCCGTGCACGTCGAGGATGGTCTGGACTATCTCGGGGGTCAACTCCCCCGCCTCGGCGAGCGCCGCTCTCCAGTCCTCGACGGACGACACGTCACCGTCTTCGCGGGGGAGGGGTTTAGGCGGTGTGGTCGTGTCACTCTCTAGCGCGTCATCGCGTCTCAAATAAGGGCTACCGCACTCCTCCCCGCAATATAATCATTATTATTCATTAACTTTATTCGGTCCCGTTTCATCCCGATGGACGCAATGGTATCTTCCGGATCTGGACGCACGCACGCTCGCACCGCCGACCGAACCACCACCCGACCGACGCCACGACAACGACGTCCACCATGCCAATCCGATACACCGACATAGAGAACACCGGCCTGCCGGCCGTTCCCGACCTGCGCGACGAACCGACCGACACCGACGACCGCCACCAGTTCCTCGCCGAAGCCGTCTGGAGTCATCGCATCGAACCCGACCAGCCCGACAGGAGGGTCCGCTGACATGCCCCGCGACGTCGGGCCACTCGGGGGGACGGACTACACCTACCGCGACATCGACAATCCGGCCGCCCGAGAGCTCCGGGAGAAGTTCGACGAACAGGACTACGTCTTCGCCCCGGGGCTCTACCACGCCCTCGACGCGCGGCTCGCCGAGAAGGCGGGCCACGACGCGGCGTACATGTCCGGGTACTCGACGGTCCTCGGCCAGTTCGGCTACCCCGACCTCGAGATGGTCTCGATGACCGAGATGGTCGAGAACGCCAAACGCATCGTCGAGGCGACCACGCTCCCGGTCATCGCCGACGCCGACACGGGCTACGGCGGCGTCCACAACGTCCGCCGGACGGTCCGCGAGTACGAGAAGGCCGGCGTGGCCGCCATCCACATCGAGGACCAGGAGACGCCAAAGCGGTGTGGCCACATCGCCGGCAAGGAAATCGTCTCCCGGGAGGACGCCATCGGGCGCTTCGAGGCGGCGGTCGACGCCAGGCAGTCCGAGGACACAATCATCATCGCCAGGACCGACGCCTACGGCTCGGCCAACGGCGACTGGGAGGAGCACCTCGAACGCGGCCGCCTCTACGCGGACGCGGGCGTCGACTTCGTCTGGCCGGAGATGCCGGACCCCTCGCGCGAGGACGCCGTGGAGTACGCCGAGACCATCCACGAGACCCACCCCGACCTCAAATTGGCGTTCAACTACTCGTCGTCGTTCGCCTGGTCGGAGGAGGCCGACCCCCTCACCTTCGACGAGCTGGGCGACCTCGGCTACGAGTACATCTTCATCACCCTCTTCGCGCTCCACTCCGGGGCCTACCACACGTTCGAGGACATGAAGGACCTCGCGGAGAACGACGAGGAGGCCCAGTTCGACCTGGAGGAGCGCTACATCGGCCACGAGACGGAGTCACACCACGACCTCTCCCAGGTCGGGCGTTTCCAGGACATCGAGTCCGCGTTCGACCCCGAGGCGAGCGAGCGGATGGAGTCGTCCGCGGGCTACAGCGAGGACGAGTCGGACCCGATCACCAGCGACGACGACTGATCGGCCGAGCGCGGGTTTCTTTTCCGTCCGCCGCGACGACGCGGGTATGGAGGTCACCGAGGGACGGGTGACGGTGGAGGTCCCCGAGCAGTCCGGCGACGAGCGCACCGACGCGGTCTTCTTCAACCCGGATCAGCAGTTGAACCGCGACCTCACGGTCGCCGCCCTCCGGGCCGTCCGGGAGCGCGAGTCACGCGCGGACGCGTACTTCGACGCCACCGCCGCGAGCGGGATCCGGGGTGTCCGTGCCGCGGCGGACGGCTGGGACGTCACCCTCGCCGACGTCGATGCGGACGCGGTGGAACTCGCCCGGCGGAACCTCGCCGCCAACGACCTCGCCGGCGAGGTCGTCCACCGGGACGCGAACGCCGTGTTGCACGACCGCGAGCGCGTCTTCGACGTGACCGACCTGGACCCCTTCGGCTCGCCCATTCCCTTCGCCGACGCCGCGTTCGCGAACACCCGGGATCTGGTGGCCGCCACGGCGACGGACACCGCCCCGCTCTGTGGCGCGCACTTCGCGAGCGGCAAGCGACGGTACAGCGCCGTTCCCCGGAACACCGAGTACCACCCCGAGATGGGGCTCCGGATCCTGCTCTCCGCGCTCGCCCGCACCGCCGCGCGCTACGACGTGGGGGTGACGCCCGTGTTCAGCCACGTCACGGACCACTACGCCCGCACCTACCTGGCGCTCTCCCACCGCGCCAGTGACGCCAACGCGTCGATCGAAGCCCTGGGACACGTCTACCACTGCCCGGAGTGTTTGCACCGGGAGCACGAGTACGGGCTCACCGCCGACCCACCGGCCGCCTGCCCCGTCTGCGGGAGCGAACAGGTTCTGACCGCCGGACCGGTCTGGCTCGGGCGGACCCACGACCCGTCCTTCGTCGAAGCGGTTCGCGAGGGGCTGGACCCGGCAGTGGGGACGGCCGACCACGCGGAGCGGCTCCTCGATCGGCTGTCGGCGGAACTCGCGGTCCCGATGCACTTCGACCAGCACCGCCTCTACAAGCGCTGGTCGGAACCCGCCATCGGGATGGACGAGTTTCTCGACGCCCTCCGTGACGCCGGGTTCGAGGCGTCGCGGACCCACTACGGCGGGACGACGTTCAAGACGACGGCGCGCGTGGACGAGATCCAGGCCGCGCTCGACTGACCGGTCGGCGTCGAAGCGCAGAATCTGCAGGTGTCGACGTCTAGTCAGTGTCGAAGCCCTGGCCGATCGACCCGCCGGTGTCGAGACCCTGCCGATCGACCCGACCGGTGTCGAGACCCTGCCGATCGATCTGTCGACGCCGAGACCTTCGCCGATCGATCTGTCGGCGTCGCTCGCCGGTCGTCCGCCACCCCCGGCCCGCCGGGTATTTGTACTCGCCGGGCGAACGGCCGCCAATGGGCCGTCTCGCTCCGGTTCTTCCCGTCCTCCGCCAGGTCGTCGCCCGGTACCGGGAGGCGCGCGTCTCGTTTCTCGCGGCTGCGCTCGCCTACTACGGGTTCGTATCGGTGGTTCCCCTGCTCTTGCTCGTCCTCGGGGTGGGTTCCGCCCTCGGGTTCGACGTCACCGACCTCGTGCTGGCGACGATCGGGGACCTGCTGACGCCCGCCGGCGACGCACTCGTCACCGAGGCGCTCGCGGGCGCGGGCCTCGCCCAGGGGGCGTCCCTCGTGGGGCTGGGGTTCCTGGCCTGGTCCGCCTCGAAGGTCTTCCTGGCGCTCGACGTGGCATTCGCGGACGTCTACGGGGCGAGGGGGCAGCGGGGGCGGGTCGGGCAGCTGCGCGACGCCGGCATCGTGCTCGCGGTGGTGCCGCTCGCCGTGGTCGCCGCCGCGACGCTTGGCGTCGGCGTTCCGGCACGCTTCGACGGCCGGCTCGCACTGGTCCTGGCACCGGTCTCGCTCGCGATCGCCCTCACGCTCGTCCTCCTCCCCGTCTATCACACGTTTCCAGACGTCCCGGTGGCGGTCCGCGAGGTGTTCCCGGGGACCGTCGTCGCGGCGCTCGGGTGGACCGCGCTGGCGACGGGGTTCGGGGTCTACGCCCGGTTCGTGCCGGCCTTCGAGCTCTACGGGATCCTGGGTGCGGTGCTCCTGCTCGTGACCTGGCTCTACCTGGGCGGGGTTATTATCATGCTGGGGGCGGTAGTCAACGTCGTGTTGGCTGGACGATCCGAGGACGGCCGGGAGGACGCGGCCGACGAGCGAGGGGACCGGCCGGAACGGGTCCCCGACCTGACCGAGGTGGCGCGCGAGGTCCGGGCGCTGCGGGCGGACCTCGACGAGAAGACCGTCTCGAAGGACGACCTCGAGCGGGACCTGGAGCGGTACGTTCGCCGGAAGGCCCGCCGGAGCAAGGCCAGGGGCTGGGGTCCGTACCTCGTCCTGCTGTACGGGACCGCGATGACGCTGGGTGCGTTCGTCTGGCTCTCCGGTGGCTGGGCGATCCTCGCGATGCTCGTGATCTGGCTCTCGACGCTGGGTCTCTACGTCCTCATGGTGCTGTTCGGCATCGGCTTCAACGCGATGGGCGTCCCGGGAACCGTCCTGGACTGGATTCGCGAGCGCCGATCATGAGGGGGATCGGCGTCACAGCGGCGATCACGCGGTCGATTCCGGAGGCCGCGGTCCCGCTCCTGCTGGCGGTGACCGCCCTGGGCGACCCCGTGTTCGTCGCGGTGCTGGCGACGCTCGTCTACTGGGTGGGCCCGCGGTACGACCTCCTCGACAGGCGCGAGGGGGCCGCCGTCGTCGCGGCTACATACGTCGCGCTGGCGGCGACCCTCCTGCTCAAGACCGGGTTCTCGCTCCCGCGGCCGCCGGCCTCGGTCATGCTGATCGCGGAGGACGGCGCGGGCTTCCCGAGCGGTCACGCGACCGGCGCGACCGCCACTTACGCCGCGCTCGCGGTCTACCTCGAGCGGGGACGACCACGGGTCCGGTACGCGCTCGGGGTCGCCGCGTTCGCGATCGTCGCGGCGTCCCGGGTGCTCCTCGGGGTGCACTACCTCGTGGACGTCGTCGCGGGCATCGCCGTGGGCCTCGCGATCCTAGGCGTGGTGCGGGCCGTGGCCCGCGAGTCGCTGACCTGGGCATTCGCGATGGCCGTCCCCCTGGCCCTCGGCGGCGCGCTGTTGCACGCGACGGTCGAGGCGGCCCTCCAGGTCGGCCTCGTGACCGGGGCGGCCGTCGGCTGGTGGCTGGTCAGGGATCGACTGGACGGGACCGGTCCGGCCCGATCGACGGTCGTGCTCGCGCTCGTAGGAGGCGGTCTCCTGGCGGGGGCGGGCTACGAGTCCGGGATGCCGATCGTGGCGGGCTTCACCGGCCTCGCCACGGGCGCGCTGTTCCTCGCGCTGCCGGCGCTCCAGTCTCAGAACGTATCGAGGTAGCGGTCGATCTCCCAGGCCGAGACCTCGGTCTTGTACTCGGCGAACTCCTGCGTCTTCGCCTCGACGAACTTCTCCGCGACGTGGTCGCCGAGCGCGTCCATGACCACCTCGTCGTCCTGGAGGGCCTCGATCGCCTGTCCCAGGCTACCGGGGAGGGTATCGATGCCGTACTCCTCGCGCTTCTCCTCGTCGAACTCGTAGATGTTCTCGCGGACCGCGTCCGGGGCCTCCAGGCCGCGTTCGATGCCGTCGAGTCCGGCCTGGAGCATGACGGCGAGCGCGAGGTAGGGGTTCGCGGTCGGGTCCGGCGAGCGCAACTCGATACGCGAGGACGCCGGGACGCGGGCGGCCGGCTTCCGGATGAGCGCGGACCGGTTGACGTCCGACCAGGCGACGTATACCGGGGCCTCGTAGCCCGGGACGAGGCGCTTGTAGGAGTTGACCGTCGGGTTCGCGACGGCGGTGATCGCCGGGGCGTGCTCGAGGATTCCCGCCATGAACTGGTAGGCGGTCTCCGAGAGGGAGAACTCGTCGTCGCCGTCGTAGAAGGCGTTCTCCCCGTCCTCGGTGAACAGCGAGAGGTGGGTGTGCATCCCGGAGCCGTTGATCCGGGCGATCGGTTTCGGCATGAACGTCGCGTGCAGGTCGTGCATCTCGGCGACGGCCCGTACGACCGCCCGGAATGTCGCGATGTTGTCGGCCGTCGTCAGCGCGTCGGCGTACTTGAAGCTGATCTCGTGTTGCCCGTCCGCGACCTCGTGGTGGCTGGACTCCACCTCGAAGTTCATCTCCTCGAGGGCGTAGATGATCTCCCGGCGCAGGTCGGAGGCGAGGTCCTTCGGGCCCAGGTCGAAGTAGCCGCCGGCGTCGTGGGTCCGGGTGGTCGCGCTGCTGTCCTCGTCCTTCTCGAAGACGAAGAACTCGGGTTCGGGGCCGGCGTTCAGGTCGAAGCCCATCTCCGCGGCGCGGTCGAGCGCCCGCTTGAGGACGTACCGGGGGTCGCCCGCGAACGGTTCGCCGGTCTTGGTGTCGATGACGTCACAGATGAGCCGTGCCGCCCCGCCGTCGTCCTTGCGCCGCCACGGGAGCATGGCGAACGTCGCGGGGTCGGGGTCCAGGCGCATGTCCGACTCCTGGATCCGGACGAACCCCTCGATGGAGGAGCCGTCGAAGTAGATACCCTCGGTGAAGGCCTTCTCGGCCTGGCTCGCCGGGATGGAGACGTTCTTGACCGTCCCCAGGATGTCGGTGAACTGTAGCCGGAGGAAATCGATGTTTTCTTCCTCGATGCGTTCGACAATCGCCTGTTCCTCCGCACTGAGTCCCCCGTCCGGGGCGCTATCTTCGTTTGTCATCGGTATCGATACCAGATTCCAATAGTCACGGTACTAAAGCACTATCGCTTAGCGCAATTTTGCAATGTTCCGAGGGAATTGGACATTCGTTAAATTCTAATCCCCCCGGCACGGAGTGACGCACATGACGTACGAGAACCTGGACGCCGCGCTCATCAACGCGCTCCTCGGGGACGGCCGCGCGAGTCTGCGCAGCCTGGCCGAGGAACTGGACGTCTCCGTCACGACCGTCTCGAACCACCTCAAAGACCTGGAGAACGAGGGCGTCATCGAGGGGTACACGCCGGTCGTCGACTACGACAAACTGGGCTACGACGTCACCGCCATCGTCCAGCTCAAAGTCGAGGGCAACGCGCTCCCGAACATCACCGAGCGACTCGAGGGCCAAAAACAGATGATAAACGTCTACGAGGTGACCGGCGAGTTCGACATCATCGCCGTCGGCAAGTTCCTCGACACCGACGACATGAACGCGCTCATCAAGGAACTCCTCGCCGACGAGGACATCAAGGAGTCGAACACGAGCGTCGTCCTCGACGCGCCCGTCGAGTGCAGCCAGTTCGAACTCGACTTGCAGTGAGCCGGTCGCCGGCGGCGACTCGATAGCGGGAGAGCGGTTGGCCGTTTTTCGACCGGCGATTCGTCGGGGGTGAGAATGGGGGTGGGCGAGTGGTTCCCGAGCTTACATCATGCCGCCCATACCGCCCATGCCGCCCATGCCGCCGCCCATACCGCCGGCGCCACCTTCGTCGTCGCCCTTGTCGGTCGACAGGTCGCCGGCGGAGATGATGTCGTCGATCTTGAGCACGAGGTTCGCGGCCTCGGAGGCGGAGTTGAGCGCCTGCTCTTTGGCGTGAGCGGGCTCGACGACGCCCGCCTCGAAGGTGTCCTCGATGTCGCCGCTGAGGACGTTCAGGCCGGCGCGCTGGTCGCCGGCCTCGTGGGCGGCGCGCAGGTCGACGAGCGTGTCGATGGAGTCGAGCCCGGCGTTCTCGGCCAGGACCCGGGGCACGAGTTCGAGGGAGTCGGCGAAGGCCTCGACGGCCAGCTGCTCGCGGCCCTCGACGCCGTCCGCGAAGGTGCGCAGGCGGTCGGCCAGTTCGACCTCGATGGCCCCGCCGCCGGGGAGGACCCGACCGTCGGTCAGGGCCTGGGCGGCGACGTCGAGCGCGTCGGTGATGCCGCGTTCGATCTCGTCGACCACGTGGTCGGTCGAGCCGCGCAGGAGGAGCGTGACGCCCAGGCGCTCATCGGCGTCACCCTGGACGTAGAACAGGTCGTCATCGTCGTCGCGACTGACGCTGCCGGTGCCGAGGTCGTCGGCGGTTGCGGCGTCGAGATCGGTGACGATCGCGGCGTCGAGCGCGTTCTTGAGGAACTCGATGTCGGACTTCTTCGTCCGACGGACGGCCAGGATGCCCTTCTTCGCGAGGAAGTGCTGGGCCATGTCGTCGATGCCCTTCTGGCAGAAGACGACGTTGGCGCCGGTGTCGACGATCTGCTGGACTTTCTCCTTGAGCTGCTCTTCTTCCTGGTCGAGGAAGGACTGCAGCTGGTCGGGGCTCTCGATGTTGACGGAGGTGTCGGCTTCGGCTTCCTCGACTTCGATGGCTTCGTTGAGGAGGAGGATCTCCGCGTCCTCGACCTCGGCGGGCATCTCGTCGTGGACGGGGTCCTTGCTGATGGCGGCGCCGCGCAGCAGCTCGCTCTCGCCGGACGAACGGCCGGTCTGGGTCTCGATGTTGATGTTGGCGGCGTCGACGACGATGTCGCCGTCCTCGGTCTCGACGGAGACCTGCTTGATGGCGTCGTAGATGATGCCGGAGAGCAGTTCCTTGTCGAGTTCGGCGCCCTTGCCGGTCATCGAGGTCTCGGCGACGCTGCGGACGAGGTCCTCGTCCTCGGGATCGACGTCGATGGCGACCTCGTCGACCTCCTCGCGAGCGCGCTCTGCGGCGAGGTTGTATCCCTTGATGATCGCCGTCGGGTGGATGTCGCGCTCGAGGAGGTCCTCGGCGTTCTTGAGGAGTTCGCCCGCGATCGCGACGGCGGTGGTGGTGCCGTCGCCGGCCTCGTCCTCCTGGGTCTCGGCGACCTCGACGATCATC
>JBDGUD010000045.1:0-3890 GCA_042216165.1 Halanaeroarchaeum sp.
GACGTGAAACCCGGTGACTGGGGCGAGGTCACGTTCTCCGCGCACCTCTTCGACAACCCCGGCTACCTCTGGATGACCGGCGACCTCCTCGCCGCGGCGGAGAACGGCCACACGGAGCCCGAGGAAGACGACGAGGACGAGGTGGGCGGCCCGGACACGTCGAAAGCGACCGGCACCGACGTCGAACTCCTGGACGCAGTCGAGGTCACCATCTGGCACGACGACGGCAACAACCAGATGGAGGACGTGGAGACGCTCTGGATCGACGGGAGCGCGCAGGACGTGCCGATCGAGGACCTGATCCTCTTCGAGGGCTCGCTCCGGGAGGCGCTGGCCCGACTCGGGGAGGGAACCGGTCTCCCGCTCGACGCCGACCCCACGACGTCGACTCGCGACTGCTTCGCCCCGTCCACCACGAGGTACGTCGGATTCGCCTGGGAGGTGCCGGTCGATCACGCGAACGAGATCCAGACCGACTCGGCGACCTTCGACCTGGGCTTCTACACGGAGCAGTGCCGGCACAACGACGGCAGCGGGATGGCCCCGGAATTCGCCCAGGGGTCCGTGGGGAGCGGCGATTTCTCGGAGATATCCTACGAGAAGGCCTTCTCCATGCAGGCGCTGTCGCGTGGCGGGTCCGGCCGCGGCGAAATACAGATTCACGGCGACAGCGGCGGCGTCGAGAGCACCACGCTCTGGGGATCGAATCCGTTCCCCGCGAACACCGACGTCCCGTTCACGGCGGAGGTCGATCCGGCGGCCCAGACGGCCTCGCTCACGGTGAACGGCGTCACGGTAACCGACGACGACGTGACCGATGGCGACGCAAACGCCGGTTCGACCGGTGAACCGGAGTGGCCTGGCGGGGTGCCGAGCGAGGTCGACGTCGCCATCACTGCGGCCAGCGGGGACGCGAACGTCACCACCCTGGTTGACGACGTCACGGTCAAGGGGTACTCGACGACACCGGCCAGCATCGGCGCCACGGGCGGTCTGACCCATCTCGACCTCACGGGCGTCCCGGCGGGTGATACGGTCACCGTGACGGGCGTGCTGCGATTCGAGGGAGCGACGGCGGACTTCGACGGGCAGGACTTCGTCGGCGTCGACTGGCGGTAGCCGCCCTCTCGACCCACGCCGGTGCGCGACGGGGGTTCGACTCCCCCGGTGGGCCTTCGGCCATGATCGAACCTCGCACCACGTCTGCCGGCCCGATCCACCGGGGAGTCGGGCGGCCATACGTGGGAGAAGGGAGCGGGACGAACGGGGGGACTCCATGACGGAGGGGGACCTCTCCAGACGGACCCTGTTGACGACACTCGGGGCCTCGGCCATCGGGGCGACCGCGTTCACCAGTCGGACGGCGGGGTCGCTCTCGGACCGGGAGACGGTGGACGCTCTCCTCCGGGCGGGCAGCGTCGACCTCAACGTCGGGTACGAGACTGCGCGAACCGTGGACGGTGAGACGACGGTCGTCCGGGCGAATCCACCCGGCGACGACGGCATGCTCCGACCGCCGTACGACGAACCGTGCGAGACACTCCCGGACGGTGGCGAACTGCCGTCGCCGCTGATCGAGGCCGGCGACCTCAGACCGGGAGATCGTGGGAGCGCCCTCTTCGACGTCCACGTCTGCGGGAACGACGCGTACGTCTGGGTGACTGGTGCTCTCACGGAGAACGCCGAGAACGGGTACGGCCTGGGCGAGAGCGCGGAGACGGACCCGGATCCGGACGCGGGCGAACTCGCGTCCACGCTCCAGGCCAGACTCTGGTACGACCTCGATTGCGATCGCGCGTTCGAGGAGGGCGAACCGGTCATCGCAGAGGGCTCGCTGGAGACGGTCCTCCAGGCGATCGATGGCGGGCATCGCCTCCTTGCGGACCCGGAGCGAGCGTGCACGCCACTCGAGAAGATCGAGTTCGATGCTGAGGGCCCCTCGGAAGGCTACGAGCAGACGGCAACCGTCGACGGCGAGTCGGTCACCATCCGTCTCGGCGATTTCGTCACGAAGGATGACGACCCGAACGAAGTGGTCCAGTTCGACTTCGAGGTGGTCGAACCCGACGACATCGGCGTCTGTCGGGTGGCCGTCAAGGCGGGAAATCGGGGCTTAGCGAAGGGGAACAACGAGGAGACGGACGTCGTCACATTCGAGGACTGCGCCCGGTCGGGGACGATCCAGTCCGTACCGAAGACGACCGGGAAGGGAGGCGAGGAGTACCTCGCGTTCAGTTGGGTCCGCTTCTCGGTCTGTGGCGACCCGGGCGGGTGCTTCGTGGCCTGTACGGACCACTGTATCGGCTTCGAGTGGTGGCTCCCAGCGGACGTCCCGAACGTACGGACCGACTCGGCTGTATTCGACCTGGCGTATTACGCCGAGCAGTGCCGCCACAACGGTGGTGAGGGACCATGACCCGCGGTCCAGATCTGTCCCGCCGTCGCCTCCTTCGCGACCTCGGCATCGCGGGTATCGCGACGGGAGGTCTCGCGTTCGTCACGACCGGTGACGCCGTCGCGTACCAGCAGGCGAGTACGTTCCAGACCGACGCCGCGGTGGACGTCCTGGTCGAGTGGCGGGAGACCTACAACGGCGCCGTCCTGGAAACTGGCGCGACCGACCCCGACCCGACCGCCCCCCTCATCTCGCTCACCGACGTCCAGCCTGGAGACGAGGGCGTCCTCGCCTTCCGTGTCTCCGTGGCCGCGGCCGCGGAACCCGAACAGACGGTATCGCTCGTCATGGACGCCGCGATCACGGACGAGGCCGAGAACGGCATCACCGAACCCGAGCGCGCAGCGGGCGACGACACGAGCGATGGCGAACTGGCGGACCACGTCCGGGCCGAGGTCTGGTACGACGCCGGTCTCTTCGGCGGCTGCAACGGCACCCTCGAACCCGGCAATCCGATCCTCGCGGAGGGCAGTCTCCGCGAGGTGGCCGGAGCCATCTCCGCCGACCCGCTGGCGAACCCCGGCGGCGACGGCGACTGCTTCGGTCTCGAGGACTCGGTCTGCCTCGGGCTCCACTGGTGGCTGCCCACCGGCGGCGAAGAGGTCAACGTCTACCAGAGCGACGGCGCGACCTTCGACCTCTCGTTCGGTGCCGTCCAGTGTTGAAGCGATGACGACCCTCTCGGCGGCGGTGGCGGCCGTTCACGCGACTGCTCGCATCCCCGGAATGCGTCCCGGTGCCATCCGGTTGAACGTCATCGTCTCGCTGGTCTACCTGTTGCTCGCGCTCCTCGTCGCGGCCCTGGCCCACGCGCTTCTCTGTGGCTAACGGCGGTCGAATCCCGCGAAAAACGCGCTTCGCCGACTCCGGCATTCTGTCGCGGCCCCGCGTTCTTGACCGTCCCCGGGCACTCCGATCGTCGGATTCGCTTCCGAACTCCATCAGGCGATCCGCACGTAACTCCATCCGGCGATTCGCTGTGGGTCACCGGCCCGCGTGACGACCCCCTCCGTCGACGTTCCGTCGTCGGGTTGGTCGTGGGGTCCGTCGTCCCCGTCGTCTACGACGTGGTGGTCGTCGAATTCGTCGTCGAGGTGGTCGTCGACGTGTCGTCAGTCGTGGTCGTCGTGGACGTGGGCTCTGTCGCGGTGGTCGCGTCTTCGGTCGTGGTGGTGGTGGTCGTGGACTCTGTCGTCGTGGTCGTGTCTGCGGTCGTGGTGGTCGATGCGGTCTCACCGGTATCGTCTTCTGCGGTGGTCGTCGTAGACGCGTCCACAGTCGACGACGTCGTCGTGGACGTGGACTCTGTCGTGGTGGACGTCCCCTCGGTCGTGGTGGTGGTCGTGGACTCTCTCGTCGTGGTCGTCTCGTTCACCGTGGTCGTCGTGGTCGTCTCGTTCACCGTGGTCGTCGTGGTCGTCTCGTTCACCGTGGT
>JBDGUD010000045.1:3990-19493 GCA_042216165.1 Halanaeroarchaeum sp.
TCGTCTCGTTCACCGTGGTCGTCGTGGTCGTCTCGTTCACCGTGGTCGTCGTGGTTTCATCTGTCGTGGTCGGCACGGTCTGGGTGGTCGTCGAGACGTTCCCCGTCGTCGTGTTCGTGGTCGTCGTGACGTCGACTCCGTCGGTCGGGGTCGTGGTCACGTTCGTGGTGGTGACGTTCTCGGTGGTCCCGTTGGTCGTCGTTCCGTTCACCGGGACCGTGGTGGTCGTTGCGTCGTCGGGGACACCGTCGGTGGTCGCGTTGGCGCCCGTCGAGTTGTTCTCACTTGATCCTTCGTCGACGGTTCCGAGAGCAGACCCTGCGAGGGTCGCGTCGGTCGGGGCGGTGGTCGTCCAGTTGCCGGCCTGGAACGAGTTGTCCGCGAACGTCTCCGTGTCGTTGAACACGGCACCGGTGAGCGGTGCGGCAGTGATCGCGAGGGACGCCACGGCGATCGCAGCCAGCGTCGCGAGTGGGAGACGCGTCGTCATCGCGTCTCACCGTCCGACGGTTCCGTGCGGTGTCGAGCGCGAAACAGTTCGTACAACTCCGAGACCACGAGCAGGACCCCCGGAACGCCGAGGAACAGGAGGCCCCCGTACTTGGTGTTCGCGAAGAGGACCACGTAGCCGGCGTACGGAATGGTGACACTGACCCGGCCGACCACTGCGTCGGCGGGCACGGTTCCGGGATCGACGTTCTCGTTCGCGGTCCCCTTCGTCTCGAATCGCGGTCCGGCCTCGCCCTCCTGGATCGCGACGACCTGGTGGGTCGTGAGTTCGCCGTCGTCCTCGAAGGTGATCACGTCGCCGACCTGGATCGCACTCGGTGACACGGCGCCGACGATCACCACGTCGCCGGCACTGATCGCGGGCTCCATGCTGCCAGACGTGACCACGAAACTGTGTTCGGCTCCGACCACCTGCGGGACCCCAATTACGACGAACGGGATCACGACGACGAGCAGGAACAGGAGCGCGAGCCCGTGTAACACGTCCCTCCCGTCGATGTCGGGCGTCATGGTCAGGCCGGT
The DNA here is from genome assembly GCA_042216165.1 of Halanaeroarchaeum sp. Taxonomy (GTDB): domain Archaea; phylum Halobacteriota; class Halobacteria; order Halobacteriales; family Halobacteriaceae; genus Halanaeroarchaeum. The sequence goes on from JBDGUD010000045.1 coordinate 5,023, forward strand.
GGCCGGTCGTCTTCGCCGATGCGATACTTCCGGTCGAAGTAGGAGTGTGCGCTCGCGGAGACGATGACGATCAGCGCGAGGGCGACCGCCGCGAGTCCGTCCGGGATGTACGCCAGCGGGAAGACGTCGAGCCAGGTCGTGACCGCCACGACGCTCCCCAGGGCGCCGACGCCCAGGTAGTACGTACTCCAGGGGATCTCGTCGTGGGGGACGATGTCGAGGTAGATCTCGAGGTCCTCGGCGTCCGGCGTCACCGTCACGTCCCCGCTCGAGGGGTCGAACTCGACGATTCCCTCCCGGTCCATCTTCGGCAGGTGGGACTGGCGAAGGGCGGTGTAGACGCGCGTGCGCTGTTTCGACGTGACGTTCTCGGGCGTCGTCTCGTACTCCCAGGCCGCGATGATCGTCGAGAGATCCCGCAGGTTCGCCGTCCCCCCGTTCTGTCTGAGATGGTGCAAGACGTACCGTCGTCGCGTGCTACTCAGCACGTCGAAGACGACGTCGCGAGACAGCGACGACGATCCGTTCGACAGCGGTCCTCCCCCCGGGGTCTCCTCCCTCGTGACCCCACTCCCGTCGATGGTCGAGACGTTGGATTGCATGGCTCTTTGGGCGCTCGCTCGATCACGTCCGGAACCGTAACAGCGCCCGATGGCGCTGCCCCTTCTCCCCCGACCGCGCCGGTCGTGACGCGGTCTACGTGCGTTCCTGACGTGTAAACAAGATGAACGTCGAGGGGATTAACTATGCAGTCCGTACCGGTTCCCCCGGTATTGGGTAGGCCCCCCGTACCGACGCGGCCGTTGGACGTCCCGAGATACGTTCTCGGAGACCGAGGTTCAACGGGGGATTGCGCCCCGGCGCAGGCGGCAGGTTTGCCCGGTCCGACGACTTTCTCCGCCCGGTGGCGTCAGGGGAGACGTAGGTTTACCACGCAGCGTCGGTTACCGGTTCCCATGGTCGACACCGTGGTCATCACCGGAGCGGGAACCCCGCTCGGCCGGGCGATCGCCGACCGATTCGTATCACGCGACGCGCACGTCGTCCTGGGGGGCCGCGACCGAGACGAGGTGTTGGCAGTCGCAGACGACCTCGAGGCGGGGGGCGGCGAGGCGACGGGCGTCCGGGCCGACGAGCGGGACGAGTTCGACCTCGAGCGCCTCGCCGAGACGGCCTCCCGGGCGGGTGGGGCCGGCGGCATCGACGTCGTCGTGCCGGCGGCGTCGGTTCGCCACGACGACCCCGGCGAATCGCCCCTGCAGGAGACCTCCTACAGCGCCTACGACGACACGATGCGGTCCAACGGGCGGGGCGTCTACGCGACGATCAAGGAGTCGGTTCCCCACCTGACGTCGGGGGCCAGCGTCGTGGTGCCCATCGACGACACGGCGTCACTGGTCAGCAAGGGCGTTGGGCCCGTCGGTGAGGCCGCCAGAATCGCACTGGTCGGGGGATTCGCCGCGGACCTCGAGCAGCCCGTGGGGGCAACCCTCGCCGGGGAGGCGGTGGGCGGCGACGTCGCAGACGCCGCGGACCTCGTCGCCTGGGCCGCCGACCTCGCACCGGACGTCCTCAACGGCGCCATCCTCGGCCCGGACGACCGATCCTGAGACAGCAGAGCCACCGACCGGAAGGCTATTAACTCCGAATGCCAAATTAATAATCGAGTGCACGGTCACGCGACGGAGGCGGCCGACGAGACGGTGCGCCAGCGGACGGTGGTCGTGGGACTGACGAGTCTCGTGGCGTTCGCCGCGCTCTCCGTCTACACGTCTCTGATGGAACCTGCCCCGAAACTCCTGGGCATCGCCTGGTTCGCGTTCGCGACGATGGCCGGCGGGGCGTTCCTCGGCGGCCGGACCACCGACCGTCATCCGCGGGGGATGGTCTGGACCTACGGGCTGGCGAGCGGGGCGATGATCACCTCCTCGGCCGTCTTCCTCGTGCCGTCCGCGATCGGCCACTCCTCCGCGTTCGGCGGATTCGGCATCGCGGCCGGCGTGCTCGCCGGATTCGGCGCACACGCCGTGGGTCACCGAATGTCTCACCGCGACCTCCCCCTGGACCGGACGGCCGCCCAGCTCAGCGCCCACGCCCTCTCTGCGGGCGCCATCATCGGGATGGTCTACACCTCGATGCCGAGTCTCGGGCCGCTGTTGGGCCTGTCCATCGTCTCTCACAAGGGGCCAGCGGGATACGCCGCTGCCCGACGGTTCACCCGGAACGGACGTCCGATCGCGACGATCCTGCTCCCGGCGACGGGCGTCGGTCTGGCGGCACTCGCGGTGAGCCTGTTCGATCCGCCGGCCTCCGCCGCCATCCAGGGGGCGGTCTTCGGCTTCGCGGCGGGGACCTTCCTTCACGTCGCGATGGACTTCCTCCCCAGTTGCGAGACCGGCACCGAGGTCCACGCCGAGGCCGTCGCCGTCGACGGGCCGTCACACGAGTTGCTCGACCGACTCCGGCTGCACGCGGTCGCCAGCACCACCCTCGGCGGCATCGCGGTCTTCGTCGCCTGGTTGGCCGTCTGACCCGCGGACTTTTCCCCCGTCGATTCGAGTGTATCGCCGATGGACGAGACCCACTTCCGGAAACTCGAACGGATGTACCAGTCCGCCCCGGTCAACAGCAAGTACGATCCCGACCTGACGGTGCGCGAGGGCGAGGCGACCGTCACGATACCGGTCCGTGAGGACTACTTTCATCCGCTCGCGTCCGTCCACGGCGCCATCTACTTCAAGGCGCTCGACGACGCCGCATTCTTCGCCGCGAACTCCCTTATCGAGGACGTCTTCGTGTTGACGACGGACTTCGACATCTACTTCGAGCGGCCGGTCTCCGAGGGCCGGATCAGGGCCGAGGGCGAGGTGTTCAACGACAACCCGGACCAACTCGTCGCCGGCGCGGTGGCCTACGACGACGCGGGCAACGAACTGGCACGCGGCACGGGGACCTTCCGGCGGAGCGAGGCTACCCTGACTCCCGACATCGGCTACGAGTGAGTGCCCCCTCGAGGCCGACCCGGGCGATCGACGGCACCCCGCCAGGCGCTCCGAGTGATCAGTTGTAGTCGCGCCAGCGCGCGCCGCACTCGGTGCACTTGAAGAACCGCGTCGGCGGTTCGTCAGCGGACCCGGTCTGCTTGATCGTGTACCACGCCTCCTCGGTCCCGCACTCCGGGCACTCCTCCTCGGCGGTCGGCTTCCCCTCGAAGGTGGCCCCCTCCTCCGTCTCGACGACGTCGCTGTCGTCCTGGGCCACCGTCGAGGTGTACGACTCGGCCAGGTCATCGTCTCTTGGCTGTTCGTTGCCACAGGCCGTGCAGACCATCGCGTCGCCCTCGGCCCGCATCATGGAGCCACACTCCTCGCAGAATTGCATTGTCGGACCTCGGGCGTCGGGGACGAAAAGTTCGTCGGGGGGGGTCACTCCCGCGAGCGATAGGGATCCGCCTCGGTATCGACCATCGGACAGTTCGAGACGCGGTAGTGGTCCATGTCGACCGTCTCGTGGATGGCCGTCCCCTCGTGGGTGCACTCGAGCGTCGGCGGGTCGCCGAAGTGCCGACACCGATGGCACAACCGCTTGTTCACCACCTGGACGTCGCCGCCCGCCTCGACTGCGGTCGGCGGGACGCTGCCCTCTGTCGGCTCCTCCCCGAGCAAGACGTCGGTCCAGACCTCCTCGAGGTCCACGTCGTCGACGGCGACCGACGCGAAGAGGTCCTCGTCGCCGGACTCACCCGACTCGGTTCGCGACTCCACGTCCCGGCGCAGGTCGCCGAGTGGTTCGTCGTCTAGCGATCCTTCCGTGCCCGCGTCGTCGCTCCCCGACCCCTCGCTCGGCTCGTCGAACGGATCGTCCTCACTCATCCGTGGCTCCCTCCCTCGACGGCGGTGGCGCTCCGACCGTCTCCCCGGACGGGCCTTCGTCCAGCCAGTCTTCCGCCTCGTCCGACCCCGCGCTGGATTCCTCGGCGATCACCGTCTCCAGGTCCGCCTCGACGTCGTCGGCGTCGGAGGCTCCATCCGGGTCCTCGAGTGCCGGTGCGGTTCCCGCGACCAGCGTCGCGGAGCCGAAGAAGCCGGACTTCGGCTCCAGCTCGGTGAACGACGCCCCGCAGAAGGGACACTCGGGGTCGGTCAGCAGGGCGATACGCACGTCGTCACCGCAGGCGCCACACGACGCCTCCGTCACGCCTGCCTCGTTGGCCTGCCGCTTGAGCCGGCCCGTCGTCTCGCGGCGCTCGACGTTCGCACCGATCGTCTGGACCCGTCGCCGGAGATCGACGAGCGCTCGCGCGACGGTCTCCGTGTGATCCGCCAGGTCGTCGGTCCGGTCCACGAGGAACGAGAGGATCTCCTCGTAGTTGTCGAAGCCCGCGTCGAGGCGACGTTCGATCGCGTTCACCGTTTCGGCGATCGCCTCGACCTGGGTCACCGCGGTATCTGCCCGCTCGGTCGCCTCCTCGACGGCCGCGGCCAGATCGTCGTGCTCGTGTCCGGCCGGTGCCTTCTGGTCGGTCTCGCGTTTGACCTGAATGACCCGATCGCGGACGTCGGCGATCTTCTCGTCGACCTCGTCGTCCAGTTCGTCCAGTCGCTGGGACAGGACCTGGACCTGCCGCGCGTCGGCCAGGTCGTCCAGCGGATCGCCGTCCTCGACCGCCCGCACCGAGACCAGCACTCGCTCCAGGTACTCCTCCGGTTCGACGCCCAGGTCGCTGGCCCGTTCGATTGCCCACGCTGCCGGCTGCCCCTCGACCGAGACCCGTTCGACCCCCTCGTCGTCGGGTTGACCCGCCATCGTACCTTGGTTCGCCAGCGAGAACTTAACAGTTGGCCACGGACCGACGCCAGCGTACAGGTGCGACAGCGTCGTAGCGGAGCCACCAGGTCCGTGTACCACGCAATCCCATCTGCACTGTGCCAACGAGGATGGGGCAACATCCATTTAGGAACGACCCATACCTGATACCATGGCATACTGGAAACGGCTTCTCGAGGTCGACCTGACGACGGGCGAGGTCGAGACGAGCGAACTCTCGGACTCGTTCCTGCGACGGTACCTCGGGGGCGCTGGCTTCACTACGCGACTGGTGTACGACGAGGTCGGACCGGACGTGGACCCGCTCGACCCCGAGAACGTGCTCGCGGTCGCCCCCGGACTGCTGGTGGGCCCGTCGGTACCGACCGGCTCGAAGACGACCTTCGGATTCAAGTCCCCGCTCACCGGCGGGTACGGCAAGTCGCTGGTCGGCGCGAAGATGGGCGACCAGCTCAAGCGGGCCGGCTACGACGCGATGGTGGTCCGCGGGGCGGCAGACGAACCGACCACCCTGGTGGTCGAGGACGACGAGATCCGCCTCGAGGACGCGGAGGACCTCTGGGGGCTCGACACGTGGGAGACCGACGACGCGATCAAGGAGACCTACGGCGGCCAGTTCCGGACCGCGACCATCGGCCCGGCGGGAGAGAACCTGTCGAAGATATCGATGATCGAGTGCGAGGACCGGCAGGCGGGCCGTGGCGGTCCCGGGGCGGTCATGGGATCGAAGAATCTCAAGGCCATCGCCGTCAAGGGAACGAAGGGCGTGCCGGTGGCCCGTGAGGACGAACTCGAGGAGTTGAACGAGAAGTGGCGCCTCGAGACCACGGGTCGCGGGGACATCGAGGTCACCGGGACCGGGGAGGCGTCGATCGACGTCCAGTACGGCACCGGCGAGGCCTTCGACGTGAAGAACACCGAACTGGGCATCTATCCCACGCGGAACTGGCAGTCGAGTTACTTCAAGAAGGCCTACGACCGCCTCGAGGACCCCGAGAACGACCGGGTCTCGATCGACCCCCGCTACTGGACCGAGGAGTACGTCGAAACCAAGCGACCGTGCCCGTACTGCACGAAACCGTGTAGCCAGTACTTCGAGGCCGAGGACACGCAGTACGGCGACATCGCGGTGGACGGTCCCGAGTACGAGACGCAGTACGCCCTCGGCGGCAACGTCGAACTCGACGACATCGAGGCCGTCGCGAAGGCGAACGAGATCTGCGACCACCTCGGTCTCGACACGATCGACGCCGGCAACGCCATCTCCTGGGCGATGGAGGCCGCCGAACGCGGGCTCCTCGACGGGGACCATCTCGCCTCCGTCGACGCCGACCTCCAGTTCGGCAACGCGGACGTGGTCCTCGAGCTACTGGAGAGGATGGCACACGCCGACGGCGACCTGGCCCAGTTGCTCATGCACGGCAACGCTCACGCCGCCGAGGAACTCGGGGCGGGCGAGGAGTTCGCCGTGCACGTCAAGGGCCAGTCCCCGGCGGGATTCGAGGCCCGGGGCATCAAGGGCATGGCGCTGGCGTTCGGCGTGAGTCCGCGCGGGGCAGATCACCTCACGTCCTGCATGTACGCCCTGGAGATGGGCGGCTCCTTCTGGGAGTTCGAGAACTACGACCGCAGGGAGATGGAGGGCAAGGCCCTCGCGCTCAAGGCCATGGAGGACCTCATGATGGTCTACGACATCACCGGGGTCTGCAAGTTCACCCGCGGGCTGACCCTCGCGGAGGGCGTCCGGGAACTGGTCAACGCGATGACCGGCTTCGACCTCTCGACGTCCGAGATGCTCACGGTCGGCGAGCGCGTCCACACCCTCTCGAAGGCGTTCAACGTCCGCGAGGGCTTCGGTCGCGATGACGACCGGCTCGTCCCCCGGTTCACGGAGGAGGTTCCGGACGGACCGAGCACGGGCGAATCGATCGACGAGCGAGCCTACGAACGCGAACTCGACCGGTATTACACCGCCCGAGGCTGGAACACGGACGGCGTTCCCCTGGACGAGACGCTGGAGGAACTCGACCTGCACGACGTCGCCGAGGACGTCGGCGTCGCCCACGAACTCGCGGCCTGACACCAACCCATGATTCCACCAATCGCGGACAGATTCGTCGCGGGCGAATCGAAGACGGCGGCAATCGAGCACGCGAAGGCGTTGAACCGCAAGGACATCGGGGCCATCCTGAATCTGCTGGGCGAGCACTACCACGAGCCGGAGCCGGCGGGGGAGGACCGGGACGCCTACCTCGACTTGATCCGGTCGGTGGACGCCGCCGACGTCGACGCCGTCGTCTCGGTCAAACCCTCGCAAATCGGGATCGACGTCGGCGAGGGGACGTTCCGCGAGAACCTGGAGGACATCGTCTCCATCGCCGACACGCGCGACGTCTTCGTCTGGGTCGACATGGAGGACCACGAGACGACCGACGTCACCCTCGACGCCTACGTCGACCTCGCGACCGAGTACGAGGGCGGCGTGGGGCTCTGTCTCCAGTCGAACCTGAAGCGCACGCGCGAGGACCTCGAACGCGTCGCCGACGTCCCCGGCCGCATTCGACTGGTGAAGGGTGCCTACGACGAACCGGCCGACATCGCGTACAAGAAGAAATCGAAGGTCAACGAGATGTTCCGGCAGGACCTCGAGTACATGTTCGCGAACTTCGAGGACCGGGCGGGCATCGCGGTCGGCAGCCACGACCAGCAGATGATCGATCACGCCATCGACCTCGCAGAGGAGCACGACCGGGACTTCGAGTTCCAGATGCTCATGGGGGTCCGCGACGACGAACAGGAACGGCTCGCCCGCCAGGGATATACGGTCTACCAGTACGTCCCCTACGGCGAGAAGTGGTTCCAGTACTTCTACCGGCGCATCCGCGAGCGCAAGGAGAACCTGCTGTTCGCCGCGCGCGCCGTCCTCGGCTGACTAGCGGATCTTCCTCACGTTGCTCACGTCGAATCCCGCCTCGTGAATCTCGGTCTCGAACCTGATGATGTCCTCCGCCTCGAGGCGGGAGAGCACGCCCCGGAACTCGTTGACGAACATCGTCCGGACCCGCTCGTTGCCCCCGCTCTCCCACTCGAACTGGATGGTGCCGTCGACGGAGGTCATCAGGCTCCCCAGTTCCCGGTCGGTCACCGCGTTCTTCTCGAGCAGCAGCAGGATGAGCCCGTCCCACTCCCGGGTGGCCCGCCGGAGCCCCTTGAGGAGCAAGACGATGTCGCTCACCTGGAGGCGTTCCCGTCGGGCCCCGAGCAAGTCCGTCAGCGAATCGACGAGGACCAGCGAGCCCCGGGCGTGCTCGTCCAGGTAGTCCGCGAAGGACTCGAGGACGCCCCGCCGGTCCTCGCCGCGGCCCAGGTCGTCGATGCTCCGGTGCTCGCTCGCGTACCAGTCGCGGGGGACGGCGCTCAACTGGAAGAACTCGGGCGAGAGGTCGGCGAACGTGACGGGGTCGAGACCGGCCTCGACCAGTTCCGCGTCCATCGAGAACGCGATCTCGTCCGTCAGTTCCTCCGCGTCGGCCGTGAACGAGACGTAGTGAATGGCCTCGGGCGGGGTGGCGTCGCCCCGGAGGTCGCCGTAGTGCAACTCGAACCGCTCGGGTGCAGCGGCCTCGAGGCCGTTGAACACGGCGCTCGTGTAGACGAACTCCCGGGCACCGGCGCCCGCCTCACCGGCGAGGAGGACGACGCTCCCCGAGGGAGCCCCACCGCCGATGCGGGAGTCCAGTCGCGAGATGCCGAACGGTATGCGGTCCATACTGGCTGGTCACACCCGCGGCGCTTACCACTTACGCCGCTCCAGCGACGCGCCTCTCAGTCGAGGAGAACTGCGTTGACCTGGCCGGTCTGCCCCGGTCGTGACGTGACGCGGGCCCGTCCCTCCTCCGTTTCGACGACGGCGCCCTTCGTCAGGATGTTTCGACGGACGTAGTTCGGGTTGGCCTCGTTCTCGACGACGTCGAGGATCTCCGTCTCGACCGTCTCGCCGTCGGGACGGTTCACGGTGGCGACGTCGGTCGCGAGGGCCCGGACCTTCTCGACGTTCCCGCGGGAGTCGACGACCCGGAATCGCGGTTCTCCCAGTTCCGTCTCCGTCGGCGAGCGCCCGAGTTCGTGCTTCTTCTTGTTGCCGTGCGGTCGAACGCGCGCACCGGTCTTCGTGCGCGTCGAGCGGCCCTGGTGTTGCATGTGCGAAGGAGAGTCCCGTTACGTACTTGAATCTCTCGTTTGGGCGAGATGGCAAGGGTTAGGGGCGCGGATGCCGTCCTGTGGACACGATGAGTCTCCGCGTGGTCGTCGCCGCGCCCTTCAAGGGGGAAGGACGGGATCGGATGGGCGAACAGGACTTCGTCGTCGCGCTGTCCCTCGATCGTGACTGGCTATCGCCGGACCAGGCGAAGCGCGTCGTCGAGGTCGCCAACAGGGAGGGCCTCCTCGAACGGGACGACGGCGATCTGGTCGCCACCTTTCCAGCAGACGAGGTCACCGTTCCGGAGGACTTCGTGCCGGACGAGTCGATATTCCAGGAACGGTCCGCCTTCGAACGGGTCCTGGACGCCCTCGTTGCGGCGGGTGAACGGCGCCAGGAGGCGGTGGCCGCGATCAACGAGCGCCAGCAGACCCTGGGCGTCACCGCTGACGTCGCGGCGGTCCTCCACGCGCGGGCCGCCGCCGTGGACGTGGAGGAGGCGGCGACGAAGGCGCGGTCGGCCCTCGCCGAGTGACCATGGTCGAGCGCGAAATCACCGACGGCCGGCGGATCGCCGAACTGCTCGCCGCCGAACTCGAGGGTCGCAGCGACCCGCCCTTCGACGCCGTCGCCCTCGTGGACGAGAACTGGGACGCGGAACCGGACGGTCCCGGGGGCCGGGTCTTCACGGTGCGGTACGCGGGGACCTCGCTCGCGGACGTCGTGATCCAGCCGGACCGGGCCCATCTGGACCTCGATGTCGGCCTCGCGGACGCCGAACGGGCAGCCGCGGCCAACGACCTTCGCGCGCGGCCGAAGGCGACGACGCCGCCGGGCCTCCTCGTGTTCGTCGAGAACGGCGCGGCCGTCAAGCGGGCGACGGACGTCCTCGTCGCCGCTGCGAAGTCCGTCTGACCCGCCGACGGATGGGGAACGCTTTTCGTCGGCGGCGGACCACCCGGTTCCATGAGCTTCTTCGACGACCTGGCGGCGCGCATCGAGCGCGTCGACAGCGTGGTGAGCGTCGGTCTGGACCCGGATCCCGCTCGCCTGCCGGACGCCGTTCGCGACGCAGACCTCCCCCGCTGGGCGTTCAACCGCCGGATCATCGACGCGACCCACGAGTACGCCGCCGCGTACAAGCCGAACGCCGCCTTCTACGAGGACCCTGACGGGTGGCGGGCGCTGGAGGAGACGATCGCGTACGCCCACGGGAAGGAGGTTCCCGTGATCCTCGACGCCAAACGGGGGGACGTCGGGAACACCGCCCGGCAGTACGCCGGCCTCCTGGAGACGGCCGACGCCATCACCGTCTCCCCGTACCTCGGCCACGACTCCCTCCAGCCGTTTCTCTCGAGGGCGGAGAAGGGCGTGTTCGTGCTCGTCCGGACCTCGAACCCGGGTGGGAGCGACCTGCAATCCCTCGAACTCGCGAACGGCGACCTGGTCTACGAACGGGTCGCCGACCTCGTCGCCGACTGGGACGAACACGGCAACGTCGGGATGGTCGTCGGCGCGACCACGCCCGACGAACTCGCGACGGTCCGCGAGCGGGTCCCTGACGTCCCGTTCCTGGTCCCCGGCGTGGGCGCACAGGGGGGCGACGCGGCGGCCGCGGTGGAACACGGGCTCGCGGACGGCGTCGGGGTGGTCAACTCCTCCCGCGGCATCATCTTCGCCGGCGAGGATTCCGATCGGTGGGCCGCGGCGGCCGGGCAGGCCGCGCGCCGGTTGCGCGACCGCCTCAACGAGTTCCGCTAACGGAGGCGGTCGTCCCCGGATCCTGGCCGGTCTCGCCGGTGGCCGGTCTCGCTCGCACAGGACCGACAGAGCCCCCTCCCGTCGACGTAGTGATCCTCGCAGACGAGCGCCCCACAGCGTTCACAGGCGAACGTCGCCGGGGCGCTCTCGCAGACCTGGCAGAGCCCCTGCACGCTCATGCGCGACCAGAGGGCGGCCACGAGAATAGCGTTTGGGGAGCCGGGGCCGAGGAAGGTTTTTATCCGGTAACGACCAAATCCGCGACATGGCCGGCGACCGTGCCCTGCTGCGAACCGCCCTCGCCCGGGGCGAGCAGGAGGGCGGGAGCGTCGAGTTCAAGGAACGACTCACCCGCGACGTCCACCTGGCGGACGGCCGGTTGGAGAGTCTCGCCGCACAGTTGCGACACCGGGTGCTCTCGGGCGACGGGGAGGCGACGTACGTGGTCGGCGTGACGGACGACGGCGGCATCGCGGGAATCGCCCCCGACGCGTTCTCGGAGACGATGGACGTCCTGAGCCTCCTCGCCGAGGAGGCGGGGGCACACATCGACGACGTGGAGACGTGGGGGACCGACGACGGTGGACTGGTGGGCGTGGCCACGATACGGGACGGCGGCACCCTCGACATCGCCGACAACCACATCATCGTCGGGACCGCCGGGCACGTCGACCACGGGAAGAGCACGCTGGTCGGCAGCCTGGTGACGGGGACCCCCGACGACGGCGAGGGAGGGCTGCGCTCGTACATGGACGTCCAGCCACACGAGGTCGAGCGCGGCCTCAGTGCGGACCTCTCCTACGGCGTCTACGGGTTCGACGACGAGGGAGCGGTCCGCGTGGACGACCCGGACCGGAAGTCGGACCGTGCACAGGTCGTCGAGGAGGCGGACCGGGTGGTCTCGTTCGTCGACACGGTCGGGCACGAGCCCTGGCTGTCCACGACGATTCGGGGGCTGGTCGGACAGAAACTCGACTACGGCCTGCTGACGGTGGCGGCCGACGACGGCCCGACAGACACCACTCGCGAGCACCTGGGTGTCCTCCTCGCGACGGACCTCCCCACCATCGTCGCGATCACGAAGGCGGACCTCGCCGGGGAGGACCGGGTGCGAGAGGTCGAGACCGCGGTCGAACGCGTCCTCCGGAACGCCGGTCGGACCCCGCTTCCGGTATCCCGCCACGGCGTTGACGCGGCGATCGACGAGATCGGGGACTCGGTCGTTCCGATCGTCCGCACCTCTGCGGTCACGCGCGAGGGCCTCGACGTCCTGGATAACCTGTTCTCCAGACTCCCGAAGACCGCGGCGGCGGACGGCGACTTCGAACTCTACGTCGACCGCTCCTACGAGGTCACCGGCGTCGGCGCGGTCGCCTCGGGGACGATCAAGTCGGGCACCGTGGAGGCCGGCGACACCCTCACCCTGGGACCGTTCCACGACGGGTCGTTCCGGGAGGTCGAGGTCCGATCGATCGAGATGCACTACCACCGTGTGGACCGGGCCGAGGCCGGGCGGATCGTCGGCATCGCGCTCAAGGGGGTCTCGGCGACCGAACTCGAACGGGGGATGGCCCTCCTGCCCGCGGACGCGGACCCGGACCCGGTACGGGCTTTCGAGGCCGAGGTGATGGTCCTCAACCACCCGACCCGGATCCACTCTGGCTACGAGCCGGTCGTCCACCTCGAGACGGTGAGCGAGGCGGCGATCTTCGACCCGGACGGTGGACAACTCCTCCCCGGCGACCGCGGCACGACGACGGTCCGGTTCAAGTTCAAGCCGTACCACGTCGAGGAGGGCCAGCGCTTCGTCTTCCGCGAGGGACGCAGCAAGGGCGTCGGCACCGTCACGCGACTACTCGACGAGCCAGGTCCCGAGTAGTTCGTCGAGGCAATCCACCGTCGCGTCCGGCGCCACCGACGGCGTCTCCTCGGTCCCGTGCCGGATCCACACCGAGCGGAGGCCGACGCCGTGAGCGCCGTCCACGTCCGACCGTGGATCGTTGCCGACGAACGCCCCGCTGGCGGCGTCGACGCCGAGGTCCCCGAGCGCGTGCTCGAAGGGTTCCGGGTCGGGTTTCGATGCCGTGTCGTGGCCGGCGTAGACGACGGTGTCGAACCGGTCTGTGAGCCCGGTCGCCCGCAGTTTCGGGCGCTGCATGGTGGGATCACCGTTGGTCACCAGTCCGAGTGGCCGGCCGTCGAGGGCGTCGAGGAGTGCGGGCGCCCCCGGGAGGAGTCGCACCCTCGAGTGGTCCCGCTCCGCGGCGTACGTTCGCGCGAGGTCGCGGCCGAGGGCGGGGTCCCGGCCGGACTCGACGGCGATGTCGGCGAAGACGAGTTCGCGCAGGTGGTCGATGGAGTCGCTCTGCGGGAAGAAGCGATCGTAGCGGGTCTGGAAGTCGGCGACCTCGAAGAATGGATCGACGCCGACCCGTTCGAACGTCGCGTCGAGGACCTCCGCGGCCGGTCGCTCGTAGCGCACGAGCGTGTCGTCGAGGTCGAACAGGACGGTGTCGACTGCCATACCGTTTCTATACCGTCGGTGCGAATAAACCCGTTCCTACCGCAGATCGAAGGACGCGGCCAGGAGGTCCTCGTTCGTGTCGCCGAGGCCGTACGTCGGACCGCCGACCACGTCGACGGTGACCTGTGCCGGCGCGAAGACGGCCGGGTCGACCTCGTGGAAGTCCCAGCCGGCACGCTCGAAGATGTCCGCGAAGGGTTCGCCGTAGGCGTCCGTCGCGGTCGAGGGCAACTCCTCGAAGGCGTCGGCGTCCTCCCGCACGGTGAGGTGAACCTGGCCCCCGTATGCCAGGGCGTCGTTGGTCCTGGCGATGGCCGCCTCCTCGCCCGCCGGCACCGGTGCGACGGGGGCCGTTCCGCTCGCGGTCAGAACGTCCCTCGGGTCGTATCCCAGTTCGAAGAGTCGGAAGAGGGCGAGTTCCGGTGCCCGGGAGGCGATGCTCACGCTGCCGGCGACGCTCGCGGTGCGAAACGCGGCCAGGAAGACGCTCTCCGGGTTGACGCCAGCCCGGTCGGCGACGCGATCGGCCACCGCCTCCGTGGGAAGCCGGTCGGACTCGACGGCCAGCACGGTGAGATCGAAGGCGTCGGTGTACCCGATGGCCTGGAACTCCTCTTCGTCGGCGACGAGTGCTCTGGCGGGCCCGCTGCCGAGTCCCTCGAAATCCCCCACGCTCAGTTCCCATCCCGCCTTCTGTGACCCGAGGAGCGCGAGATCGGGGCGGTCGGTCGCGATCTCGACGTGTGGGAACGGCTGGCCGGCGACCTCGTCCATCCGGGTCTGGATCGTCGCCAGTCCGGCCGTCTGTAACTCCGCGAGGAGGAGGCCCGCCTCGAGACCGCCCGGGTGGTCCACCCCGAAGTCGATGACCGTCGCCCCGTTCTCGAGGTCGAAGGCGCCGATGTGCAACTCCTCGGCGAAGTCCAGCGCCTCGTCGGCCAGTTCGATGGCCATCCGGTTGAGACTCTCCATGGGGGCGGATTCAGCGGCGTGGGGTAAAGGGTTTCCCGCTCAGCGCTCGCGCCTCGGCTCGCGGCCGAGTTCCTCGGCGACCGCCTCGACTTTCGCCGCCGCGCCCTCCTGGGCGGTTCGCTTGTCGTCGATCTTGAGGAAGGTGCCGACGCGGTCGCCCTCGACCGCCTTGTGTGCCGCACCGAC